>NZ_JBOHDN010000262.1:0-13689 GCF_050699375.1 Nocardioides sp. | reverse complement strand
TGACCGCCGCCGACCTGGTCGACGCCGACCACCAGAGCGTCGAGGGCGCGATGAGCGAGGGCCACCCCGCCTTCGTCGCCAACAACGGCCGGATCGGCTTCGACATCGACGACCACGCCCGCTGGGCGCCGGAGACGAGCAACGACCTCAGCCTGCTCTGGGTCGCCGTGTCGCGGGACCGGTCCCACCTGGCCTTGGGCCGTGGCGAGAGCGAGCGTGCCCTCTACGAGGCCGAGCTCGGCGAGGCGACGCTGGCCCGGTTCGCCGCCAAGCTGCGCGGGCTCGGGCTCGACCCGGACGAGTTCCGCTACGTGCCGGTCCACCCGTGGCAGTGGCGCCACAAGCTGGCGGTCACCTTCGCCGCCGATGTCGCGGCGCGCCGGCTGGTGCTGGTCGGCGTGGGCGAGGACAGCCATCGCCCGCAGCAGTCGATCCGGACGTACTTCAACACGTCTCGCCCGGAGCGGCACTACGTCAAGACGGCGCTGTCGATCCAGAACATGGGGTTCATGCGTGGGCTCTCGCCCGCCTACATGGCCGCGACCCCGGTCATCAACGACTGGGTCGCCGACCTGGTGGAAGGTGACGCGGAGCTGAAGGAGCGCGGCTTCGGCGTCCTTCGCGAGCTCGCCTCGGTCGGCTGGACAGGCGACATCTTCCACGCCCTGCCGAGTACCTCGCCCTACCGGAAGATGATCGCGGCGCTGTGGCGCGAGTCGCCGGTGCCGCGCCTGGCCGAGGGGGAGCGGTGCGCCACGATGGCGGCGCTGCTCCATCGCGACGCCGCCGGTGCCTCCTACGCCGCGGAGCTGGTCCGCGCCTCCGGGCTGCCCGCCCGGGAGTGGGTGCGCAGCTACCTGGACGCCTACCTGCGCCCGCTGGTGCACTGCCTGCTGGCGTACGAGCTGGCCTTCATGCCGCACGGCGAGAACCTGGTGATGGTGCTGCGCGACAACGTGCCGGTGCGGATGTTCATGAAGGACATCGGCGAGGAGGTGGCGGTGATGGGCGATCTGCCGTTGCCGGAGGAGGTCTCTCGGATCCGCCACTCGGTCCCCGAGGACGTCAAGGCGCTGGCCGTGCACACCGACATCTTCGACGGGGTGCTGCGCTACGTCGCCGCGATCCTGGATGATGAGGGCGTGCTGCCGGAGACCGAGTTCTGGGCCGAGGCCCGAGCCTGCATCGTCGACCACGCCGCCGACCATCCGGAGCTGGCCGACGCGGTCGCGCGCTACGACTTCCTTCGCCCGCGCTTCCGTCACTCCTGCCTCAACCGGCTCCAGCTGCGCAACACGCTGCAGATGGTCGACATCACCGACCAGGCCGAGTCGCTCATGTTCGCCGGAACCCTGGCCAACCCGATCGCATGACAGCCGGTTCGCGAGGCGTCTTCCGGGACGAGTGGGGCATCCCGCACGTACGGGGTGCCTCGCTGACCGAGGTGGCCCGGCTGCAGGGCTGGGCCACCGCTCGGGACCGGGCCTGGCAGCTCGAGATCGAGCGGCTGCGCGGCGAGGGGCGCACCGCCGAGCTGCTCGGCCCGGCCGGGCTGGAGTGGGACCTCTTCGCCCGTCGTGCCCGCCTGGCGGCGGTCGCGCGGGCGGCCTTCGAACGGCTCGACGGGGAGACGCAGGGGTTCCTGACGGCGTACGTCGAGGGTGTCCGCTCGGGTCTGGAGATTGCTTCCAGCCCGGAGCTCGACGGTCTCGGACCGGCGCCGGGGACCTGGCAGCCATGGACGCCGCTGGCGGTGTTCTGGGTGCAGCAGATCCTCTTCGGGTCATACCCCTCGAAGCTCTTCGGCGCCCGGGCGGCGCGGGTGCTCGGGGCCGAGGCCGGCCTTTTCCGCACCGAGGGTCTGGCCGGTGGTTCCAACGCGTACGCGGTCGGCGGCGGCCGCACCCGATCCGGTCGGCCGCTCGTGGCCGGTGACCCGCACCGGCTCTTCGAGGCGCCCAACGTCTACCTCCAGGTGCGCCTGGCGTGCACCGACCCGGACGACCCCTTCGACGTGGTCGGGATGACCTTCCCCGGTGTCCCCGGCGTGCAGCACTTCGCGCACGCCGGCGAGGTCGCGTGGGGGATCACCAACGCGATGGCCGACTACCAGGATCTGTTCCGCATCGATCTGACCCGCGACGAGGACGGCTCGGTCCGCTCGGGCAGCGGCCCGGTTCGGCGGAGCGTGGAGAGGGTGCTCGTACGCGACCAGGAGCCGATCGAGGTCGAGGTGCTCGAGACCGACCGCGGGCCGGTGGTCCTCGGCGGTCCGGACGACGGGTGGGGGCAGGTGCTCCGCACACCCGGCCACGAGCTCGGCGACCTCGGTTTCGGGGCTCTGCTGCCGCTGCTCCGGGCCCGCTCGGTCGCCGACGTCGAGGCCGCGGTCGCGCACTGGGTCGAGCCGGTCAACAGCTGGGTGATCGCCGACGTGGCGGGCGAGGTCGTCCACACGGTCGGCGGCCGGGTGCCGCGGCGCGAGGAGGCGGGGGAGTGGACCGGCTGGGTCGACCCGCTTCCGCGGCGCACGGCATCGGCGGCGGGTGCCGTGGTGACCGCGAACGACCGGTGCATGCCGGAGTTCGACGTCCTCGCCGACGCCTTCGCGCCACCGTTCCGGGCGAACCGGATCGGGCAGCTCCTCGACGACGCCGGTCCTCTCGACGCCGAGCAGGCGATCGCGGTACTCGCCGACACGACCCAGACCGCGGGGAAGGCGCTGCTGGCGCTGGTCCCTGTCGATCTCCTCCCGGCGAAGCTGCCCGAGTGGGACGGCGCGATGGACGACTCGCCGGTCGCGGCCTGGTATGCCGCGCTGCGAACCGAGGTCGTCGACCGGATCTGTGCGGCACCGGCGCTCGCGCCGCTACGGGAGCCCTCGGCGTACGGATCTCTCTATGAGCCGTGGTTCGACCTGCCCGCCCGGGTGGCGTCCGCCCTGCACGTCATCCTGGCCGCCGAGAGGCCGTTCGGGTTGGACCCGCGAGCCTTGGTGGCCGAGGCAGCGAGGACCGTCCACGAGTCCGCGGACACGGCGACCTGGCCGCAGCGCCACCGCTTCTGGCCACTGCACGCGCTGGAGCAGCTGGGGCTGCCGCATGCGCGAACCACGCCCGCCACCGCGCTGCCCGGCGACACCGACACGGTCCGCTGCAACGCCTGGGTCCCGGGCACCACCGTGACCGTCCGGGGCTCGGTGGCCCGCTACGCCTGGGACCTGGCCGATCGCGACAGCAGCCGATGGGTCGTACCCCTCGGCGCCGGTGGCGCCCCGGACAGCATCCATCACACCGACCAGCACGAGACCTGGGCCAGCGGGGGCGCCGTCCGCGTCGTCACCGACTGGTCCCTGCTCACCGAGGAGAAGACATGCCCCTGACTATTCGCGACCTGGAGCCGTCGGCCGACATCGATCTGTTGTGCGACTGGCTGCAGACCGACCGCGCCCGGTTCTGGGGCATGGTCGACAAGCCCCGCGAGGAGATCGAGGAGATCTACACCTGGCTGCAGGAGCAACCCCACCTGGCTGCGTACATCGTCGAGCACGACGGCGAGGCGGTCGCGCTGTTCCAGACCTGGGACCCCGAGGTCGACGAGCTCGGTACCTTCTACGACCGGCGGCCCGGGGACATCGGCGCCCACCTGTTCCTGGCAGACACCCCGGCCCGGAAGGGCCGGACGGAGACGGTCCTCGACTTCTTCATCGAGGAGGTCGTCTCCAAGTCCGGGGCCCGCCGGATCGTCGTCGAGCCTGACGCCACCAACGAGGCCTCCCTCGCCAGGCTCGACGACTACGGTTTCAGACGCGGTCCTGTCGTCCAGCTGCCGCACAAGGTCGCCCAGTACGCCTTCCACGACCTGCCCTGAGTCACGCAAGCTTCCGGGCGACCTCGTTGAGGTTCGCGCGGAGCTTGGTGCGGTAGGCGTCGTGCTGCTCGGGCAGCCGTGCGTCGCAGAAAGCGGCCAGATCGGTTCCGGTGACCTCGATGACCGAGCGGCCGGCTGCTGCTTCGGTCTCGAACAGAGCCAGGACCTCGCGGAGGATGGCGACGATGTCCATCCCGTCACCGGCGGTGAACCGCCACAGGTAGCTCTTCATCTCGCCGTAGACGGTGCGGTAGTCCGCAGGCAGCTCGGCGGCCCGGGCCTCCATGCGCTTCCAGTCCTTCTTGTCGCCCACCAGACGGCTCAGCAGGTTGTTCATCTCGTGCTCCCTTGATCGGTGTTCCGTGTCGGCTCCGGTCTGGGGCCGTGAAAGAAGCGTGCAGCCCTGACGCTGCGTCAAGGTCAAGCACCGATCCGAAGAAAGTTCTCTGGGTCGCCCGAGCCCCCCACCTCCCGAGCCGTCACTTTCTGACGCCTCGGCGGGATTGGGCTTACGGGTCGGCGACCATCTCGACGAGGCGGCCCATGGCGCTCAGCTCGGCATCATGGACGCCCTTGTCGGGGACGATGACGAGCGACCAGAGCCGACTTCCGACAGCGACGTTGCCGACGACGAGGTCTCCGTCGTCGTGCTCCTCGATGCACACGAACGCCAGGTCGCCGACCTCGACAGGTGCGGGAGAGGAGATGCAGTCCTCCCGGCTGGCGTCGAGCCCCGCCTCGACGGAGGTGTCGACCAGGGTTGTCACGAAGATCGCGCCGCGGTCGCTGGTGTAGGTGCACACGTCCTCGTCGGCGCTGTGCTCCCAGGTGCCGGGGATGGCGCTGGCGACCTGACCGGGTTCGAAGAGACAGGGGCCGGAGGCTTCGACGGGGGAGGAGGTGGAGGGGCTCGGGCCCGGGCTGCTGGTGGTGGGTTCTCCGGAACCGCAGCCCGCGAGGGCGGTTGCGGAGAGGACGGCCGCGATGCTCAGCAGCTTCCTCGACACGTACGACTCCTCGGGTTCCTGGGGTTCCACGCAGTTTCTCAGGTCGTGGCCGGAAAAGGTGTCACGGGGGTTGCCTCGACCGGGCACAATCACATCCGTGACCTCTGACCCAGAGCAGGGACCCATTCACGACGACAAGGCTCGGGCCTCCATTCGGGAGCGGCTCGCGGGCCAGCACGTCCTCCTGACCGGGGTGACGGGGTTCGTCGGCGAGGCGCTGCTGCATCTGCTGCTGACCGAGGTGCCGGACGTACGCCTCAGTGTTCTGGTCCGGCCCAAGGGGACGATCTCGGGAGCCGAGCGGATCACGAAGCTGCTGGCCAAGCCGATCTTCGCAGGAGTCGCCGACGCCTCGGTCAACGTGGTCGAGGGCGATCTCTCCGACCCGCCGGAGCTGCCGGCAGATGTCGACGCGGTCGTGCACTCGGCCGGGGACGTCTCCTTCGACCCACCGGTCGACGAGGGGTTCGTCACCAACGTCGTCGGTGTCCGCGAGCTGCTCAGGCGGGTCTCGGAGACGGGGCGGGACATCCACTACCTGCACGTCTCGACGGCCTATGTCTCGGGCCGGCGCCGCGGGCACATTCCCGAGGGCCCGGTCGAGCATTCGGTCGACGTAGAGTCCGAGCTCGCCTGGGGGCTGGCGCAGCGCGCCGCCGCCGAGGAGCGCTCGCGCAGTGTCGAGGTGATCTCCAGGCTGCGCAAGCAGGCCGAGCGCGAGCACGGTCGCGCGGGCCTGATGACCGCCGCCGCTGCCGCCGAGGAGGCGCGCAAGAAGTGGGTGAAGGACGAGCTCGTACGCCTCGGCACCGAGCGCGCCCGCTCGCTGGGCTGGACCGACGCCTACACGTTCACCAAGGCGCTGGGGGAGCGGGTCGTGGAGGCCCACGCCGCCGCCGGCAACCGGGCGACGATCTACCGCCCGGCGATCATCGAGTCTTCTCTGTCCCGTCCGTATCCGGGCTGGATCGAGGGCTTCAAGATGGCCGAGCCGCTGATCCTCGCCTACGGCCGCGGCGAGCTGCCGCTCTTCCCGGCTGCCGCGGACACGACGGCCGACATCGTGCCGGTCGACCACGTGGTCTCCTCGATCGTGGCGTGTCTGGCGCACCCGCCGGTGCACGGGGAGCCGGCCTACTTCCATCTTGCCTCCGGCGACCGCAACCCGATGACCTTCGGGATGCTCTACGAGAGCGTGCGTGCCTACTTCGAGAAGGAGCCGTTCGCGGTGGGGGACCGGGGCGCGGTGCGACTTCCGGAGTGGACCTTCGAGGGCGGAGCATCGGTCGAGCGGCTGTTGTCGACCGGGGAGAAGGTGCACAAGGTCGCCGACACGCTGCTCGGGCTGGCACCGCGCGGCGACCGGACCCGGGGATGGGCGCGCGACCTGGACCGGCAGGGACGGCGGCTGCAGTTCCTGCGGCGCTACCTGAACCTCTACAAGGAGTACGCCCAGGCCGATCTGCGGTTCATCGACGCCAACACGCTCGCCTTGTACCGGTCGCTGACGCCGGCCGACCAGGAGACGTTCGCCTTCGACACCGCGGTCATCGACTGGCACTCCTACCTCCACGACGTGCACGTCCCCTCGGTCACCAAACCGATCCGTGAGCTCGACGAGCTGCGCAAGCTGCGGAAGAGGCCGGTCGCCGGCGCGCTGCCTCGGGTCTCGACAGGCTCGACCACCGATAAGCCGCGTGTCGCGGCGTTCTTCGACCTCGACGGCACCCTGATGTCCTCCAACGTCATCGAGACCTACCTCTGGCTGCGGCTGGGCGAGCTCTCGGGCACGGCCAAGGCGGCGGAGATCGCGCGGATGGCCGGCAAGGTGCCCAAGTACGTGTGGGCGGACCGTGCCGAGCGCAGCTCGCTGCTGCGTACGGTCTACAAGGAGTACGCCGGCGCGCGGCTCTCCGAGCTCGATGCGATCGTCGACGAGCACCTGACCACGCACGTCCTCGGGCGTCTGGCCCCGGACGCGGTGCGGCGGATCCGCGAGCATCGTGCCGCGGGGCACGTGACGGTCCTGGTGACCGGCGCGATCCGGCCGCTGACCCGGCCGCTGCTGCCGCTGTTCGACCACATCGAGGCCGCCGACCTCGCCGTCGACGATCGCGGGTTCTGCACCGGCCACCTGGCCTCCTCGCCGCTGGTGGGGGAGTCGCGAGGCTCGTTCGTACGCGAGTGGTCCCGGCGCGAGGGCATCTCGCCGTCCGACTGCTTCGCCTACGCCGACTCCCACTCCGACCTCCCCCTCCTCGCCGCGGTCGGCCACCCGGTCGCCGTCCGTCCCGACGTACCCCTCTTCCGGCATGCCAAGAAGTCCCACTGGACCATCGTCGACTGGACCTCGCCAGGTCACGCCTCGCGCACGCTCGACCCCGTCGGAAGGACCCCCCGATGATTGCCGAGTCGGCGCGTCTGCCCCAAGAATTGATGCCGAGTCGGCGCGTCTGCCCCAGATCTGGGTGCCGAGTCGGCGCGTCTGTCCCAGACCGGTGCTCTGGCTTGGGACATTTGCGCCGACTCGGCACGAAATTCTGGGACATCAGCGCCGACTCGGCACGGAAATCTGGGACATTCGCGCCGAGTCGGCGAGGGGGGTGCTGAGGATGCTGGCGTTGGAGATGTATCGAAGTGTGGCCAAGACGGCGCTGGGGAAGGTGGCCGGCGGGCGGATGCCGCTGCTGCTGAGCGGGGCCGCGGCGCCGTTGCGGATGGTGACGCTCGACCCGCCGAAGGTCGAGCACGACGGGTGGGCGCGGCTGAAGGTCTCGCTCTCCGGGATCTGCGGGTCCGACCTGGGGATGCTCTCCGGCCGGACGAGCCTCTACTTCCAGCCGTTGGTGAGCCTGCCGTTCGTGCCGGGCCACGAGATCGTGGGCGAGCTGCTCGACCCCTGTGGTGATCTGGCCGCCGGGACCCGGGTGGTCGTCGACCCCGTCCTGACCTGCGCCGCGCGTGGGCTGGAGGCCTGCGAGGCGTGCGCGCGGGGCGAGACCAACCGGTGCTCTCGGATCACCGTCGGCGACATCTCCTCGGGGCTGCAGACCGGGTTCTGCCACGACACCGGGGGCGGCTGGTCCCAGCAGCTCTCGGTGCACCGCTCCCAGCTGCACGAGGTGCCGGAGGGCTACTCCGACGAGCAGGCGTTGCTCGCCGAGCCGGTCGCCTGCGCGGTCCACACCGCGCGAAGAGCCGCGGTCAAGCCCGGCGACCGGGTCCTCGTCTCGGGCGCCGGCGCGGTCGGGCTGCTGGCCACGCTGGCGCTGCGCGAGCTCACCGACGCCGGCGAGATCCTGGTCGTCGCCAAACACGCTCATCAGCGCGAGCTGGCCCTGGAGTTCGGTGCCACCGAGGTCGTCGCGCCGTCGGAGACCCTGCGAAGAATCCGCCGTGCGACCAGCGCTTTCATGCTCGAGCCGGAGATGCTCTCGGCGCCCTACCTCCTCGGCGGCGTAGATGTGACCATCGACGCGGTCGGCTCGAAGGAGTCGCTGCAGACCTGCCTGCACGCCACCCGCGCCGGCGGACGTGTGGTGCTCTCCGGGATGCCGGCCTCCGCCGACCTCTCCGCGGCCTGGTTCCGTGAGCTCGAGGTCGTCGGGACGTACGCGTCCTCCCGCGGTGCCGGCGACTTCGCCGCTGCCCTCGACCTGGTCGGCCACGACGCCATGTGCCGCCTCGCCAAGACCGTCGCGCCCTACCCGCTCCACCGCTGGCGCGAGGCCCTCGACCATGCCCACTCCGCCGGCCGGCTCGGCACCGTCAAGGTGGCCTTCGACCCGAGCCGGACAAGCTAAGCACCGTCGTCCTAAGGAGACTGATCGATGACACGACCCGGTTTTGTGCTGGAGGTCGACGACCGTACGCCGCCCCTGCTCGTCCACGAGGGACTCGGGTTCCGGCTGGAGGAGTTCCCGCAGGGCACCCGGGTGGTCTACCCGCCGGAGTCGTTGCCGACGGTGCCGGATGTCGACGAGGCGATCCGGGAGGCCCTGGACAACCCGGTCGACTCCGAGCCGCTGCGCGAGCTGATGTTCCCCGGGATGCGGCTGACCATCGCCTTCGACGACCTCTCCCTGCCGCTGCCGACCATGAAGGCCCCCGACATCCGGGGACGGATCATGGAGCAGGTGCTCACGATCGCGGCCGAGAAGGGGGTCGACGACGTCGAGATCATCGCCGCGCTGGCCCTGCACCGCCGGATGACGGACGCCGAGATGAAGCACATCGTCGGCGAGCGCGTCTTCCGCTCCTTCGCGCCGTCCGGGAAGCTCTACAACCACGACGCGGAGGACCGCGCCAACCTCGAGCACATGGGCGTCACCGACAAGGGCGAGGACGTCGAGATCAACAAGCGGGCGGCCACCTCCGACCTGCTGATCTACGTCAACGTCAACCTCGTCGCGATGGACGGCGGCCACAAGTCGGTCGGCATCGGGCTGGCCTCCTACAAGTCGATCAAGCACCACCACAACGCCAAGACCATGGTCCACTCGCGCAGCTTCATGGACCACAAGCACTCCGAGATGCACTCATCCGCCTGGCGGATGGGCCGGCTGATCGGCGAGCACGTCAAGGTCTTCCAGATCGAGACGACGCTCGACAACGAGGTGTTCGGGAAGCCGTACGACACGCTGCTCAAGCGCGAGTGGGAGTGGTCGCTGCGCGACCAGGCCACCGTGCTCGGCCTGCGCAGGGGGCTGTCGGTGGCGCCGCAGAAGATGCGGCACAAGATGTTCCACGACCTGCGGTCCAATTACGGGCTGACCGGGATCACGGCGGGAGCCGTCGAGCCGGTCCACGAGCTGACCGTGCAGCGCGTCCACCAGCAGCAGCGGGTCAAGGTCGAGGGCCAGTCCGACGTGATGGTGATGGGGGTGCCCTACCTGGGTCCCTACAACGTCAGCTCGACCATGAACCCGATCCTGGCCGCGTGCATGGGGCTGGGCTACTACTTCAACTCCTACCTGCGGCAGCCGGTCGTGCGCGAGGGCGGCGTGGCGATCCTCTACCACCCGCTCGACGAGGGCTTCAACACGCTCACGCATCCCTCCTACGTGGACTTCTACGAGGAGGTGCTGGCAGACACGAACGACCCCGCGCTGATCGGACCCAAGTTCGAGGAGCAGTTCGCGACCGATCCCTGGTACGTGCACCTCTACCGCACCTCGAACGCCTACCACGGCGTCCACCCGTTCTATATGTGGTACTGGATCGCCCATGCTCTCGACCACCTCGGCGACGTGATCTGGGTCGGTGGGAACCCCAAGGCCGCCGCCCGGATGGGCTTCCGGTCGGCCTCGTCCCTGCGGGACGCGCTCGAGATGGCGAGCTCGACGGTCGGCCCGTCGCCGTCGATCACCTACCTCCGCAACCCGCCTCACCTCTTGGCGGATGTGCGATGAGGCGGGTCGGTGGGTTGCAGAGCAGCTGTAACACGCTGTTCGTAGGACTATCCGGTCGTTCTCATAGGGCGAGTAGTCCTACGAACGACGTGTTACAGCGGGAGGAGGCGGCGCGATGAGCAGCTTCTGGAAGGACACCGCCCGCGACGTACGTCTCATGAAGCGGGGCTGGCGGTGGGGGCACCGGGCGCAGGTGCCGCGCTCGGCGGAGCCGTTCGTGCCGCCGCCCACGACGACCGTCTTCGACAACGAGTGGTCGCGCAAGCCGGCTGCCCGGGCGGTCCGGGAGGTCGCCCAGGCCGGCCTGGAGGCGGTCTTCCGCTCCCAGGTGAAGACCCAGGTCGAGGGGCTCGACGTGCTCGAGCGGCTCGACGGTCCGGTGATCTTCGTGGCCAACCACGCCTCTCACCTGGACACCCCGCTGATCCTGCTGAGCCTGCCGGACAGGTGGCGGCGACGTACGGCGGTGGCGGCTGCCGCCGACTACTTCTTCGACACCTGGTGGCGGGCGGTGGGCTCCTCGCTGGTCTTCAACACGCTGCCGATCGACCGTCGCGGGGGCGCCCTGTCGACCCAGCCGGGCGAGGTGCTCGCCGAGGGCTGGTCGCTGGTCGTCTTCCCCGAGGGCACCCGCTCCAAGGACGGCACCGTCGGCCGGTTCCGCTCGGGGGCCGCCTACCTGGCCATCGAGTACGGGGTCCCTGTCGTCCCGATCGCCCACCGCGGCACCTATGCGGCGATGCCGCGCGGGGTCAACTGGCCCGGCAAGACCTCCGCCAAGGGACGCCGCCAGCTGACCGTACGTTTCGGGGAGCCGCTCCGCCCGGCCGAGGGGGAGACGGTGCGCGAGCTCGGGCCCAGGATCAGAACGGCGGTGGCCCGGCTGCTCGATGAGGACTCCACCGACTGGTACGCCTCGATGCGTCGTGCCGCCGAGGACGGCACTCCCGACCCCGCCGGTGAGGAGATCGCCGAGTGGCGCAAGGTCTGGGCGGCCACCGAGTCTCCCGAGACCGAGCCGGACCGGCTCAGGGCCTGGCGCAGCTGAGCTTCAGCCGGCGCAGCTGACCGTGGTGACCTGCCAATCCTCGTCCTTGCCCTCGCCGGTGCGGGTGATGTGGAGGGTGAAGACCGACCGGCCGCCGTCCGGTGTCAGCTCGACCACGGCACCGGAATCGTTGAGATCGGTCGAGCTGATGCGTACCTTCTCCAGGTGGCCGCGGGCATCGGCGGTGTCCTCCTCAGGCTCGGTCTGAACCTCGGGGCAGGCCTTCTCCCACTGCTCGACCAGCTCGGGATCCGCCTCGATCGTGGTCCAGCTCGTCGTCCGCGCGAACTGGCTGGCGGCCTTCTCGGCCTGCTCGGTCGCGCGCTCGGTGAAGCGTGAGCGCGAGTAGCCGTAGCCGGCCACCGAGACCAGCACCCCGACCACCAGCAGCGCACCGACCTTGATCGCGATCTCGCGCCACTCGCTGCGCTGGATCGCTTCCGCGTCATCGTCCGGCACATCGGATCTGGGCACGTGGGGTTCGTCAGGCAAGGCGGGTTCGTCAGGCACGCAGCGTTCCTACCACCGCGGGCCTCCGGACCGGTACCGGCTCGCGGATGAGAGGGCTCTCATGGTCGTCTCACGGTCACCTCACCCGGGGTCGAGATGGTTCTTGCATGGCGCCGGGAACACCCGGGGCACAACCTGAGGAGACACGAGATGAAGAAGACCCTGACAATCCTGGCGACCGGCCTGGTCGGCACCGTCGCGGCGGGCGTGTTCACCTACCAGAGCGCTGCTGCCGCCGATGACGACGGCTACGCCAAGCGCGAGGAGAAGGCCAGCAGCCAGGTGACCACCGTCGACGATGACGACGCCGATGACAACGACGACGTCACCCGTGACGCCGCCGGCAACGACACCGCGACCAACGGCACCGGCGTGACCCGCGCGACCAAGGACAACACTCGCGACAACACCCGCGACGCCCAGACCAAGGACAGCACGCGCGACAACACCAAGGACGACACGAAGGACAACACGAAGGACAACACCCGCGACAACACCAACGACCGGACCAGGGACTGAGTCGAGGATGACCGACACCTGGGACCTGGCCCAGGGTGACGCGATCACCCCCGAGCTGACCGCGATGCGGCTGCTCGGGGGCGGATCGTCGTACGAGGCGTTCCTGGCCTTCGACGAGATCACCTACGGGCCGGTCGTGGCGAAGGTGCTGCGACCGAACCTGATCGAGAGCGAGACCAGCCGCGGCGCGATGCGGCGGGAGACCGAGGCGCTGACCTCGCTGAGGCACCCCGTTCTGGTGCGGGCGCTGCGCGAGGACCTCGACGGCGAGCGGCCGTACGTGGTGATGGAGCACGTCGAGGGCCCGCGGCTCTCGACGCTGATCCGCCGACACGGGCGCCTTCCGGAGCAGCAGTACCTGCCCCTTGCCCTCGACCTTGCCTCGGCGCTGCACTACCTGGGCCATTCCGGCTGGGTTCACCTGGACGTCAAGCCGAGCAACCTGATCATGGGCTCGCCGGCCCGGCTGATCGACCTCTCCGTGGCCCGGCCGGTCGACGCGGCCGCGGCACTGCGCCACGAGATCGGCACCGACGCCTACATGGCACCCGAGCAGTGCCTGCCCGGCGAGCGGGGCGAGGTCGGCCCCGCCAGCGACGTATGGGGGCTGGGCGCCACCCTCTTCCATGCCGTCACCGGCGAGCGGCCGTTCGCCCACGGCGACCCGGCCTCCGCGGACCGCACCGAGCGCTACCCGCAGCTCGTCGACCGACCCGGCTCCCTGCCCGCACGTACGCCGCCGGAGGTCGTCAAGGTCATCGAGGCGTGCCTCGCCCCGGCCCCTGGTGACCGGCCGGCGCCGGCCGAGGTCTCCGAGACGGTCGCCCCCGCGCTGGAGCGGCTCCCGCGCGCCTCGCTGGGCGGTCTGCGGATCCACTGACCCATCTCCCATCCCCTGCGGCTGAGGGCCCGACGAAGGTCGGGTCCTCAGCCGTTCTCTCAGCCGTCGCGGCCTGGGATCAGTGCCGGGATCGAGCCTGGATCAGGGCTGGAAGCGGTAGCCCATGCCGCGTACGGTCTCGACCCGGGCCGCGCCGAGCTTCTTGCGCAGGTAGCCGACATAGACGTCGACGACGTTGGAGCCCGGGTCGAAGTCCATGCCCCAGGCCAGGTCGAGCAGCTGTGCGCGGGAGAGCACCTGGCCCGGATGACGCAGCAGCACCACCGCCAGGGCGAACTCGCGGGCGGAGAGGTCGGTCTCGCGACCGTCGACCCGCAGCCGTCGCGTACGCAGGTCCAGGGCCACCGATCCGGAGCGGAGCTCGCCCGTCTCGGCGTCGGTGCGGTCCTGCTGGCGCAGGCGTACGTGGATCCTGGCCCGGAG
>NZ_JBOHDN010000261.1:0-9164 GCF_050699375.1 Nocardioides sp. | reverse complement strand
CATCTGACCCCGTGCCTCGCGAAGCGAAGCGAGCGAGAGGGGTCGGATGCGCCGACTCGGCGTGTGTCGGTTCGGGACGAATGCGCCGACTCGGCGTGTTTTCAGACGTACGCAGCGCAAGAATGGACAACGTGACCGCAGTGATCCCACCCACCCGCCAGCGCACCGCGCTGGCGCTTCGGCGCGCGACCGGCAGACTGGCGACAGCCGCGACGTCGCGGATGGATGACGCGATGCCGTGGTTCAAGGATCTCTCCGCGAAGAACCGCTCCCTCGTCGGCATGATCGTCCAGGCGGGCATCAAGGAGTTCGTGAGCTGGTACGCCGGCGGCGCCTCTGCCGACACAGCCAAGCCCGACCTGGCCGCGTCGATGTTCGGTGTCGCACCGCGCGCGCTGACCGGCCTCATCACCCTCCAGCAGACCGTCGACCTGGTGCGTCTCTCGATCGAGGTCGTCGAGGCCAACATCGACGACCTTCTCGGCCCCGAGGACGCCGCCGATGTCCACGAGGCGATCGGCCGCTACGCCCGTGAGGTCGCCTTCGCCACCGCGGAGGTGTACGCCAAGGCCGCCGAGCAGCGCGGCGCCTGGGATGCCCGGCTCGAGGCGCTCGTCGTCGACGCAGTCCTGCGCGCCGAGACCGACGAGGTCGTCCTCTCCCGCGCGAGCGCACTCGGCTGGGACGCCGACCTACAGCTGTGCGCGGTGCTGGGCCACGCGCCCGAGGGCATCGGCCTCGACGCCGCCATGGAGGAGGTGCGGCGTCGTGCCCGCGCCCACGACCTGCACACCCTGTGCGCGGTCCAGGGCGACCGGCTCGTCGCGCTGCTCGGAGGCATCGAGGATCCCTTGACGGCCGCCGGTCGCATCGCCGACCTCTTCGCCGACGGTCCGGTCGTGGTCGGTCCGGTGGCGACCGGGCTCGCGACGGCCGCTGAGTCCGCCCGGGCCGCTCTCTCGGCCTACCGAGCCGCGCCCGGCTGGCCCGATGCACCCCGCCCGGCGAAGAGCCAGTCGTTCCTACCCGAGCGCGCACTGGCCGGCGACGTCTGGGCACACCGCTACCTGATCGAGCATCTCTACCGGCCGTTGGTGGAGGCGCGCAGCACGTTGATCGAGACCCTCGCTGCGTACTTCTCCGCCGGAGGCGGCCTCGAGGCGACCGGTCGGACTCTGTTCGTGCACCCCAACACCGTGCGCTACCGCCTGAAGCAGGTCGCGGAGCTCACCGGGTTCACGCCGACCGACTCCCGGGACGCCCTGGCCCTCCAGGTCGCCCTCATCCTCGGCAGGCAACAGGACCCTCGACCCTAGTGCAGACAACTTTTGTAGGACCTCTACAAGATTGCCTTGTACATATTCGTCGCCGCAGAGGGTGCTTCAGGGGCCCTCATGACGGCACTATCGTTCCGTGCTCGTCATTGTCGCCCCAGGACAAGGTGCTCAGACACCAGGATTCCTCACCCCGTGGTTGGAGGACCCCGCTTTCGCCGCTCGTATGGAGTGGCTATCAACCGTCGCAGGCATCGACCTGATCGACTACGGCACGAATGCCGACGCCGAGACGATCCGTGCCACCGAGATCGCCCAGCCGCTGCTGGTCGCCACCGGTCTGGTCGCGGCCCTCGAGCTGTTCCCACAGCCGGCGGACGCCTTCTCGAAGATCGGTGCCGTCGCCGGCCACAGCGTCGGTGAGATCACCGCCGCAGCGGGCGCCCGCGCGATCAGCGCCGAGCAGGCGATGGTGCTCGTCCGCGAGCGCGGCAAGGCCATGGCCGAGGCCGCCGCGAAGACGCCGACCGGCATGACCGCGGTCCTCGGTGGCGTACGCGAGGAGGTGCTCGCCGCGCTCGAGAAGCACGGCCTCACCCCCGCCAACGACAACGGTCCCGGACAGATCGTCGCCGCCGGCACGCTCGAGCAGCTCGAGGCCTTCGCCGCGGACCCGCCGGCCAAGGCGAGACTGATGCCGCTCAGCGTCGCCGGCGCATTCCACACCGAGCACATGGAGCCCGCGGTCGGCCACCTCGCCCGGCTGGCCCAGAGCGTCTCGACCCACGACCCGCGTACGCGCCTGATCAGCAACAAGGACGGTCAGATCGTCCACGACGGCGCCAAGGCACTGGGCCGGATCGTCGGTCAGATCGCCAACCCGGTGCGCTGGGACCTGTGCCTCGAGACCATGTCGGACATCGGTGTCACGGGCATCTTGGAGATGCCCCCGGCCGGCACGCTCACCGGAATCGCCAAGCGCGCCCTGAAGGGCGTCGAGACCTTCGCGCTGAAGACGCCCGACCAGCTCGACGACGCCCGTGCGTTCGTCGAGAAGCACGGCGAGGCCAACCCGATCGAGACCACCCCGACCTGGCGCATGGTCGTCTCCCCGTCCAAGGGCACCTTCAAGCTCTCCGAGACAGTGTCCGGGATCGACGTGATTCCGGCCGGCGCCGAGATCGGCGCCATCGCCAGCCTCCGCGACACGATCGCGATCACCTCCGCCCACGGCGGCGAGGTCATCGAGTGGCTCGTCGAGGACGGCGACCTCGTTTCCCCCGGTCAGCCGCTGCTGCGCCTGCACCCGACAGGAGTCCAGCACTCGTGATCTCAGCCCCGACAGGTTCCCCGCACGCCCGCATTCTCGGCGTAGGCGGCTATCGCCCGCGGCGGGTGGTCCCCAACAGCGAGATCGTCGACCTCATCGACTCCTCCGACGAGTGGATCCGCACCCGGTCCGGCATCGTCGAGCGGCGCAGGGCGGGCGAGGACGAGACCGTCCAGATGATGTCCGTCGCCGCCTCGCGCAAGGCCCTCGACCATGCCGGCATCGGCATCGACCAGATCGACTGTGTCGTCGTCGCCACCGTCAGCCACCTGCGCCAGACCCCGGCCGTCGCCGCCCTGATCGCGGACGAGCTCGGGGCCGACCACCCGGCCGCCTTCGACATCTCGGCGGCCTGCGCCGGCTTCTGCCACGGCATCGCGATGGCCAACGACATGGTCCGCGGCGGTAGCGCCCAGAATGTGCTCGTCATCGGGGTCGAGCGGCTCCTCGACATCACCGACCCGCACGACCGTGGCACCGCCTTCATCTTCGCCGACGGCGCCGGCGCGGCCGTCGTCGGTCCGAGCGACGAGCCGGGCATCGGCCCAGTCGTGTGGGGCTCCGACGGCGACAAGGCCGACATGATCCAGACCCCCGACTGGTTCGACGCGATCGAGGCCAAGGAGACCCCGTGGCTGACGATGGACGGCAACCCGGTCTTCCGCTGGGCCGCGTTCGCGATGGCCAAGGTCGGCCAGGAAGCGCTCGAGAAGGCCGGGATCACCGCCGACCAGCTCGACTGCTTCGTACCGCACCAGGCCAACATGCGCATCGTCGACGCCCTGGCCCGCTCCATGAAGCTGCCGGGGTCGGTCAAGATCGCCCGCGACATCGCCACGATGGGCAATACCTCGGCCGCCTCAGTCCCGCTCGCCCTGGAGCGGATGATCGAGGAAGGGCAGGCGAAGTCCGGCGAGATCGCACTGCTGATCGCCTTCGGCGCCGGGCTGGTGTACGCAGCCCAGGTCGTCGTCGTCCCCTAGTCCTGTATCACTTGTCCAAGAGTTTCATCACCAAAGAAATCCGAGAGGAAGCAACACACATGGCCACCACCGAAGAGATCCGCTCCGACCTCGCCGAGATCGTCAATGAGGTCGCCGGCATCGATGTCGCCGACGTCCAGCTCGACAAGTCCTTCGTCGACGACCTCGACGTCGACTCGCTGTCCATGGTCGAGGTCGTTGTCGCCGCCGAGGAGAAGTTCGGCGTATCCATCCCCGACGAAGAGGTCAAGAACCTCAAGACCGTCGGCGACGCTGTGAGCTTCATCGAGAAGGCCTCCGCGAACGCCTGACGTGCCCCGGCGGCTCGGCCAACCCTCCCAGGCCGAGCCGCCGGATCTGCACCATCTGATCCCCCGGACCCGACCTAGCACCGACCCACCCCACACGGAGACCCCATGAGCAGCCGCACCCGAGTCGTCGTCACCGGACTGGGCACCACCAACCCGGTCGGCGGAGACGTACCCACCACCTGGGATGCCCTGATCGCCGGCCGCTCCGGCGTACGCGAGCTCACCGAGGAGTGGGCCGAGACCCTGCCCGTACGCATCGCCGGCCGTATCGCCGTCGAGCCGTCCGAGGTTCTGGAGAGGGTCAAGGCCAGGCGCCTGGACCGCTCCGCTCAGTTCACCGTCATCGCCGCGGCCGAGGCCTGGAAGGATGCCGGTTTCGAGGGCACCGCCGACGACAACGGACTCGATGGCGAGCGCCTGGGCGTGTCCGTCGGCACCGGCATCGGTGGCGTGACCACCCTGCTGGACAACTACGACACCTTGATGGCCAAGGGACCGCGGCGGGTCAGCCCGCTGGCCGTCCCGATGCTGATGGCCAACGCGTCAGCAGCCAACATCTCACTGACCTACGGCGCCCGCGCCGCGGCCCAGACCCCGATCTCGGCCTGCGCGTCCGGCTCCGAGGCGATCGCGCAGGCAGCCGACCAGATCCGGCTCGGCCGCGCGGACGTCGTCCTCGCGGGCGGAACCGAGGCCGCGATCCACCCGCTGCCGATGGCCGCCTTCGCCAACATGATGGCTCTGTCCAAGACCGCCTCCGGCGCCGAAGGCGGCGACCCGACCGCGGTCAGCCGTCCCTGGGACACCGGCCGCGACGGCTTCGTTCTCGGGGAGGGCGGGAGCGTGCTCGTGCTCGAGAAGCTCGAGCACGCCCAGGCACGCGGCGCTCGCATCTACGCCGAGATCCTCGGCGCCGGCGTGACCGCCGACGCCCACGACATCGCCCAGCCCGACCCGGAGGGCCGCGGTGGCAGCCGCGCCATCAAGCGCGCGCTCGAGGACGGTGACATCGACCCTGCCTCGATCGTGCACGTCAACGCCCACGCGACCTCGACGCCGCAGGGCGACATCGCCGAGGGCCTGATGCTCCACTCCACGCTCGGCAAGCACGCCTCCGACGTCATCGTCACCTCGACCAAGTCAATGACCGGCCACCTTCTCGGCGGCGCCGGAGCCCTCGAGGCGGTCGCGACCATCCTGGCGATCCAGCACCGCCAGTCGCCTCCGACCATCAACCTCGACAACCTCGACCCCGCGGTCGACCTCGACATCGCCACCAAGCCACGCGACCTGCCGGTCGGCGACATCGCGGCCCTGAACAACTCCTTCGGATTCGGCGGCGCGAATGTCGCTGTCGTCTTCGGGAGCATCTGATGACCCTCACCGCGACGCCCGCGCCCGCCCCCGCGAAGAAGCACAAGCTGCCTCGCGACCAGGACCCACGCAACCCGGTGACCCGCCTCAAGGCGCTCTTCGACGAGGACACCGTCACGCTGATCTCCCCCGACGACGACTCGGGCATGCTGGCCGCCGTCGGCGAGGTGGACGGCACCCGGGCGGTTGCCTTCTGCTCGGATGCCACCGTCATGGGCGGCGCGATGGGTGACCTCGGCTGCCGGGTGGTCGTCGACGCCTACCACCGCGCCATGACCGATGGCATCCCGATCATCGGCCTGTGGCACTCCGGCGGCGCCCGGCTGGCCGAGGGCGTGCTCTCCCTGCACGCGGTCGGCCGCATCTTCCACGCGATGACCCAGGCCAGCGGCAAGATCCCGCAGATCTCGGTCGTCCTCGGACCGGCGGCCGGCGGTGCCGCCTACGGCCCCGCGCTCACCGACGTCGTCATCCTCGGCCCCGAGGGCCGCATCTTCGTCACCGGCCCCGACGTCGTACGCTCCGTGACCGGTGAGGACGTCGACATGCTGCGCCTCGGCGGGCCCGAGCCGCACGGTCGCCGCTCCGGCGTCGTGCACATCCTCACCGAGTCCGAGCGCGAGGCGCTCGACAAGGCCCGCACCGTCGCCTCGCTCCTCGGTTCTCAGGGCGGCCTCGACGTCACCGCGGTGGAGGACAGGGACCTCGCCGAGCAGCTGCCGGAGTCGAAGAAGCGCGCCTACGACGTACACCCCCTGGTCGAGAGCATCCTCGACGAAGGCACCCCCCAGGAGCTGCACGCGCGCTGGGCGCCCAACATCGTCACGGCCCTGGGTCGCTTCGGTGGCCGCACCGTCGGCGTCGTCGCCAACAACCCGCTGCGTCTCGGCGGCTGCCTCGACTCCCTCTCCGCGGAGAAGGCCTCCAGGTTCGTACGCCTCTGCGACGCCCTCGGCGTCCCGCTTATCGTCGTCGTCGACGTCCCTGGCTACCTCCCGGGCGTCGGCCAGGAGTGGGACGGGGTCGTACGTCGCGGAGCCAAGCTGCTGCACGCCTTCGGCGAGTGCGTCGTCCCTCGGGTCACCCTGGTGACCCGGAAGACGTACGGCGGGGCCTACATCGCGATGAACGCCCGCTCGCTCGGCGCGACCAAGGTCTTCGCCTGGCCGGGCGCGGAGGTCGCTGTCATGGGCCCGGTCGCGGCCATCCGCATCCTGCACCGCCGCAAGCTCGCCGAGGTCGCTCCCGACCTCCGTCCGCAGGTCGAGGCGGAGCTCGCCGCCGAGCACGAGCGCCTCGCCGGTGGCGTCGACAAGGCCGTGGAGATCGGTGTCGTCGATGAGGTGATCGAGCCCTCGGCCACCCGCGGTGCGATCGCGGCCGCCTTCGAGGAGTCGATCCAGACCGTTGGCGTCCGCCGCGGCGCGCACGGCACCATCCCCCTGTAACCCGAACCTCGCCGAGTCGGCGCGTCCTGACCAAAAGCCACGCCGAGTCGGCGCGTCGTGACGCGCCGACTCGGCGTTTCGTCGCCGTGCTCTGCGGCTGACGGGAGTCGCTCAGACGACCTGGTGCATCCAGCGCACCGGCGCACCCTCACCCGCGTGACGGAAAGTCTCGAGCTCGTCGTCCCACGGCTTGCCGACGAGCTTGTCCACCTCGAGCTCGAGGGTGGTGTCGCCGAGGGCAGCCTTCACGACTGCCGCCTTGAGCCGGTCCTCGGGGATCATGGTGTCGCCGTGCAGGCCGGTCACCGCGTGGAAGACGCCGAGATCGGGGGTGAAGGAGTAGCGCGCACCCTCCGAGGCCGGGGTCCCGTCCTCGGTGACCTCGAAGCGCAGGTGGGTCCACCCCTTCAGCGCCGACGTGATCGCAGCAGCGGACCCGATCGCAGCCGTCCAGAAGAACTCGGCTCGGTAGGTGCCGGCCTGAGCGGGCTGCGCCGTCCAGTCGAAGCTCACCGGAACACCCAGAACCCCCGCGACGGCCCATTCGATGTGGGGGCAGAGAGCGGAGGGGGCGGAGTGCACGAACACAACGCCTCGGGCGTTACCACGCGAGGCGCTCGGGTCCTTGATCTGAGTGGTCACCGGATATCTCCTTCGTTGCGGCGCGAGCTACGCCTTCCCCAGCGGGCTCGATCATGCGTGAAGGAAACTCTTCGGTTGATCACATTGATGTAGTTGGCCGTGTGTAATTCTGAGGCCCATTCTTACCTACCAGGCCCAAGATCTCCAGTATCCGCGCAAAACCTGACAGTGGCGACCGACACTCGCGTCGGTCGCCACTGGTCAGGCGTTCTGAAGGACCTCAGTCCCTCTCGACCGTCTTCTCGAGGGTCTCTGCCCGCGCCGCGGCGTCGGTGAGCTCCTCGGAGTCGATGGCGTAGGTGCGGTGGAACCACGTCAGCGCGTCCTTGTCCCGACCCGCCTCCAGGAGGGTGTCGGCGTAGGCGTAGCGCAGCCGCACAACCCAGGCCTCACGGCTCTTGTTGTTGAGGGGCGCCAGCTCGAGGATCCGCAGCGCCGCGTCATGCTGACCCAGGTCACGGCGCGCGCCGGCCTCGACGATCGTCATCTCGGCCTTCGCCGGCGCATCGAAGTTCACCACCGACGGGCTGTGTGCGAGCTTGATCGCCTGCTCGGGCTGGCCCAGGGCACGGTGGCAGTCCGCCATGATCGGCAGGTAGGCGGTCGCCCCGTTCATCCGCTTCGCGGCGCGCAGCTCGGCGAGCGCCTCGGAGTAGTGGCCGGCAGCGTACGCCGCCTCGCCGAGCGCCTCACGAATCACAGCGATCCGCTGGGTACGCGACTTGGCCGCCTTCGCGTGCTGGTAGGCGAGCTCCGGGTCGGAGTCGATGTACAGGTCCGCAGCCACCAGGTGGCGAGCGATCCGCGCCGCGAGCTTCTCGGGCAGACCACGCAGCTGGGACGAGATCGCCCGGTCCAGCTCCTTGCCGCTGACCTCTTCGGGCAGCACCGGGCCGTCGTACGCCCGCTGGTCGGCCGAGCGCTCCTCGCGGGGCTCGTCGAAGCGGCGCTGCTGCGGCTTGCCACCCCGGTCCTTCGAGTAACCACCCTTGCGGTCGCTGCCGCCGCGCTTCGGGCCGTCGGACCGACCACCCGCGCGGGGGCCACCGCGTCCGGTCGACGGCTTGCCGTCACGGCCGGTGGACGGCTTGTCGCCGCGGCGCTGGTCGCCGCTGCGTCCACCATCACTGCGTCCACCGTCGCCGCGCTGCTCGCCTCCGCGGCCGCCGCCGTCACGACGGTCGCTGCTGCGGCCCGATCCCGGTCGACCACCACGCCCGCCGGCCGATGAGCCCGAGCTCTTGGGACGCCCGGAGCGTCCGGCGGGGTTGCCGCCTCTGTTGCCACGGCGCTCGTCAGCCATAGCCGCCATCCTCACTGCTGCTTGCGCAACCGACTTCGAACGATCCTAAGATCATAATGTCTGTAAATGCAGTAGAGGCCGCCCCAACGGGGCGGCCTCTACCTGAAATTTTGTCCGGCGGCGTCCTACTCTCCCACAGCCTCTCGGTTGCAGTACCATCGGCGCTGAAGGGCTTGACTTCCGGGTTCGGGATGGGACCGGGTATTTCCCCTTCGCTATGGCCGCCGTAACTCTATCGACTCACCCCCGCACACTCGCCGGCGCTATTGCTGCCAGGCAGAGCTGCTTGGGGTGGCCAAGCCATTGTTTAGTTCTAACATCTTGTTGATGTTGGTTCGTGGACGCGAACAGTCTTATCGAAGTGGTCTTCGATTTGTTGTTTTTGTTGAGGGTTTATGAAAGATAAGCCCTCGGCCTATTAGTACCGGTCGGCTGGGCATTTCTGCTGTACACCTCCGGCCTATCAACCCCATAGTCTGTAGGGGGCCTTAACCCATAA
>NZ_JBOHDN010000260.1:0-6205 GCF_050699375.1 Nocardioides sp. | reverse complement strand
GCGAGGGCGAGCCGATACAGCCCGGGGAACAGCTTGCGCGCGGCGAGGTCACCGGTCGCGCCGAAGAGGACGAGTACGTGTGGAGCTGGCTTGGAGGACACCTGCTCAGTCTCAGCCAATCTCGGTCATCGTGCCAGGGACGCGCCCGACCCGGTGGTCGAGCTTGTCGAGACCTTCCCGGAAGCGCAAGCGACATTTTACTTTCGAAGATGTTTAGAACCCGAGGCAGTGGGTAGAAGCACTCTGACGGACGGCGCCTCAGCGGGTGTCGTGCAATGAAATCGCGAGAAAGGCGAAGACCGATGAGTGACTTCGGGGCAACCTACGACGAGATGACCGGCGCGGCCGACAAGCTCGACCAGGGCAAGGACACGATCGAGTCCGCTCTTGATGAGTGCCAGGGCTACGTTGACGAGCTCGTCCAGGACGGGTTCAAGACCGAGAAGGCTTCGGGCAAGTTCCAGGACGGCTACACGGAGATGACCACGGGTCTCAAGGACGCCATCGGCGGCGTCGAGGACATGGCCCAGTCCCTGCGGGACATGGCGACCGCTATCCAGGACCTGGACAGCCAGCTCGCGGGCGGCTGAGCTATTTTCTCTGACTGGTGGGGGCCGACAACGGTCCCCGCCAGTCGTCTCTGACCGTCGGGAGGCTGCCTCAGCAGCCCCGCGCGGTCGTGTAAATGTGCAAGGAACGACCTGGAGGCGTGTCACGTGGCAGACGTACTGATTCCATTCGAACGAATGGAGGAGCTGAGCACCGCGCTCGGTCAGATCATCACCGAGTTCAAGGACGCCGGTTCGCGCACCGGCGAGCTGGAGGGCGACATCGGCACGCCGCTGCCCGGTTGGACCGCCTTGAAGGATCGTGCCAGCGACTTCGAGTCCGAGTGGGACGACAAGCGTGACACGTTGCGCGAGAAGCTCGAAGAGATGAAGAAGCGGGTCGACGAGAACAAGGCGGCCTGGAAAGACCTGGACACCGAGCTCGCCACCATGCAGGAGGGTTCCTGATGACCGAGAACGAACCCAAGTACCGCCAGCCGTCCATGCCGGACACCCACGGCGGACGCGAGCTGTTGAAGGTCGAGGGAGACGCGGGCGGGATCGGCATCCGAGCCACCTCGATCATCGACCTCGGCGAGAAGATGTCCACCGCTGCCGACACGCTGCAGCTCTTCGCCGACGGTGATCTTGGTAAGGGCGACTCCCTGGAGAAGATCCGCGAACAGGCCAAGGAGGTCTACGGGGACCTGCGCACCGCGGGCAAGCGCTACTCTCCCAGCGGCGAGGCACTGAAGCTGTACGGGCAAGCACTGGAGACCGTCCAGGACGAGACCGACAGCCTCGTCACCAACGCCAACACTGCCTGGGAGTCGGTCAACACCACCTCGTACGCGCTGCTCGAGGTCGAGCAGTCGCAGGAACAGCACGACCAGGAGGCCGAGAACAAGCCCGCCGGCGAGGGTGACGGTGAGGCGGCGGCCCAGCGGCCGGACTCCTCCGCAGAGCAGGCAGCCTTCGACTCGGCAGTGGGGGACTGGGAGAGCTACTGGGGCAGCTACGACGCCCCCGTCTCGACCTGGGAGGACGCGTACGAAACCGCCCGCGACGACCTCGAGGAGGTCAACGAGAACGGCGTCGAGGACGGTTTCTGGGACAACGCGATGCCCTTCGTCGAGGGGGCGCTGAAGGTCCTTCAGGTGATCGGGTTCATCGCGTTGATCATCGCGATCTGCTTCACCGGTCCGTTCGCTGCTCTCGCCGCCGTCATTGGCGTCATCGCAGGTGTCTTGACACTGGCCCTCGAAGCGTCGAAGTTCCTGGCTGACCGAGGCTCGGGGCGCGGCATGGCACTGGCGATCCTTGGCGTGGTGCCGTTCGGCAAGTTCGCCAGCCTCGGAAAGCTCGCAGACGGACTGTCGTCGTTGAAGTTCTCCAGACTCACAGGATCGGCCAGAGCGTGGGGTCAAGGCTTGGACTCGGCGGCCATCAGGAGGTTCGGGATCGACGGCGCCGACTGGATGACTCGCCACGGATTGAACACGAGGAACATGCTCCGGGGCTTCACCCTGGTCCGCGAAGGAGGCCGAAACAGTCGCAGCGAGATTGCGCATGCGCTGTGCGGGTTCAACCCCGGAAGTGTCCCAGGGTCGCTCGCCGAGGCGTTGACCGGAACTGCGCAAGGTGTCGGAACCTCGATCTCTAACATCGTGGGCATGGGCGACTTGGTTGGGGGAAGCTGATGGGACTCGCTGGCAGCCTTCGTGCCGAGCTTTTCGGTGCCACGACGAAGACACCTCCGTTCGGGTTGCTCCTGCCTCAGGGATGGGCGAAGCAACAGGCCGACCTGAGCACCCTGCGCGACCAGGTCCACGCAGTGATGGATCGATCACCTGGGGTCGACGCGTTCCGGATGAGGGCCAGCGTCGACGCGATGCTGGCCCAGACGGACGCGGATCCTCAGGCACGCGAGCGGATGATCGCCTGGGTCTCGCAGGTGGACGTTCCCGTCGACGACTTCGTCCCGATGAGCATGGCGTTGGCGTGGCTCGACGCACCTGCTGGGTCGGCGATGACGTCGATGGCCAGGCAGCTGATCACCGATCGCGGCGCGGCACCGCTCGACGATCGCGGCACCATCCTTCGATGGGTCGACCGTGTCGACCAATCGGTCGACGGGGGTACGGTGCACACGGTGCAGCCGACGTACCTCATTCGCGTCCCACACGCACCGGACACCGCGCTCATCATCCGCACGACCATCCTCGATGGTGGCAACGGCGAGCACTCCAGCGACCAAGACATCGCATCGATGACGCTGCTCAGCGATGGGATCGTGGCCACGTTCCGCTGGAGGAACGATGCCTGACTTCACCATCGCACCTGACCCGTCACTCTGGCACGAAGTGCCCGGAGCGGACGGCGAAGAACAGTTCGTCGCGGATCGGACAGCGGGGCTTCAGGGCGAGGCGAAGGCATTCGCGACGACCATGGCCGAGATGGCCATCGCTACGCGCGATGCGTCCGATGACCTGACCTTGTTGCTGCAGGAGCCAGAATCGTCGCTGTACGCAGTGGCGGGCTTCGCGCTCTACACCGACCGAGAGCCTCCGACCTCCGAGAAGGAGGCGCTGGAACTTGTCACGGAGGGCAGCGTCGGCCCGTGGGAGCCGACCGTCGTCCCGGTCGAGCTCGGTTCCGTGCATGGGTTCCGAGTCTCGGAGTTCCTACCAGCTGCGGAGGATGCTGGGTCCAGCAGCGATCTCACGCACCTGCAGTTCATCCAGACGACGTACGTCGTCTCTGCGGGCGGTCGACTCGGGGCAGTTGCTCTCACTCCGGCGTCTTCACCGGCGGCCGGGGTAGTGCTCGCGTTGGTGGAGCCAGTCATTTCGACCTGGGAAGTATCGGTATGAACAACACGAACGACGACGTGCAGGGCAAGATCGCGAAAGCCGTCGAGACGACACCCGCGAGCGATCTGAACGCGACTCGCCTCGACGAGATCGTGCTCAAGGCGACAGGTAACGACGAGTTGACCGACGATCTCTTTCGCGCCGCGGAGAAGTCCGAGCTCGCAGCGTCGCACAAGGCCTACCAGAGAGATGAAGGATCCTGGGGCGGTGTAGGCATGCTCACGGTGATTGTCGCTGCTGCTGCCGCCGGTGGCATCTTCGGGAGGTATGGCCAGTCGCCAGGACTGACGTGGATGCCGCCGGTCCTGTCGCCCGTGGTGGCTGCCCTCATAGCGATCATCGCGCTGGCGTCGGTGCGCAAGCCGATGGGGCGTAACGCTGCCGGCTCGTGTGTGATCGCGCTCGTGCTCATCGTGGCCGCGGGAGTCGTCACGCTGATCGCCCCGGGTCTGAAGCCCTGGGAGCAGGTGTCGGTCATCGCTTCGATGGCGGTCGGCCTCGTGGGCGTGGCTTGGATCCACATCGTCCGCGCGCGCAACCCCGAGGCCGCCCGCGAACGCGACCTCGGACTCTTCCTCGCCCGGCGCGAGGCCCGCGCAGCGCTTGCTGCGGAACGTGAGCCATCGATCCGTGCTCTGGACGGGCGGCTCCGGAGCGCAGGGGCAGACACTGCCTCCCTCGAGTCGCTCTGGGCGTACGCCGCAGAGTGCGCTGCCAAGCGCGGCGTGAAGGGGCTCGAGCGCGCGAAGGGTCCCGTAGGTGCGTCGAAGCTCACCGCCATCTTGGACATCCCTCGTAATCACCACGACATCTCTGGCGAGAAGACCGAAGCGGCTTGGGAGGCCAAGGGTCAGAGGTCTTGACCCTGCTCGCGGCCGCAGGGCAGGTCTTCGTATGAGCGACATGGGCGAGCTGCGGATGGCAGTGGCGCAGGCCGTTGCGCAGACCCCGGAGATCGACCTCACCGCGTCGCGCATCGACGAGATCGTTCTTCAGGAAGTCAGCACAGACGAGAGGGTCAACGACCTGTTCCGCGAGGCGGAGAAGACTCGCTTCGCCGTCGAGGGCGGCACCCGAGCCGCTCTGAACGCGGGAACATCGCTCAACTGCTTCGGACTCCTGGCCGTAGTGGCCGGCGCCGGTGCATGGGTCGGCGTCTTCGGTCGGTATGAGGCACCAGGCTGGACATGGATGGCACCGGCGCTCGTGCCGGTCGTAGCGACTCCAGCGGCAATCGTGGCCGTCTTTTCGCTAGGGCGCCCAACAACGCCGATGGCTTCAGTAGCGATCACGATCGGCTTCGTCATCGTCAGCGTCGCTGGGGGTGTCACGTTGTACGTATCCGATGTGAAGCCGTGGGAACAGTGCTCGATCCTGGCGTCGATCGGCGTCGGCGGTGCAGCCGTCGTATGGCTCCACCTGATGTGAGAGGGCCGAAGCGGCCTGGCAGACCAAGGTCCAGACACCTTGACCCGAAGGGCGGGCTCGTCACCGAGATCGTCGGAATGTTCGAGGCCGAACTCTCGGATGGGATCCGATTCGGCCTGCCAGTCCAGGCCCCGCTGCGCTGCTGCGCGGCTGCAGCCGAGTTGAAGGGATCCGCGGTCTAGGTCGTAGGGGACTTGCCGGGCCGTCGGTCGGGGTGGCGGATCAGATCGTCGACGTACTCCGCGAGCGGAACTGGACCGCTGGCCATGAGGCCCAGAGGAACCTCGATCTCGGTCTCGTGCCCGGCAATGAGCAGCTGAACCTTCGGCTCAGGGGTGATCTCGACCCTGTCCAGCGTGTCCCAAGGTGCTGACCATGCTCGGCGGTAGCCGTGGTAGGTGACCATGTCGGGCGTGAGCACCAAGCGGTTCAGCCTGTATTTGCCCAGCATCGCCATCACGAGCACCGGGAGACATGCCAGTGCGACGAGGAGCGAGACTACGAACATCGTCATCGAGCCGTCCTCGACGCCGTCGCGGACTAATGCCACCCCGAGTGCGACCGGGTAGAAAACGACACCGACCAGCGCTATCAGCAGCGCGAGCGCGAAGAAGCGGGAACCCCGCAATACGACCGCGCCTGGGGTCTCTTCGATCACGAGGACGTCGGACCGGCGGCGTGCCATGCTCAGCACCAGCGCAGCGGTAGGAACTAGCAGGACAGCAGCCATCAGCACGGCAGCGATCCGCGCCGGGGTCGAGCCGGAGAGCCAGAGGACCCAGAGGCCGAGTCCGAGACCTACGATCACCAGCACAATGAGTACATAAACGCGAAGGACTGACTTCGACAGGACAGGTGGCGCGACGAACCGTCCGTCCGTGTGTCCTCGCGCCGCGTCCGGCTCAGAATGCGACCGCATCGCCCACTGCCTCCAGACCGTCATCGATCTTCTCGCGGGTCTGATCTGACCCCAGTTCTCGTAAGCGTATTCGGCGGCAAGACCAACACTGATCAGCACCGGACCGAGCATGGAGGCGCTGCGTCCGGAGCCGACGCTGGTCAAGCTGCTCACCGGATCCGCGCGCGGTGCGCTGATCTGGCCGTTGCGGACCGACGCGCTGCTCCGGAAGGGAATCTCCGCCACCGCCGCGCGGCCGGTGACGATCAGTGACGAAATGATCGACGACCTGAAGCGGACATCGTTCAAGACGTTCCGGGCGATCATGCGGGCGAACCGCGACTACATCGTCGAAGAGAGCATCCCGCAGCGGCTGCTCCGACTCGGGCGGAAACCACTCGTGATCTTCGGTGACGCGGACCCGCGGTGGGACCCCGCGTCGGCGCACGCGTACGACG
>NZ_JBOHDN010000259.1:0-8527 GCF_050699375.1 Nocardioides sp. | reverse complement strand
AGGAGGCTGCGTCGAGGGCCTTCCTCACCAGGATGTCGACGACCGCCTCCTGGAAGCTGGCGGCAACGTCGGCGACCGGGACCGGCTCACCGCTGCGCTCCTTGGCCTCGACCCAGCGGGCGACGGCGGTCTTGAGGCCGGAGAACGAGAAGTCGAAGCGGTGTCGCTCCAGGTCGCGGCGCGAGCTGAGGCCCCGCGGGAAGTCGATCGCGATCGAACTGCCCGAGGTAGCGGTCCTGTCGATCACCGGTCCGCCCGGGAAGCCGAGGCCGAGGAGGCGGGCCACCTTGTCGAAGGCCTCCCCCGCGGCGTCGTCGATGGTCGCACCCATAGGCACCACGCCACCCCGGCCGCCTGCTTGAGGGTCGCCCGCTTGATCGTCAGCAGAGCCGGTGATGTCGGTGACCCTGAGCAGGCTGGAGTGACCACCGGAGACGAGCATCGCCACGCAGGGCTCGGGAAGCGGCCCGTGCTGCAGCTGGTCGACGGCGACGTGCGAGGCCAGGTGGTTCACCCCGTAGAGCGGCTTGTCGAGTCCCATGGCAAGTGCCTTGGCCGCTGCCACACCGACCAGGAGGGCTCCGGCGAGACCGGGTCCGGACGTGACGGCGACGGCGTCGATGTCGTGGAGCTTGATGCCCGACTCGTCGCAGGCGCGCTCGATCGTCGGCACCATCGCCTCCAGGTGCGCCCGGCTCGCGACCTCGGGCACGACCCCGCCGAACCTGGCATGCTCCTCGACGCTGCTCGCCACCGCGTCGGCCAGCAGCGTGTGCCCGCGGACGATCCCCACCCCGGTCTCGTCGCAGGACGTCTCGATTCCTAGGACCAGAGGCTCGTCAGGAAAGGCACCAGAAGTCATACGAACATTCTGCCCTGAGCCGCCCTCGCTGGCTCGATCCCCCGGGCCTCGATCCCCTGGCCTCGACTCCCTGGCCTCGACTCCCTGCCCTCGACTCCCTGGCCTCGACTCCCTGGCCTCGACTCCCTGGCCTCGACTCCCTGGCCTCGACTCCCTGGCCTCGACTCCCTGGCGCAGAGCGGGGCCATATGAGCGGGCGAAATTTTTCGCCCGCTGGAGGACCCCACGCCGACGTGTAGGCGGCCACGACCCAACAAGTCGAGACCCGGCACCTCAGGCCGATACCTCCGGCACCTCAAGCCCTTCTCGAGCGGGCGAAATTTTTCGCCCGCCGCGACGACCTCGAGCAGTTACGCCGCGGCCCCGCCAGAGCCGGCGTCATCGGCAAGATCCGCGAACGATTCGGCCCAGAGTTGCTGTGCGAGTGTCGCATCGAGCGGAGGCGAGGAGGTCAGGCTCATCCACAGGCCTCTCAGAGTCACGGCTAGACGGGCCGACTCCATGTCCGAGAGATCACGCCCGACGCGGCGGCGAAACCAGGACTCGAGGTCATGCCACACCTCCGCGACATGCTCAGCAACTGCGTCGTCCGAGCGAGCGAGCTCCTCGAATCCGAGCCACGCTCGGACCCAGATCACGTCATCTTCAGTCGATGGCAAGAAGCCTGTCCAGCCCAGGCCGTTGATCCGCCGGGTGGTTACAGACCAGAAGACGCCCGCGAAACCAGCCGCCGCGTGAGGCATGACCTTCTGTTTGCCCCCGAACCACCGGTGCAGGGTTGCCGAGCCCGTGTTCGCTTCCTCGGCGACCGCCAGGATCGTGGGCGGTCGCAGCCCCGTGCGACCGATGACGCGCCCCATCGCCAAGCCAACAGCGTGGTTGTAGGGATGCTCGCGATTGAGGGACATGTCCCCCATCGCACCACAGAGCACCGACATTTCCGGCCGCCTGCGTCGAACGTGTTACGGCCCGGTCACCTCACGGCCCGGTCACCTCACGGCCCGGTCAGCTCACGCTGCATGACGACCCCGGTTGCGCCGTCGCGGTAGTAGCGCTCGCGACGGTCGATCTCGATGAATCCGGAGTTCTCGTAGAACGCGACCGCCCCGACGTTGTCCTCCCGTACCTCCAAGAGAAGACGCTCGGCCCCTTCGTCACGGGCGAGATCGAGGCTGGCGTCAAGAAGAGCCCGGCCGATCCCTTCACGTCGGCGACCCGCCGCGGTCGCGATCCGCTGCAGCTCCGCGACCTCATAGACCACGCTCACCAGCGCATGGCCGACTACCTGTCCCGCAGCGTCGCCCTGTCCCGCAGCTTCCCCGGCGACGAGGATCCGTACGGTCGGCATCTTCCCGTCGATCGCCACCCGGAGGTACTCCGGGGTCCAGGCATCATCGGGAAACACCTCCAGCTCGAGCGAGGCGATCGCGTCGATGTCGCCGGCTTCGGCCGTGCGTACGCTCACTTGGGTGTCGCCTGCTTCTGGTGGGCCTGCTCGACCGCGTCAGGACGGCGCAGATAGAGAGGCTCGGGGTCCATCAGCTCGACGCGCTCCTCGGCCACGGCCCGCGCGAGCCAGCTCGCGGAGGGACGCAGCGGACCGACCGCCGACGGGAACGCGTCCGGATAGAGCAGCGCCCCCTCGCCGACCACCGGCGCGGAGGTGGCGACGTCGGCCGGCCGGGTGACGACGGGGCCTTCGAGCCGGGCGCCGTCGGCGTCGTACGAGGCAAGGTAGACCTCCTTGCGACGAGCATCCGTCGCCACGAAGAACCCACCCCCGCCCGCTCCACCGTTCACCGCCTCCAGGGCCAGGACATCCAAGGTGCACGCCGCATAGACCGGGATCTCCAGCACGTACCCAAGGGTCCGGGCAGTGACCAGCCCGACGCGCAGCCCGGTGAACGGCCCGGGCCCGGCGCCGACTGCGATCGCGGTCAGGTCCTGGCGCACGATCCCGACCTCGGACATGATCGCCGCGAGCAACGGCGCGAGCTGCTCACCGTGCTTCATGGTCCGGTCGGAGGCCATCTCGGCGACGACGTCGTCGCCGTCGTGGATCGCCACGGTGACCTGGGGCGTAGCGGTGTCGAATGCAAGCAGCACTGTCACACCTTAAGAGATCGCCACGGACCGTGAGCCCTCATGGCTCACAACGACGTGAGATCGGTGCCCCGCCAACGCAGCCCGACGGGGACGATCTCCACCCGCCGCGGATCCGCACCTTCGGGGGCGGAGACGGTGTCGAGGGGTGCGTCATCGGCCTCGGCACGTACGATCCGGATCTCCAGGCGCGCCTCGGAGAGCCCCTCGGCCAGTCCCTCGCCCCACTCGACGACGGTCACCGCGTCGTCGAGATCGGTGTCCAGGTCGAGGTCGTCGAGCTCGTCGATCCCACCGAGCCGGTAGGCGTCGACGTGCACCAGCGCGGGCCCGCCGACCGTCGAGGGATGCACCCGGGCGATCACGAAGGTCGGCGAGGTGATCTCGCCGCGGGCACCGAGCCCAGCGCCGAGTCCCTTGGTGAAGGTCGTCTTGCCTGCCCCCAGGCCGCCGGAGAGCACGAGTACGTCGCCTGCCGAGACCAGGCCCGCAACGCGCCGTCCCAGCTCGGACATCGCCTCGGCGTCGAGCACCTCGACGACATGCTCGTTCAGCAGACGGTGAAGTCGCACCGTCGGGGCGTCACCCGAGACCTCATCACTGTGCAGTCGCCGAAAGCCTTGCCTCTCCCAGAACCGCAGCGTCGCGGGGAGCTCCTCACGCGCGATCACCGCGAGGTCGTCGAAGCCCTCATAGCGTGCGATCCCGGCTGCGTACGTCACCATCTTGTGCGCCACCCCGTAACCCTGCTGATCAGGCAGGACAGCGAAGCGGCGCAGCCACATGGTCGAGTCCTGGGGATCCATCACGACGGACCCGACGCCGACCCCGTCGAACCGCGCCAGCACCCCGCCGAACCCGGAGAGGCGCTCTTTCATCGACCCCTCGGTCTCGCCGAGGGCGTCCGCCGGCGGGTCCAGCGGTGGGCGCGCGGAGAAGGCAGCCTGGACGATCCGGAGTGCTTCGGCAGCGGCCTCCGGCCCGACCCGCTCGAAGACGAGACTCATTCGGACCCCAGGATCATGCCGAGGCCGCGTCCCGGGTCGCCGAGGCCAGCAGCTGGTCGAGCTCGGCGTTGACCTGGCCGTGGCGCTCGAGGATGACCATGTGACCGGCTCGCTCGCACTCGACCAGTCGCGAGCCCGGGATGTAGGAGTGCAGCTTGCGGCTGTGGCCGATGGCGGTGACCCGGTCGGCGGTGCCGCAGATGATCGTGGTCGGCACCCGTCCGAGCGCGTTGATGCTCGCGTACTTGTCCAGCGAACGGAAGCTCGGGAAGAACTCCGCGACAACCTCGAACGGCGTCTGGGACAGGATCCCGTCGACGAACTCGACGTACGCCGCCGGGACGGCGTCCCCGAAGGCGAACACGTCGGTGAAGACCGTCGCCACGGAGGAGCCCATGGCACGGACCCGGTCGACCAGGCTGTGCCCCCTGGCGAGCGTCTTCATGGTCCGGTGGGCGATGCCGCCCGACAGCTTGGCCGGAAGCATCGGGATGAGCAGCCGGCTCGGGTCCAGCCCGCCGGCGGTCGTCGAGATCAGGCCGACGCCGATGACGCGGCCACCCTCGTCGTACGGAGCGAAGAACTCCGGGTGCTCCTCGGCGAACGCTGCGATCGTCATCCCGCCCATCGAGTGACCGACCAGGATCACCGGCCCCTCGGGCACGACCGCCTCCAGCACCCCGAACAGGTCGTCGGCGAGCTGTTCGATGGTGGCGTTGCCGAGCGAGGAACGACCGCTACGGCCGTGGCTGCGCTGGTCGTAGAAGACCGACCGCACCAGGCCGCGGTAGGCGGCGCGCTGGAAGTGCCAGCAGTCGAGGTTGAGGCAGAAGCCGTGCACGAAGACGAGCGTGACCTCGCGGGACGCACCCGTGCGGGCGTGAGCCGGGTCGACCTCGTCGACCTCGACATGAAGAGGTACGCCGTCGGAGGTCACCACGGTGACCGGACACGACCGCAGCGTGCCGAGCGGAGTCCGGTCCTCGGGTCGCTCCTCGATCGCGCGGCGGCGCTTCTTGACCACCACCGCGCCGCGGGCGGCCGCGGCTACCGCTGCCGCGCCCAAGGTCCCGGCCGCGATCTGGCCGGCTCGTCCTGCGATGCTCATCGGTCGTCTCCCTGCGCGCTGGGGCTCTCACTGCCTGAGGCCGTGATCACGTCGTCGTCCCGGACGTCAGCCCGGACGTCAGCCCGGACGTCGTCCCGGACGTCAGCCCGGACGTCAGCCCGGTCGTCTGCCCGGACCTCTGCCTGGTCACTGTCGATATAGCGCCGCTTCATCCGTCCTCCGATTCTGGTGACGACCTCGTACGCGATGGTCTCGCTCGCCTCGGCCCAGTCCTGAGCGGTCGGCTCACCGGCGGCACCGGTCCCCCACAGGACCACCTCCGCGCCCGGTTCGACCTCGGCATCCCCGAGGTCGACCATGAACTGGTCCATGCAGACGGTGCCTCGCACCGGTCGCCGGGCACCGTCGACCCACACCGACGCACGGTTGCCCGCGCTGCGCTGGATCCCTTCGGCGTACCCGACCGGGATCAGGCCCACCGTCGTGGCCTCCTCGGCCACCCAGGTGTGGTTGTAGGAGACGCCCGCGCCGGCGTCGACGCGCTTCACCAGCGCCAGCTCGGCGCGCACGGTCATCGCCGGGACGAGGCCGAGGTCCGCCCACGGCGAACCTTCGACACCGGGCGCGGGATCGATGCCGTACGTCGCGATCCCGACCCGCACCAGGTCGAGACGGGCGCCGGGGCGCAGCAGCGCCCCGGCAGAGTTGGCGAGGTGGCGCACCTCGGGCCGAAGGCCGGCCTGCTCCGCGATCGCGACCGCCTCGGCGAAGACCTTCTCCTGGAGCCCGCTGGTCAGATCGGCGGGATCCTCGCTGGCGCTGAAGTGCGACCAGATCCCGGTGACCCGGATGGCGCGCTCGGCCTCCAGGATGCGCGCACGACCGACCAGGTTCGACCATTCCGCGAACGACGAACCGCCGCGGGCGAGCCCGGTGTCGACCTTGAGCTGGACTCGTGGCGTCAGACCCAGCGCATCGCCGGCGGCAGCGAACTTGTCCAGGTCGGCCACGGTGTAGGCGGTGACGTCGATGTTGGCGGCGACGAGGGCCTCGGCGGGCTCGCTGGGCATGATCAGCCAGGCCAGCAGCGGGCCGGCATCGCCGGCCTCTCGCAGCGCGAGCGCCTCGTCGGCCGAGGCGACGCCGAGCCAGTCGGCCCCGCCCTCGCGCGCGGCACGCCCGGCCTCGACCAGGCCGTGTCCATAGCCGTCGGCCTTCACCACCGTCATGATCGGCGTACGTACGTGGTCCCTCAGCCGCGTGACGTTGTGCCGGATCGCAGCGAGGTCGATGACGATCTCGGCTCGCCGAAGCGGAGTCCGAGGCGATCGGCTCGGTGACATGGTGTCAAGGATAGTTGCCGCGCTGGGATCTACGGCGAAGGGGGCGAGACAGCGGGGAGGGATCTGATCACCGCGGGTATCGCCGCCGCGACCCCGCTCGCCGTGACCGGTCCTTCCCGCATGACCGGCCAGTCCCGCTGGTCGAGCTTGTCGTGCTCATGGAGATGCGGTGTATCGAGCTCGTCGAGGTGGCCACCGCTCGCGGCGAGGCCCGCGGCCGCGCCGTGCAGCCAGGCTCCGGCCGAGGCGGCGTCGATCGGCGCCAGACCAGCCGCGAGCAGCGAGCCGATCAGTCCGCCGAGCACGTCGCCGGATCCGGCGGTGGCCAACCACGAGGTCCCTGTCGTGTTCACCCGCACGGGCGTGTCGGGGTCCGGCGAGGCGATCGTCGTACGCCGCCCCTTGAGCAGCACGACTGCCTGGAACCGCTTCGCCGCGAGCCGCGCATAGTGCAGCGGCCGTGCCTCGATGTCACCGCGGTCCTCCCGGATCAACGCCGCCAGCTCGCCCGCGTGCGGGGTCAGGATGGCGGGTACCCCGAGCGGGCCGGTCAGGGGGCGGAGGCTGTCGGCGTCGATGACCAGAGGTACGCCGCTGGCCCGCGCGAACGCGAGCGCGCTGTTGGCGCCGTCGGCGCTGCCGGAGCCGACCACCCAGGCCTGTGCCTGGCCGTCGCCGACCACCTCCGGGTTCTGCCGCTTGACCCACTCGGACGCCGTCCCGACGTAGCGGACCATCCCGGCCAGGCCGGTGTTGGCGCCGGAGACGGCCAGCAGCGCGGCCCCGGGGTAGGTGGCGCTGCCGACCCTGAGGCCGACGACTCCGCGGGTGTACTTGTGCCCGTCCGGTGCCGGCCGCGGCACCAGCGCGGCCACGTCGACCGCCTCGAGGCTCTCGACGGCCGGGGCCGGCAGGTCGAGACCGATGTCGACCAGCTGCACCGTCCCGCAGGCCGAGGCGGCCGGGTCGAGCAGATGACACGGTTTGTGGGTGCCGAACGTGACCGTCAGGTCGGCCGTCACATGCGCACCGTCGAGCTCCCCGGTGTCGACGCAGACCCCGCTCGGCGTGTCGACGGCAACCACCGGCACCCCGGCGAGCGTCGCCAGCGCCTCCTCCGCGTCCGGTCTCAGCCCGGGCCTACCCCCGATCCCCACGATCCCGTCGACGACGACCGAGGGTTGTGAACCTGAGAGTGACCCATAGCCCTCGCTGAGCTTCACAACCCTGCCCCCGGCACTCCTCAGGGTCGCCAGACCACCAGGGTGCGCATCGCCGGAGAGCAACCAGGCCTCGACCCGCGCGCCCCGGCGGGCCAGGACAGCCCCGGCGTACAACGCATCGCCGCCGTTGTCCCCGCTCCCGACGAGCAGGACGACGCGCTTGCCGTAGGCGCCGCCGGGACCCCGCTGCCGGAGCAGGGCGATGACCGCGTTGGCCAGCCCGGCCGCGGCCCGCTGCATCAAGGCGCCTTCGGGCAGGCTCGCCATCGCTGCCTTCTCTGCCGCTCTGACCTGCTCAACCGAGTGCGCACGCCGCATAGGACAACCCTACGCGCCACCGGACCCGGGACGGACCGGGTCGAAGGTCCGTAGGGGCGCGCCCTCAGGAGACTGCTCAGTCCTCGAGCACGACCATCGCCGAGGCGATCCCCGCGTCGTGGGAGAGCGAGAGATGGACGGTGACCACACCGAGCTTGGTGGCCTGCGCCAGCACCGTCCCGCGGAGCTCGAAACGAGGTTGTCCCGAGGACTCCGAGACCACCTCGGCGTCGTGCCACTCCAGCCCCTGCGGCGCGCCGAACGCCTTGGCGAGCGCCTCCTTCGCGGCGAACCGGGCGGCCAACGAGGCCACCGGCCGGGTCGCTTCGGCGGCGGTGAACAAGCGATCGCGCAGCCGCGGCGTACGCTCCAAGGACTCCTCGAAGCGCGCGATGTCGCAGACGTCGATCCCGACCCCGAGGACAGCCATCAGCGGACCGCCATCACTCGACCGTGACCGACTTGGCGAGGTTGCGCGGCTGATCGACGTCGAGGCCGAGCTCGGTGGCCAGCTGGCAGGCGAAGAGCTGCAGGGGAACGACGGCGACCAGCGGCTGCAGCAGCACCGGCACCCGCGGAAGCCGGACGATCGTGTCGGAGAC
>NZ_JBOHDN010000258.1:0-9902 GCF_050699375.1 Nocardioides sp. | reverse complement strand
CGGGGACGCGCCTCGTCGCGGTACTTCGTCTGGATCTGGTAGAGCGAGAGCGGCAGGTCCTTGTAGGAGCCGTAGAGGTCCTTGACCAGGAGCGTGAACATCTCCTCGTGCGTGGGCCCGAGCAGGTAGTCGGCCCCCTTGCGGTCCTTGAGCCGGAAGATGCCGTCGCCGTACTCCGTCCAGCGGTTGGTCGCCTCGTAGGGCTCGCGCGGCAGCAGCGCCGGGAAGTGCACCTCCTGGGAGCCGATCGCGGCCATCTCCTCGCGGATGATCTGCTCGACCTTACCGAGCACGCGCAGTCCCAGCGGCAGCCATGAGTAGATCCCCGGAGCGGCACGGCGGATGTAGCCGGCACGGACAAGCAGCTTGTGGCTCGCGACCTCGGCTTCGGCGGGATCCTCACGGAGGGTCCGCACGAACAGGGTCGACATACGGGCGATCATGCGGGCAAGCGTACGGCGCGCGCGACCGCTGCCGCGAACCGGTTACAGGTGTGTTGTGGCCAGGCCCGGGCAGGCTCAGAACATGATCGTGGAGAAGCGAGCCGTCTCCAGGAAGCCGGCCCGCTCGTACGCCCTCCGAGCGGGCGTGTTCCAGTCGTTGACGTAGAGAGAGATCCGAGGCGCGATCTCAGCGCGGACGATGTCGCAGACCGCGGCCATGCCACGGGCAGCGAGCCCCTCGCCGCGGCGGTGCGCCGGCACCCAGACACCCTGGATCTGGGCGGCGTCGGGGGTCGCGCAGGCGACCTCGGCCTTGAAGACGACCTCGTCGTCCTCGAAGCGCGCGAAGGACCAGCCGCGCGAGATCAGCTGGAGCACCCGGGCGCGGTAGAGGTCACGGCCGCCGCCGCTCTCGGGTGAGATCCCGACCTCCTCGGTGTACATCGCGACGCACGCCGGATAGAGGGCCTCCAGGTCGGCACGGGTCGTGCGGCGTACGAACGGGTCGGGGTCGACCAGGCTCTGCAGCTGCTGCTCGAGATGAGGCTGCTCCCAGCGCTGCTCGCGCGGGCTCCCCCAGGCATCGCCGATCGAGGTCCACATCGCCCGCACCGCGGTCTGCTTCCCGACGACCGTCGAGACGGTGCGCACGCGGTTGCGGGCTCGCTCACCGAAGGCGAACGCGTCCTCCTCGGTGGCCTGGATGGGGACCAGGTTCGCACCGACGTGGCAGGCGGCGACCAGGTCGCCACCGTCCCAGCGTCCCCAGATCTCACCCCCGAGCCAGCGCGGCTCGAGGTTGGTGGTGCGCGCGCGGTATTCCGCGAAGACGTTCACCACCGGATCCTGGCCGGTCAGGTCCAGGAACGCGCCGAGATCACCCGCGTGCAACGGGCGGATCCCCTGGCGCGTCGTGAGCATGTCAACGAGCCTAGTGGTCATCGCCTCAATTTCGTCCCGGGCCCGCCGCCATGGCACGCACTGGGCTGCGTTGTCCCCGCTCGAAAGACCCCGGTATGCCATCGCAGGGGCGCCTTGCCCAGCACGCACCCTGACGACGGACCCGGGACGAACTATCGGCTCAGACCACTAGACCCAATCTGGTCGTACGTCGCCGAGCGGCTCGCGGATCGGATCTGCGCCGTCCTCAGAAGGTGCGCGTGATCGCTTCCATCCGGTCGAGGATCGACCCACGTCGGGCGTCCGCGGCAAGACCCACCGTGTCGCCCCAGATCGCTCGGCCGACCATCACCCCCACCGCGCCGAGGTCGCGAGCCGTGGGAAGGCGCGCGGAGTAGTCCGCCCAGCTCATCCCGTCCGAGCGAGCCACCCATGCGGTGGCGCCGATCTCGGCCCGCTTGACGACATCGAGGCCGTCCTCGTTGACCCGCACCTTGAGGACGACGTCCTGCGGACCCAGCGAAGTGGCCGTGCCGGCCAGCTGAGCCAGACAGTCGCTCGAGTCGCAGTAGGGCTCGAGGAACACCCGGTCGTAGTGCCGCAGCTCGCCCAGGATCGCGGTGGCCGCTCGCGAGCAGCCGTCCTCGGGATGGTGGAAGCCCACCTTCACCACGCCGGAGCCCCCGTCGGGCGGGCGGAGCTCGGCGACCTCGTGGATGTCCGGCAGCCCGACGCACACCGCGTCGCCGGGGATGCGGAGGCGATCGTGGTCGGGTCGGACGACGATCCCCCACCCGGGAGACTCGGCGATCAGCTCGAGGATCTCGGACCGGATGTCGGTTCCGTCGGGGGTGTGAAACTTCGCATCGTCGGAATGATCGATGGCAAGCCAGAAGGACGTCATACGTTGATCTGCCAGTCTCTGAGGGCCTAAGACGTGAGGGACGCGCAGACATTGGTCCGCGGGATGGGCCAAGAGTAAGCAGCCTTTTGCCGGACGTACGTCATTTCTTCGTGTCGTGCGGTTTTCGTTCGCACAACAGCGGTCCGGCCCGCCCGAACCGGCCGGTCCGATCCTCGGCTGTAACCCTCTAATACTCTCCGCCATCGGCGACGATGCACTGGCCGTTGATGGCGCCGGCGACGTCCGAGGCGAGGAAGACGCAGACCTTCGCGACCGCGTCCGCGGTGACGAAACGGTGCCCGGGGATGCGCGCCGCACGGTAGGAGATGTACTCGTCGACCGTGACCCCCTCCTTGCGGGCATGCTTGACGAAGACCTGCCGCGACGACTCGCTCCACATCGGACCCGGGGCGACCACGTTGGCCCGGACGATCCCCTCCTCCTCCTGCGCGATGGCTTGGGCGAGCCCGGTCAGCGCGTGCTTGGAGACTCCGTAGGCAGCTCGTCGCGACGGCGTACGGATGCCGAAGACCGAGCTGACCAGGACGAGCGCCCCGGACCCGGCGGCTCGCAGCTTCGGAAGCGCGATCGAGGCGGTGCGCCACGCCGAGGTCAGGTTGACGTCGAGGGTCAGCTGCCACTCGGACTGGTCGATCTCGGCCACCGTGTCGGGCGTCGGGTTGATGCCGGAGCAGTTGATGAGCCCGGAGAGGGTCTCGAAGTCCGCCAGCGTCCGGCTGAGCGCCTCGATCCCGTCCTCAGCGGTCAGATCGCCCTCCACCCGGCCGACGGCACCCGTCTCGTCGGCAAGATAGGCCAGCTCGGTCGTGCGGCTGTAGGCGTGCAGGATCACGGGCGTGCCCTGGGCGCTGAGCCGGCGCGCGACGGCGCTGCCGAGGTCGCCCGTCGCCCCGAGGACGAGGACCGGCGCTGACTCAGTCGCTGTGCTCATGGCGCTCCTTGATCCGGTGGATCGCAGCCCTCACCACATCCTCGTGGGCGGGCGGCAGACCAGTGAGCCGTTCGAGATGGCTCAGGCAAGTGATATCACCCATTTGCCCCAGCCGGTACGCGGTAATCGGAATCGCCGGGGCCAGGACCGGGTGGTTCAGCCGATGGACCAGTGCCTCGGTGATGTCGGTGCCCCAGCCGAGCACGTCGCGCTCCCGGGCGACGGCGCCGGGGTCCTCCTCCCGGTCCAGGATCTCGAGATAGCCGTCGACCGGCACCCGGCCCCGCAGGATCAGCTGGAACATCGCCGCCTTCCGCAGGAACAGCGACCGGAACGCCTCCAGCACGAACTCCAGCTCGTCCCAGTAGCGCTCGGGTGCCTGGTCGAGAAGCTCGCCGTAGTCCTCGCGCTCCTCGGTCAGGTAGAGACAGATCAGCCGGTCCATCCAGGACAGGCTCTCCCGCACGCTCAGCCTGGCCACCGCGTCGAGATCGCCCGGCCGGAACCCTGCCTTCAGGAACGTCATCACCAACGGCCCCATGTGCATGTCGGCGAACCGGGCTCCGTCGAGCGCCATCCCGTGCCCGTCGCGCAGCCGGTCGCGGATCCCCTCGGCGACGAAGTACTGGTAGAAGGTCTCGTGGCCGAACTCCGCCGACTCGACCGAGTCCTTCGTCCGGCCCGTCACGCCGAAGACCTCGGAGTGGTCGAGCAGGTCGGCGATCCATTCGTACGTCAGGAAGTCCCGTTGCCTCGTGATGTCGAGGTCGCGCTGCAGGTTGGCGAAGAGCCACTCCGAGACGCGCGGGACCGGCATCAGGTCCTGCTCCTGGTTGCTGGGCTCGTCCATCCCGGTGAACAGGTCCCAGGCGATGTCGCGGTAGGTCTGGAACCGCACCCGGCTGGGGATGCGTGAACTCTTGCGGTCCCAGGGCTGCCCGCAGACGTGCTTGAGGTGGACGGTGTAGCCGTCCCACTGGGTCCGGGGAGCCGCGGCGCCCTCCTCGAGGGAGGCGTAGAGCTGCTTGAGGACCATCGGGGTCGCGGGGAAGAACCCGCCGCCGCGCTCCATCTCGGCGGCCAGGTTGCTCAGCCGCTCGTCGCCGCCGCGCTCCTCGCCCAGGGCGCGCACGTCCACCGGCGAGATCGGCTCGACACGTACGACGACGGCAGCCTCGACCCCGAGGTCCTCCAGGCGTGCGGGGCTGCGCAGCTGCTCGGCGAGCTCGTCACGCTCGGTCTGCAGGTTGCGCTTGCTGATCACGACGAAGCGCCCGCCGCGACCGAAGGCGGACCGCAGCTCGCTCAGGTCGGGGCGGGTGACGCCGTGCTCCTCAGCACTGGAGGAGATCAGGTCGAAGTCGTCGATAATGATCGGAGAGCGGTCCTCGCCGACCAGGTCGCCGTAGTCGACCGCGCCGTCGCGCAGGCTGATGTAGCGCACCTGCTCCTGCGAGGCGGTCCAGTCCCTGATCTCGATCGTCTTGCCCGAGCCCGACGGGCCGGTGAGGAAGAAGAGGTTCGACCCAGGATGCTCGAGCCACCGGCCGAGCGCGTCGAGGAGCGGGATCGTCGCGCCGTCGGTCGCCAGGCCGCTCAGCGCCGCCACGCGCGCCCGCGGGAAGGTCAGGCGCGAGCTGGTGACTGACGCGGGTGCCGCGGTCGGCGCGGCCTCCAGGACAGGCCCCGGCGGCTCGGCCTCCTGACCCCGCCAGGCGTACGCCTTCCACCACTTCGACTGCCAGATGTCGGTGTTCTTCCGGATCCACGCGCCCCGGTGGGCCGGGTCGAGGGTGCGCGGCACCGCACCGCCGACCACCCGGATGAGCTCGTCGAGCGGCATCAGCTTCGTCCCGGACGTACGCCGGTAGAAGGTGCTCCTGGCCATGGCCACACCGGCGCCGCCGTCAGCTTTTCCGGTCACCTGCCGGATCCAGGCCCGCAATTCGCCGTTGAACTGCTCTGGTGAGAGAGATTCGTCGGTCATTTCCCCTCGCCGAGTCGTCGCGGACGCGGCTGCGAGTATCTCGCAGGTGTCCCAGTTCTGTCCCAGAAATGTCTCATCTTCCCACGGACTGTCTTTACTTCGTCCCCACTCCCACCCGCCCTCTGGCGAGACAGATGCGGCCTCCGCCACCTTGGAGATGTCCCACCGGGACAGCGCAAGGCACCTACCCACAGGGCCACACCGCTGAAGGAGATGACCATGAGGAACCACAAGTTCAGCATCGCCACCTTCGCCGTCACGCTTCTTGTCGTGTTCGGCTTCAACCAGCTGCTCAGCGCCGAGCCGCCCACGTGCCAGGCCTCCGCCGGCACCTCGTCCGTGTCCTTCGTACTCACGGAAGGAGCGCAGTCATGACCGGCTTCAGCCGTCCCGGCGATGTCGTCCGGGCCCATGGCGGCGTCCGATCCGGCAAGCGCGGTGTCGTCGTCGCCACCGCGGCAGGCCGCACCAAGGTCCGCTTCAACGGCAGCAGCGGATCCCGCTGGGTGCGGAGCGGCAACCTGAGCTCCACCGGCAGCGCGTCGCTGCCGTGGATCCTCCCCGTCAAGGCCGCCCTCGTCCTGTTCCTCGTCGTGCCGGGTCTCCGGTTCGTCGCGGTCCACCTGTGGACCCACGGAGGTCTGGACGGCCTCCCCGCGGCTCTCGGGACCCAGATGGGTCAGGCGGCGCTCGCCTGGGGCCACCTGATCGCCAACGACCCGGTCGGGGCACTGCTCCATCTCGGGTTTCTCGGCCTGGTCTCCAGGCTGATGAGCTGGTGAGACCGACAAGACCTTCGAGACGTACGCAGGGGGACGTCTCGAAGCAGAAGACAGAAGCCCGGTCCTACTGAGGACCGGGCTTCCTGCGTTCTGTGGCGGTCGCTGACTGGGTCTCGACCCGCGGTTGCGGCTTCGCAAGCTCAGCCGCACGCTCGCTCGACCTCCTCGCGTTTGCCCTTCGCAAGCTCAGGGCAAGGCTCGGACCTGCGCGCCGCCGCCATCGACGGGCTCCATGCCCTCGGCGATCTTCATCGCCTCCTCGATCAGGGTCTCGACGATGGCCGCCTCGGGGACGGTCTTGATGACCTCGCCCTTGACGAAGATCTGGCCCTTGCCGTTGCCGGAGGCGACGCCGAGGTCGGCCTCGCGGGCCTCGCCGGGGCCGTTGACGACGCAGCCCATGACCGCGACCCGCAGCGGCACCTCGAGGCCGTCGAGCCCGGCGGTGACCTCGTCGGCGAGCTTGTAGACGTCGACCTGCGCACGCCCGCACGAGGGGCAGGAGACGATCTCGAGGCGGCGCGGACGGAGGTTGAGCGACTCCAGGATCTGCAGCCCGACCTTGACCTCCTCGACCGGCGGCGCGCTCAGGGAGACCCGGATCGTGTCGCCGATGCCCTTGGACAGAAGTGAGCCGAAGGCGACCGAGGACTTGATCGTGCCCTGGAAAGCCGGGCCGGCCTCGGTGACGCCGAGGTGCAGCGGCCAGTCGCCGGACTCGGCGAGCAGCTCGTAGGCACGCACCATCACGACCGGGTCGTTGTGCTTGACCGAGATCTTGAAGTCGTGGAAGCCGTGCTCCTCGAAGAGGCTCGCCTCCCACATCGCCGACTCGACCAGCGCCTCGGGGGTGGCCTTGCCGTACTTCTCCATGAGCCGCTTGTCGAGCGAGCCGGCGTTGACGCCGATGCGGATCGAGGTGCCGTGGTCCTTGGCGGCCGCGGCGATCTCCTTGACCTGGTCGTCGAACTTACGGATGTTGCCCGGGTTGACCCGGACCGCGGCGCAACCCGCCTCGATGGCTGCGAAGACGTACTTCGGCTGGAAGTGGATGTCGGCGATCACCGGGATCTGTGACTTCTGCGCGATCGCCGGGAGCGCCTCGGCGTCGTCGGTGCTCGGGCAGGCGACGCGGACGATGTCACAGCCGGAGGCGGTCAGCTCGGCGATCTGCTGCAGGGTCGAGTTCACGTCGGCGGTGACCGTGGTCGTCATCGACTGCACAGAGACGGGGCTCTCGCTGCCCACGCCCACCGAGCCGACCTTGATCTGGCGGGTCTTGCGACGAGGGGCGAGCACGGGGGCGGGTGCCTCCGGCATACCGAGGGGGATCGACGTCATGTCTACCAATCTTACGGGCGGGTCAGGCTTGGAGATGAAGTGGGACGACGAGGTCGGCGACGATCAGGACAACACCCATCACCAGCAGCGCCGAGGCGACGACGTACGCCACCGGCAGCAGCTTGGCCGGGTCGGCATGTCCCGGGTCGGGCCGTCGGAAGACCTTGGCGAAGGCACGGCGTACGCCCTCCCACAGCGCCGTCGCGATGTGACCGCCGTCGAGCGGGAGGAGAGGAACGAAGTTGAAGATGCCGATGAAGAGGTTGAAGCCACCGACCAGGAACGCGAAGCTGGAGACCTTCTCGGCGACGTCGAGGCCCTCGTGGGAGGCGATCTCGCCGGCGATGCGGCCGCCGCCGACGATGCTCACCGGGCCGTTGGGGTCACGCTCCTCGATGCCGACGATCGCCAGGGCGACGTGCCAGACCTTGACCGGGAGCCGCACCAGTGCGTGGACGGCATTCTTCGCCATCTCGCCCATCTCGGTCAGCGCGTAGACCGGACCCTCCTTGGTCGTCACCACGTGCGACTCGGGAGACATCCCGAAGAAGCCGACCTTCGCCGTCTCCGGGTCGGCGCTGGTGTCGTTGACGTCCTTGACCCGCTCCTGCACGACCGTGTTGGTCTTCAGCGTCTTCTGCTCGCCGTCGCGCTCGATGACGATCGTGGCCGCACGGTCCATGTTGTCGCGGATCAGCTCCTGGGCGACCGTCCAGGAGGTCAGCTCGGTGCCGTTGAACGAGATCAGCTCGTCGCCGGGCCTCAGGCCCGCGTCGTGGGCCGGGGTCGGCTTGTCGCTCTTCTTACACTCGCGGCCCTGGTCCTCCCAGCTCAGCAGGCACTCCTGCAGGCTCGAGACGACCGGGTGCCCCTCGTTGACGACGGGCTCGCGGACCCCGTAGATGCCGTAGACGCCCCAGAGGACGAAGAACGCGATCAGAATGTTCACCGACGGACCGCCGGCCATCACGATGACCTTCTTCCACCACGTCATCTTGTAGAAGAGCCGCGGCTCGTCCTCGGGTCGGATCAGCTCCCACTCGGCCGAGCGGGCGTCGCTGATCAGCTGGGTGAACATGCCGGTGTTGGACTTGCGCACCTTCAGCGCGCCGTCATCCGTGCGCTCGCCCAGCTGGTCGGCGCCGGGCGGCAGCATCCCGACGATCTTGACGTAGCCACCGAGCGGGATCGCCTTGAGGCCGTACTCCGTCTCGCCGATCTGCTTGGACCACACCGTCGGCCCGAAGCCGATGAAGTACTGCGTCACCTTCCCGCCGAACGCCTTCGCCGGAATCATGTGGCCGAGCTCGTGGAGCCCGATCGAGACCAGGATCGCTACGACGAAGCCGATAACGGCCAACGTATAGAGCAGGTAGCTCATGAACGGGTCTCCAAGATCCGGGTGGTCTCCTCGCGCGCCCAGGCGTCGGCGGCGAGCACATCCTCGATGGAGAGGGTGCTTTCAGAGCGTACGCCGCTGTGGGCTGCCATCACCTCCGCAATCGTGTCCACGATGCCGGGGAACGGGATCCGGCCCTCGTGGAAGGCGTCCACGCAGACCTCGTTGGCCGCGTTGTAGACCGCGGGGTGGGTGCCTGCCCGGGTGCCGGCCTCGCGGGCGAGGCGCACCGCAGGAAAGGCAGAGTCGTCGAGCGGCTCGAAGCGCCAGTCGGCGGCCTTGGTCCAGTCGATCGGCGTCTCTGCGTCCGGCACCCGCTCGGGCCAGGCCATCCCCATCGAGATCGGCACCAGCATCGTCGGCAGCCCCAGCTGGGCGACCACGGCGCCGTCGGTGAACTCGACCATCGAGTGGATGTACTGCTGCGGGTGCACCACGACCTCGATCCGGTCGAAGGGCACGTCGAAGAGCAGGTGGGCCTCGATGACCTCGAGGCCCTTGTTGACCAGGGTGGCGGAGTTGGTCGTGATCACCCGTCCCATCGCGAAGTTGGGGTGCTTGAGCGCCTGGGCCGGGGTGACCTGGGCGAGCTCGTCGCGGGAGCGGCCGCGGAACGGGCCGCCGGAGGCGGTCAGCACCAGCTTGCGTACCTCGTCGGCGCGACCGGCGCGCAGCGACTGGGCGATCGCGGAGTGCTCGGAGTCGACCGGGACGATCGTTCCGCCGGAGGTCGAGCTCGTCGAGACCACCCGCTTGACCAGCGGCCCGCCGATGATCAGCGACTCCTTGTTGGCCAGCGCGAGCGTGTTCCCCGCCTCCAGCGCGGCCAGCGTCGGGCGGAGCCCGACGGCGCCGGTGATCCCGTTGAGCACGACGTCGGCGGGCTGGGCGGCCGCCTCCACGGAAGCCTCCTCCCCCAGCCCCGAGATCTTCGGCGCGAACTCGGCCACCTGCGCCTCGAAGAGCTCCTTGTTGGATCCGCCCGCCGTCAACGCGACGACCCGGAACCGGTCCGGGTTGGCCCGCACCAGATCGAGCGCCTGGGTTCCGATGGACCCGGTCGAGCCGAGGATCGCCACATCGCGTGGTCGCTGCTCATTCACCCGCCCATCCTCCCAGGAGAGGCTGAGAAGGCGCCAAGCGGCGGGCTCGTCAAGAGACCTTCCCGGCGAGCCCCTGGAAGACGTCGACCAG
>NZ_JBOHDN010000257.1:0-2391 GCF_050699375.1 Nocardioides sp. | reverse complement strand
AGCCGACGTACCGCCTCGAGGTGCCTCGCAGCGAGCCCTTGCTGTGGATCAGCGACGCTGTCTGCTGGTGCTATCAGCGCGGCGGAGCCTGGATCGACTCGGCGCAGCCTCTCGTAGTCGACGTACGTCACCTTGAGGTGTGAACCTGGTCGAGACGCGGAACGTAGCTGGCCTCGAAATAGCGCGAGCCCGGCTCATCCACCGTCCGGAAGACTGCCGGGCTTACTTCGCGGGCCTATAGGGCCGTTGCATCTTTGACCTTACCCAAGAAGCACCGAGTTATCCACATCTAATTCACACCCGCTGGCCACGGTGTCTTCGACGAGATCGAGCGAACGTACGCCACGAAGGTCTCTGCCGGCGACCTCGCCCGTTGACGCCGCCAGGCGTGACTCGCATGGCCCGTGGTCGGGCTGTCACTTGGTGGTCGGGCTGTCTCTCGGTGGTCGATCTGTCTCTCGGTGGTCGATCTTGTCGAGACCACCCGCGGAACGGTCAGGACTCTCGTGGCGCCTTGACGTCGACCTGCGCCTCGATCCCGTCGAGGATGATCTCGAGGCCCGCCTCGAAGTCTGCGCGCTCGGTGGTCTCGGTGGGGACCGCAGCGGAGGCGAAGACGTCGGAGGCGAACATCGCCGCTACCTCGGGAAAGCGTTGCGGGTCGACGAGGTCGACCATCGCGAGGGCGTAGCGGCGTTCGCTCTCGGCCTGCTGCTCGTCGGGGTCTCTTCCGGTAGTGAGGTCCTGGGTGAGCAGGACCGACTGGCGTACGTAGCCGCTGAGGAGCATGACCGCGACCATCTTCTCGCCCCAGTCCAGCCGGGTGGCTGCCATCGTCGCGAGGATCTGTTCCAGCCACGCCAGCTGACGTGGCCCCGAGGGCGCGGTCTCGATCGGCACGCGCGGTAGCCACGGGCGCGTACGAAACAGCTCCCACAGGGCAACGGCGCACTCCCGCAGCCCGGTTCGCCAGCTGCCGTCGGGGTTCGGCTCGGGCACGCGCGGAGTGGTCGCCGCGTCGACCATCAGCTGCAGCAGCTCGTTCTTGGAGCCGACGTAGCGGTAGAGAGACATGGCGGTGACACCGAGGTCCGCGGCCACCCGCGGAAGCGTGACCGCGTCGAGGCCGCCCTCGTCGGCCAGCCGTACGGCCACGGCGACCACGGTGTCGACGTCGAGGTGCGACGGGCGACCGACCCGTGTCGGCGCATCGGGCAGCCGCCACAGTCTGCGCAGCGGGGCGGGGATGTCTTCGCTCTGCATGGCTCGATTCTCGCGGTAGTCGGTGGAGGCGGTGGCGGCGCGGGCCTCAGATAAAAACTATACGTAGAAAACTATATCCCATATGGTTACCGTCATGACTGATACCGCATCTTCCGTTCGGGCCGGAAAAGTCGCCCGTGTTCACGACGTAGACGCGCTGCGGGGCTTCGCGCTCCTCGGCATCTTCGTCGTCAACATCACCTTCATGGCCTCGGCCTATGCCGGCAATCTCGTCGACGATCCCGCCTACGGCTCCTGGCTCGACGAGGCAGCGCGGTTCACCGTGTCCGCCCTGTTCTCGATGAAGTTCTACCTGCTGTTCTCGTTCCTGTTCGGCTACAGCTTCACCCTGCAGATGGGCGCGGCCGAGCGTGCGGGAGCCGAGTTCGCGCCGAGAATGCTGCGCCGAATCCTCGGACTGTTCGTCCTGGGCGCTGCCCAGATCGTGCTGCTCTACAGCGGCGACGTGCTCACCACGTACGCCCTGGCCTGCCTGGTCCTGCTGGCGATGTTCCGGGTCCGCGATCGGATCGCGCTGCGAGTCGCTGGAATCGTCTACGCCGTCGTGCTCGTCTCGATGACCCTCAGCGGACTTCTCGTGGATCGCTCGGCCATGCTCCCGAGTCACGCTGAGGCGTTGGCGAACTCCGCGGCACAGAACCAGGCCATGCTCGGCTCGTACGCTGACATCGTCGGTCAGCACTTCGACGGCATCTGGCTGCTGGGCGTGATGGCCTTGACCATGCAGGGCCCGACGGCGCTCGCAGCGTTCCTGCTCGGCATGGTGGCCGGCCGGCGCCAGCTGCTGGCGAACGTCACCGGAACCGAGCCGATCCTGCGCCGCATCCAGATGATTGGCTTCCCGATCGGCCTGCTCGGTGCCGTGGCGTACGCCGCGCTCGGCGGCGAGAAGGGCGGCATGGCGTCGGTCATCAGCCTGGCGACCGCACCGCTGCTCACCGCGGCCTATGTGGCGACCCTGTTGCGGGCCATGCACAGCCGTCGATTCGCCTGGCTGCGCTCGGCTCTCGCGCCCGCGGGACGGATCGCCTTGACGAACTACCTGCTCCAAGCCCTGATCGGCCTGCTGCTGTTCACCGGTGTCGGCCTCGGTCTCGCCGGCCAGGT
>NZ_JBOHDN010000256.1:0-9045 GCF_050699375.1 Nocardioides sp. | reverse complement strand
ACCCAAGGGCACCGACCTGTCCAGATGGGGACCGGGCTACCTCGACATGATCGCAGCCGAACTCAACGCCCGTCCCCGCAAACGCCACAACTGGGCAACCCCCGCCGAAGTCCTCGACCAGCTACTGTCGAACCCGTCAGATCCACCTGGTGTTGCGAGCACCGCTAGAATCCGCCGACGCCTCGGCCTGCAGTAGTGACGTCTCGGCGGAAAAGAACGACTCGGCGCCCCGAACTAGGGACGCCGAGCCGGTTCAGCTTGGATCAGGCCGCCAGTCTTACGAGTGCGTCTGCCGCCCCGATATCCGACCTGTCGGCTACGCCGCCAGGTCGGGGTCGGCGAAGCGGCGCAGCTTCTGCAGGGCCTCGCGTTCGAGCTGGCGTACGCGCTCAGCGGAGATGCCGTGCTTGACGCCGATGTCGGCGAGCTTGTGCTGGCGCCCGTCGGTGAGCCCGTAGCGGGAGCGGACGATGTCGGCGGAACGCTCGTCGAGCTGACCGACCAGCGCGTTGAGCCGCTCGCGCGACTCGACGTCGATGACGTCCATGTCGGGCGACGGTGACGACTCCTGAGCCATCAGGTCACCCAGCGAGGTGTCGCCGTCCTCGTCGATCGGGGTGTCCAGCGAGACGTGGTCACGGCCCCAGGCGAGCAGGTCGATCACCCGGTCGAGGTCCATGTCGAGCTCGGCGGCGATCTCCTCCGGTTCCGGGTCGCGGCCGAGCTGGCGCTCCAGGGTGCGGCGCGCGCCGCCGACCTGGTTGAGCTCCTCGACCACGTGGACCGGGAGCCGGACCACTCGCGCCTGCTGCGCGATCCCGCGGGTGATGGCCTGGCGCACCCACCACGTCGCGTACGTCGAGAACTTGTAGCCCTTGGTGTAGTCAAACTTCTCAACAGCCCTGATCAGGCCGGTGTTTCCTTCCTGGATCAGGTCGAGCATCGGCATCTGCGCGCGGCCGTACTTGCGCGCGATGGACACCACCAGTCGCAGGTTGGCGTTGATGAACTCGCGAGTGGCGCGATGACCCTCCGCGGCCAGCCACTCGAGCTCGGCGCGGGTGGCGCCACCGGGCGCCTTCTTACGGCCGACGCGGCCCTCGGCCAGGAGGTGTTCAGCCATCAGGCCGGCCTCGATCGCCTTGGACAGCTCAACCTCTTTGGCGGCATCCAAGAGCTCGTTGCGGGCGATCTCATCGAGATACAGCCCGACGCTGTCGCGGCCCTCGATCTCCCGGGTTGCGGTGCGTGTCGCCATGGGAACCTCCTCACGGTGAGGTTTGTTGCCTCACAGTGGATTTCAACGCTTCGCCCCTCCCAGGTGTTCCCCAGTAGAGCGCTTCATCGATCCGTGTTCGATCTCTTGTCCGGTTCGACGTACGCCGCGGGCGATAAGTTGCATCGTGAGGCGAATCTCAGGGGTTTCTCATGGAGTACCCCGAGATCCCCACAGATATGCCTACGAAGAGGTCACCTGATCGATCATCCAGGCAAGGCTGAACGCCCGATCCTCCCACGCCTTGTAGCGCCCCGAGACCCCTCCATGTCCGGCGGCCATCTCCGTCTTGAGGAGTACGTCACCAGGATTCTCTGCCACCGCCCGCAGCTTGGCGACCCATTTCGCCGGCTCGACGTAGAGCACCCGGGTGTCGTTGATGCTGGTCTCGGCCAGGATCGGCGGGTAGTGCTGCCGGGTGACGTTCGTATAGGGGTCGTAGGAGGACATGTAGTCGTAGGTCTCGCGGTCGGCCTCCGGGTTGCCCCACTCGTCGTACTCGGTGACGGTCAGCGGCAGGGTCGCGTCGAGCATCGTGGTCAGCGCGTCCACGAACGGCACCGCCGCGACGACCGCGCCCACGGCGTCGGGTGCCTGGTTGGCGACCGCGCCCATCAGCAGCCCGCCGGCGCTGCCGCCCTCGGCGATGATCTTGTCGGGGGTCGACCAGCCTGACTCGGCCAGGTGCTGTGCACAGGCGATGTAGTCGGAGAAGGTGTTCTGCTTCTTCAGCATCTTCCCGTCGTCGTACCACGCCCGGCCCATCTCGCCGCCGCCGCGGATGTGCGCGATCGCGAAGCCGATCCCACGCTCCAGCAGCGAGAGCCGCGCGATGGAGAAGTAGGGATCCATGCTCGCTTCGTAGGACCCGTAGGCGTAGAGCAGCACCGGGATCGGCCCGGTCTCGTGAAGGCCCTTCTTCGCCACCACCGAGATCGGAACACGTACGCCGTCGGGGGCGCTCGCCCACAGCCGGTGCTCCTCGTAGTCATCACGGTCATAGCCACCGAGCACCGGGGCCTGCTTGCGCTGGGTCAGCTCGCGGCTGCGTACGTCATAGTCGAAGACGGAGGCCGGGGTGCGCATCGTGGTGTAGCCGAGCCGTACGACCGGGGTCTCGAAGGCCGGGTTGGAGCCGGAGCCGATGGTGTAGAGCTCGTCGTCGAACTTCACCAGGTAGTCGTCGGCGATGCCACTCTCACCCAGCTCCAGGATGCGGAGCTGCGTGAGGCCCTCGCTGCGCTGGTGCACGACGAGGTGGCCGGCGAAGGCGTCGACCTCCTCCAGGCGTACGCCCTGGGTGTGGGGGAGCAGGGGCCGCCACTCGGCGCGCGCGGTCGGCGCGATCGGTGCCGTGGCGATCTCGAAGTCGGGTCCGGAGGCGTTGTGGGTGACCAGGAAGACGTCCTCGCCGGCGATGACGGCGTGCTCCAGGGAGTATTCGACGCCCTCCTCGCGGGCGGCGAAGACCTGCCACCCGGTGTCGGGGTCGTCGAGGTCGAGGAAGCGGTACTCAGCGGTGATCTTCGCCGCGGTGCCGATGAACATGAACCGGTCGGACCGGGTGCGGCCGACGCCGACCCAGAACCGGTCGTCGGTCTCGTGGAAGACGAGCTCGTCCTCGGTCTGGGAGGTGCCGAGGCGGTGGCACCAGATCTTGTCGGCGCGCCAGGACTCGTCTGCGGTCGTGTAGTAGAGGGTCGCCGACTCACGATCCCAGGTGGCGCCGCCGTGGACGTTGGTGAGCTCGTCGCTGAGCAGCTCGCCGGTGGTCAGGTCCTTGACGCGTACGGTGTAGCGCTCGTCGCCGGCCACGTCGGTCGCATAGGCGAGCAGGGCGGCGCTCGGGCTCACGCTGGAGCCGCCGAGGCTGAAGAAGTCGTGACCCTCGGCGAGCGCGTCGAGGTCGAGCAGCACCTCCTCGCCTGGCAGTGCGGGCTGGTCGTGGGTGACGTCGGCCGGTGTCGGCGGCGTCCAGTCGTCGGGGTCGCTGACCTTCACCCGGCAGCTGGCGCCGTACTGCTTCCCCTCGAAGCTTCTGCCGTAGTACCAGTAGCCGCGCGACCGCGTCGGGACGCTGAGGTCGGTCTCCAGCGTGCGTGCCTTGATCTCCTCGAAGATCTGCGAGCGCAGGTCGGAGAGGTGGTCGGTCTGCTGCTTGGTGTAGGCGTTCTCGGCCTCGATGTAGCCGATGACCTCGGGACTCTCCTTCTCGCGAAGCCACTCGTAGTCGTCGGTCCGGGTCTGGCCGTGGAACTGCTTGGACGAGGGCTTCTTCGGTGCGATCGGGTAGTCGGAAGACATGACCGAGACCCTATCCTCGCGACCCTCGAACTCCCGAGGGCGGGACCGGCGCAACTGGTGCATCGCATCGCGCTATCGCACACCCTGGTTGCTTGGCGCGATACCGCACAGCCTCGCCGCGACGGCGAGGCGGCAGGGGAGCGCCGGGAGCGCGTCAGGAGTCGCTGAAGGGTTGCAGGTCCGGGTCGTCGGCCGCGTAGGACCTCACCGGACCGGCCGGGGTCTCTGCGGTCTCGAAACGTACGGTGACGACGCCCCGCCCCGAGCCCCAGACCCAGCCGCGGCCCATCTCGGCATGGATGACGTCCATCCCCGCCGCCCAGGTGGGCCGGCGGGACGGCTCGGGCAGCTGGACCTCCGGCTCGGTCTCCTCCTCGGTCTCCTCGCCGAAGAGGTCCTCCTGGATCCAGTCGGCGAGGCCGGAGACGCCGACCCCGAGAAGGCGTACGCCGCCGGCGGTCTCACCCGCGGCGAAGAGCTCACCGAGCAGGATCCTGGCGAGGCGAGCGACGGCGCCTGCCTGATCCGTGGGCGCGGCCAGGGTGGAGGACCGGTTGATCGTGGTGAAGTCGTAGAGCCTGACCTTGATCGTGATCGTGCGTCCCGAGAGCCCGTTCTTCTTCAGTCGGGTGGCGACATCGGTGGCCTGCCGGGTGAGGATCTGCTCCATGAGCGTCCGGTCGGTCAGGTCGGTGTCGTAGGTGCTCTCCACGCTGACCGACTTGGTCTCGCGCTCGGGTTCGACGCGGCGGTCGTCCTGGGCCCTGGCCAGCTTGTGGAGATTGGTGCCATGGGCCTTCCCCACGAGGCGTACGAGCTCCTCGACGCTGACCTGCTCCAAGTCGGCCACCGTGTGGATCCCCGCGCGGCGCAGGCGTTCGGTCGTGGCGGGGCCGACGCCGGGGATCACCTTGACGTTCATCGGGCGGAGGAGGTCGAGCTCGGTGCCCGGTGCGACGACGACCAGGCCGTCCGGCTTGTCCAGGTCGCTGGCGATCTTGGCGATGAACTTCGAGCTGGCCAGGCCGACGCTGGCGCTCAGGCCGCCGGTGATCTCGGCGACCTCCGCACGGATGCGGGTGGCGGTCGCGGTGACCGTGTCGACATCGAGATCGTCGAGGTCGGCGGCGGCGAGGTCGACGAAGGCCTCGTCGAGCGAGAGCGGCTCCACGAGAGGGGAGAGGTCGCGCAGAAGCCCGAAGACCTGCTCGCTGACCAGCTTGTAGGCGTGGAACCGCGGATAGAGGAAGGCAGCGTGCGGGCACAGGGAGCGGGCCTCGCGGGTCGACATCGCCGAGTGGACGCCGAAGGTCCTGGCTTCGTACGAGCAGGTGCTGACCACTCCGCGTCCGCCGATGCCACCCACCACGACCGGTTTGCCCCGCAAGGAGGGCTTGTCGCGCTGCTCGACGGAGGCGAAGAACGCGTCGAGGTCGATGTGCATCACCGACGCGTCCGGTCTCATGGTGGCAACATATCTGGCAGCGGGGACAACCCGAACCGGGCCGGTTACCGTCCCGTAGACCGTGGGCCGTCTGCCATCCACAGGCACCGTTCGGGACGGACTTCTCCACAGCCTTCGGTTTTGAGGCGGAAACTGTCGGTGGGTCCCGGCGAGGGTGGCTCGCATGACCACGAAACTCTCCATCACCCGTCCCGAGGATGTCCTCGCGGCAGTCCCTGTTCTTCTTGGGTTTCAGCCCGAGAGCTCCATCGTCATGCTGACCTTCGGTGGTGAGCACCAGGTCCACGGCCGGATCGACCTACCTCCTCCCGGCGAGGTCGACGACTGCCTGGACAGCCTGTTCCTCCCCGCGGTCCGCCACGGTGTGCGCGGCATCGTCCTCGTCCTCTATGACAGCGGCCCGCGCTTCGGGACGAAGCTCGCCCGCCGCCTGGCCGAGCGGCTGACCGAGCACGACATCGACCTGATCGGCTGTCTGCGCGTCGAGAACGGCCGGTGGTTCGACCCGCTCGGTCTCCACGGCGGCCCGCCCGACGGGGTTCCCTTCGACGTCGGCGAGCATCCGTTCCGCGCCCAGGCGGTCTACGACGGCAAGGTGGTGCGTGGCTCCCGCACCGAGCTGGCGGCCTCGATCGCAGCGGTCCCCGATGCCGTCGCCGAGACCGAGGCGGAGCTGGAGGACGCCTCGACGATGAAGATCTATGAGGTCAGCCAGCTCGTCGACGAGGCGGTCGACGGGAGGATCCTGTCCACCGGGCAGGTCGCCTCCTTGCTGCTGGCGTTGCGTGACCCGCAGCGACGCGACGCCGCGTGGGGAGGGATGACCCGCGACGAGGCCAAGGCACAGGTGAGCCTCTGGGCCGATGTCGTACGCCGCAGCCCCGCCGGCCATGTCGCCCACCCGGCCGCGGTGCTGGCCTTCGCGGCCTGGCTGGGTGGTGACGGCGCGCTCGCCTGGTGTGCGCTCGACCGCTGCTTCGCGGCCGACCGACATCATGGGCTGGGGATGCTGGTGGCCCGGCTGCTCGACGGTGCCGTCGCTCCCGCGGCCTGGGACGAGGAGCTCACCTGCGCGGACCATCCGGCCTAGGTCCATCAGACCCTAGTCGTTGCGATAGCGCAGCCGCTTCCAGCGGCGGCTCAGCCCCGAGCGTGGGTCGAGCCAGGCGTTGCGAGTCACCACGACGTACGTCAGCGGTGCGCCGATCTCCTGGAACGCCTGCCGGGCGGCGGCGAGCCAGCGGAGGTCGACATCCTCGATGGCCAGGTCGCCGCCCCGGGTCAGCCACACGATGGGGTCGGGCATCCCGACGCGGCGCCGCATGCTGTGGATGATGTCCGTACGCAGCCACTGGTCGGTCGGCTCGTCCTCGCGGTGGGCATGGGCGACCTCCTTGCCGCCGGGGACGCCCAGATGCACCAGTGGAAGGAAGGAGTGCCGGTGCTCGGTGGCGGTGTGGTCCAGCACGGCCCGGCGCAGGCGCTTCTCGAGCACTGGCGGGACAGGCTCGTGCAGCCCTTCGACGGACCTCTCGGAGATGGTGGAGGTGGAAGTCATGGGCCCAGCGTGCACCGGATGCCGAAATCGCGCGACCCGCTATCCACAGGCTTCGGCGACGACCGCGCGTCGGCTCGCGAGATGAGGCAGGATGGGCGTATGCCGTCTCTCCACATCACCGGCGACGAGGCCGCCGACAAGCTGCTCTCCGAAGACCCGTTCGCACTGCTGCTGGGTATGGCCCTGGATCAGCAGTATCGGATGGAGGATGCGTTCAAGGGAGGTCACAAGCTGGTGACCCGCCTCGGACACCTCGACCCGGCCACGATCGCCGAGATGGACCCAGACGAGTTCAAGACGATCGCCTCGACCCCGCCCGCGATCCATCGGTTCCCGGGCTCCATGTCGGCGAAGGTGCAGGGGATCGCGGTCATCGTCGCGGAGGAGTACGGCGGCGACGTCACCCGGCTGTGGACCGAGGCCACCAGCGGCAAGGACCTCCTCAAGCGGATCCAGGCGCTGCCCGGGTTCGGTAAGCAGAAGGCGCAGATCTTCGTGTCGCTGCTGGCCAAGCAGCTGGGGGTTCGCCCCGACGGCTGGGAAGAGGTCGTCGGCGACTACTCGCTCGACGGCTACCGTTCTGTAGCAGACGTAGTCGACGTCTCGACGCTGCAGAAGGTACGCGACTACAAACAACAGAAGAAGGCTGCAGCCAAAGCAGCCGGCTGAGCTGTGGGTGACACGGGACCCCGGATGGGGAATGTTCACCAACCCCGTGGCAGAATGAATCTGCGGCTCTTGACGACCCCGGGCCCTGCCGCGCCCAAACTCAGTTTTGATAAGTCTCGACCAAGTTCGACGGAGAGGTGTTCGTGTCCTCGAACGCGCGCAAGATACCCGCTGAGGTACTCGCCCACCCTGCCGTGAAGGCACTGATCGACCAGGCCAAGCCGACCGGACGCGTGAGTCCGGACCAGGTCCGTGAGGCCAGCGAGAACGCCGCGGTCGAGCCCAGGCACCTGAAGGCGCTGCTCGGTCACCTGAGCACGCTCGGGATCTCAGTGGACCTCGGCACGGCCGCAGCAGGCCGCGCGGCAGCGGCGTCGACCTCGACCCGCAAGACGACCACCGCCAAGGCGCCCGCGAAGAAGGCCGCGGCCAAGAAGGCGGCCGCCGCTGAGGAGAAGCCTGCCAAGGCTCCCGCGGCGAAGAAGGGCGACGAGGCCGAGCCAGCGAAGGCGACCGAGATCGACGAGGACGGCGAGGAGATAGTCCTCGAGGACGTCGAGGTCGAGGAGGTCGTCGTCGAGGACGCCGAGGAGACGGCCCCGGTCGTGCCGGTCGGCCCCGACGGCAAGAAGGTCCTCCCCGATATTCCTGACGAGCAGTTCGAGAAGGACGTCGCCGCCGATCCCACGATCAAGGAGGACGAGAAGGAGGCCTCGAAGCAGAGCTTCGTGGTCTCGACCTCCGACGACACCGACGAGCCCGAGCAGACCGTCATGGTCGCCGGTGCGACCGCCGACCCGGTCAAGGACTACCTCAAGCAGATCGGTAAGGTCCCGCTGCTCAACGCGGAGATGGAGGTCGAGCTCGCCAAGCGGATCGAGGCCGGCCTCTTCGCGGAGGAGAAGCTCGGCAAGGGTGGCAAGATCACCCCGAAGATCCTCGACGAGCTCGAGTGGATCGCCGAGGACGGCAAGCGCGCGAAGAACCACCTCCTCGAGGCCAACCTTCGTCTGGTCGTCTCGCTGGCCAAGCGCTACACCGGCCGCGGAATGCTCTTCCTCGACCTGATCCAGGAGGGCAACCTCGGCCTGATCCGTGCGGTCGAGAAGTTCGACTACACCAAGGGCTACAAGTTCTCGACGTACGCCACCTGGTGGATCCGTCAGGCGATCACCCGCGCGATGGCCGACCAGGCCCGCACGATCCGCATCCCGGTGCACATGGTCGAGGTCATCAACAAGCTGGCCCGCGTCCAGCGCCAGATGCTCCAGGACCTGGGCCGTGAGCCCACCCCGGAGGAGCTCGCCAAGGAGCTCGACATGACCCCCGAGAAGGTCATCGAGGTCCAGAAGTACGGCCGCGAGCCCATCTCGCTCCACACCCCGCTGGGTGAGGACGGCGACTCCGAGTTCGGCGACCTGATCGAGGACTCCGAGGCGATCGTTCCGGCCGACGCCGTCTCCTTCACCCTGCTCCAGGAGCAGCTGCATGCGGTGCTCGACACGCTCTCCGAGCGCGAGGCCGGCGTCGTCTCGATGCGCTTCGGCCTGACCGACGGTCAGCCGAAGACTTTAGACGAGATCGGCAAGGTCTACGGGGTCACCCGCGAGCGCATCCGACAGATCGAGTCCAAGACGATGTCGAAGCTGCGCCACCCGTCGCGGTCGCAGGTCCTGCGCGACTACCTGGACTGAGCGCCGCCCGCGCCACATGGCACAAACCGGTTCTGACCTGGGGTGATGTGCTCTGAGCGGTGATCCTGTTGCGATGCAC
>NZ_JBOHDN010000255.1:0-18763 GCF_050699375.1 Nocardioides sp. | reverse complement strand
GACCTCCCCAGGGTGTCCACAACGCCTTGTTCAGCAGTCTCGCTGGATCAGTCCCTGCGCGAGCTTGATGAGCTCGAGGACGCTGTCGTCGGGGTCGGGGATGGCGTCGACCGGCCACCAACGTACGTCCAAGGACTCCTCGCTCACCGCGGGAACGGCGCCGACCGGAGCCACGGCCATGAAACGTACGTCGAGGTGGTGGACGTCGCCGGAGGGAGCGCAGAACGGCACCGGGTGCTCCGAGAGCTGCACCAGCCCGGGCAGAGGCTCCAGGCCGGGTACGCCCGACTCCTCGCGCAGCTCGCGGGCAGCGGCTGCCCACAACGTGCGGTCACCCGGCTCGAGGTGGCCACCGAACTGGAACCAGCGCCGCGCCTTGCGATGGTGGGTGAGCAGAACCTGCGATCCGTCGTCGGAGACCACCACGCACGAAGCGGTCAGGTGGTCCGGGACGCACGACTTGAAAACCCCGTCGGGGGTCGCCTCGAGGTGAGCGACATAGCGCCGCCGCAACAGATCCTGCGAGGACGACGGCGCCACCCACGCCCGCAGCATCGCGAGCGCGTCAGCGTGCAGGCTCACTCCTCGTCCGGGCCCTTGGCGTCGCCGGTGTCCGCAGAGTCGTCGGAGTCTCCACCGAGCAGCTTCTTGAGCTCCTCGTCGAAATCGATCGAGTCGACGTCGGGCGCGTCCGCACCCTCGCGGAAGCCCAGCGGATCGTCGAGGTCGGCTGAGGTGGGCAGCAGAGCGGGCGACATCCAGACGCCGTCGCGGGCCTCGATGCCCTGACGGTTGCGCAGCGATCCCCATAGTGCGGCCGCATCACGCAGGCGCCGGGGCCGCAGCTCGAGACCGACCAGGGTTGCGAAGGTCTGCTCGGCGGGACCGCCGGCGGCCCGGCGGCGGCGTACGGACTCCTGCAGCTGAGCCGCGACCGGCATCTTCTCGGCCGTGGCCAGGGCGACGACCTCGTCGACCCAGCCCTCGACGAGCGCGAGGACGTTCTCGATCCGCTCGAGCGCGGCCTTCTGCGTGGGCGAGTCGGGAACCTCGAACATGCCCTCCTCGAACATGTTCTGCAGCTGGGTGGGGTCCTGCATGGCGGAGAGGTCCAGGCCGCGCATCTGCTCCTCGATGCGCTGCTGCATGGCCTCCATGTTGAGCTCGACGCCGCGTGCGTAGTCGGTGACGGCCGAGATCACGTGATCGCGCAGCCACGGCACGCCGGCGAAGAGCCGCTGGTGGGCGGCCTCGCGCAGGGCGAGGAAGAGCAGCACGTCGTCCGTGCTGACGCCCAGCCCTTCGGCGAACGGCTCGACGTTGACCGGCAGCAGCGCAGCCTGTCCGGGCTCGGCGAGCGGGATGCCGATGTCGGAGACGGAGATGACCTCGCCGGCGAGGTGGCCGAGGCCGGTGCCCGCCTGGTTCGCGTACAACGCGCCCATCGCCTTGCCGACGAAGCCGATCATCGGCCCCATCTGGGCCTTCATGTCCTCGGGGAGCTGTCCGCTCATCGCGGCGGCGGTCGAGGCCGCGACCGGCTCGATCAGCGGCTTCCACGCATCCAGGGTATTGACCAGCCACTCCGCCTTGGACCAGGCGGTGGCGGACTTCACGCCGGACGGGAAGGAGGTGGTCTCCTCCAGCCAGTGGTCGGCCAGCTGCACCGCGTCGGCGACAGCGTCCTTCTGCTTCTGGGAGGGCGTCGGGTCGGGAGCGGATGCGGCGACCTTGCGGGCAAGGTCCATCGCGACGTCCCAGTTCAGCGGGCCGTCGTAGGGCTGTAGCAGCGACTGGATCTGGCCGAAGATCTGGCTCAGGTCGGGCATGCCGCCGGGGCCGCCACCTACGCCACCGATGGGGAAACCACCGAAGAACGCTTCGAAGGGCGTGCCCTTGAAGGGGTTCTCCGGCTCCTCCGGCTCGTCGGGGCCACCTGGGGTCTGACTCATGTGTCCAGCCTACGCGGTTACGGAAGCGAGCTGTGAGCAAGCATTAGGCTTGATTCATGCACCCCGCCGTCAAGCTTCTCGACATCCGCGAGACACCCCTCGATGTCACCGAGGTGATGGACGCTCTCGAGGACGACGCATCGGGTGGGCTCACCATCTTCGTGGGCCGGGTTCGCGACCACGACGGCGGCAAGGGAGTCGTCGGTCTCGACTATCAGGCCCACCCGTCGGCGCTCGCGCGACTGGTGGAGGTTGCCGAGAAGGTGGCCGCCGGCCACGACGTCGCCGGCATCGCCGCCGTCCACCGCACCGGTCACCTCGCCATCGGTGAGATCGCGGTCATCGTCGCCACCGCCTCCGGTCACCGCGGTGAGGCCTTCGCCGCCTCGCGTGTCCTCATCGACACCCTCAAGGCCGAGGTGCCGATCTGGAAGCACCAGATCTTCACCGACGGCACCGACGAGTGGGTCGGCGCGCCCTGATCGCGTGCTCGAGTCGATAGGCTTGGCCCGTGGACATCCTGCTCTGGCTCGTACCCTCAGCCGTCGTCACCGTCCTGGCGATGGCCTGGGTCGCCTTCCTCGGCCGCGAGGGTCGCGAGCAAGACCGCGAAGAGGTCGTACGCCGCCTCGGCATCGCCCTGGAGAAGCCCAAGACCCGCGAGCGTGCCGCCCGGTACGCAGCGCCCCAGCCGCCGCCCGACAGGTCGACCGGGATCGCGGTCCGGGTCAACCGTGATGCCTCCTAGAGGTGGCCGAACCAGAGGTGGCCGAGCTTGTCGAGACCTGCCGCGGCCGCGCTCTTGTCGTGGATGAGAGGGTGACGCTATGACGCAGCGCACCCTGGCCGGCCTCATCGCCTTGCCGCTCGTCGTCGCCCTGATCGTGATCGCGTGGGTGGTTCCGCTGCCCTTCACGATCTACAGCCCCGGGCCGACGGTGAATGTCCTCGGCGAGTTCGACGGCAAGGAGATCGTCCAGGTCAAGGACCACAAGGCCTACCGCAACGGCAAGAAGGCCCAGCTGCGGATGACCACCGTCTCGGAGACGACCCGCGAGGCCAGGCTCGGTCTGTGGACGCTCCTGGGCGCCTGGATGAGCGAGACGGAGGCCGTCTACCCGCGCGAGGTCGCCTATCCCGACCAGGGTTCCGTCAAGGAGGACCGCGAGGCCGGGCAGGTGCAGATGGCCAGCGCGCAGGACGCAGCGATCGCCGCCGCGCTGACCAAGCTCGGTGAGGATGTCGACGAGGTCTCGGTCGCCGAGGTCACCAAGGACGCGCCCGCCAAGGGCAAGCTCGTCGCGGGCGACGTCGTCACCAAGGTCGGCACGAAGACCGTCGACACGCCTCAAGCGGTCGTCACCGCGGTGCAGAATGTCGAACCCGGCTCCACGATCGAGATGACGATCCGCCGCAAGGACAAGACGCTCACCCAGAGCGTCAAGACCGGTGAGAAGGAGGGGAAGGCCTTCATCGGCGTCTCGCTGGGGGCGACGTACAAGTTCCCGTACGACATCAAGATCACCCTCGACCCGGCCATCGGTGGCCCGAGTGCCGGGCTGATGATGGCCCTCTCCGTCTACGACACCCTCACCGAGGGCCCGTTGACCGACAACAAGAAGATCGCCGGCACGGGCACCATCGACGGCGACGGCAACGTCGGCCCGATCGGTGGCATCCAGCAGAAGATCCCCGGCGCGGCCCAGGACGGCGCCAAGCTCTTCCTGGTCCCCGCCGGCAACTGCCAAGACATCGAGGGTGCCGAGAACGGCGACATGCGCCTGACCCGCGTGAAGACGCTCGATGAGGCCATCAAGGCCATCGAAACCTGGACCGAGGACCCCAATGCCAAGCTGCCGATGTGTGGGAGCACCAAGTGACCGACACCCCTGAGCCCACGCCCGAGCCCACTCCTGAGCTCAGCCGCGGTCTCGACCTTGAGACCGACCCGGCGCTGGCCGCGGCCGTCCTCGAGATCGAGGCGCACGTCGCCAGTGAGGGCTGGGACGGCCCGGCGAGGCTCTTCGCGCTTGTCGACACCGCCGCGCTCGTCAAGGCCGAGCCCGCGCTGGCCACGATGATGGGCCTCGACAGCCCCGACCAGGACGGGTCGCTGACCCCGATCGAGCAGGACCAGGTGCCGGTGACGACCCAGCTGGAGGAGGTCCTCCAGACGACCGCCTGGCCCGCCGGGGTCACCGGCTGCGCCGCCGTCGTCGAGCGACTCGTGCTTCCACCCGACGCCGACGGGAAGATCCCCGAGGACGCCGAGCAGGCCGTGGAGTTCGCCAAGTCGCACCCCGACAGGCAGGAGGTACGCATCGTCGCCGGCGCGACACGTGCTGGTGCGACGTACTGCGCTCTGAGGTTGAAGGCGCACGACGACGACCAGTCGGTCATCGGCGGTGTCGACCTGGTTCCGGAGCTGCTTGAACTGCTGCGTGTCACTCTTGAGGAGACTCCGCTCGAGGAGATCACGGACAGCGAGGGCGACCAATGAGCCTGTTTGACGACGACGACCCGGCACAGGCGCCGGTGCGCACACAGAGCACCGGCCGCAACCGCTGGCTGGCGATCGCGGCTGTCGCCGTCATCGTGCTCTTCTTCGGCATCAGCGCCTTCGCGGCGATCTACACCGACGCGCTGTGGTACGACGCGATCGACTTCAGCAGCGTCTTCGGCACGGTCTTCTGGACGCGTACCGCCCTCTTCGTGATCTTCGGCGTGCTGATGGCGATCATGATCGGGCTGCCGGCAGCGCTCGCCTATCGCACCCGGCCCTACTTCCACCCGGCCGACGACATCGGCGGCCTGGACCGCTACCGCGACGCGATCGCCCCGATCCGCACGTGGCTGCTGATCGGCATCGCCGGAGTGTCGGGGATCTTCGCAGGGTTCTCGGGCGCCGGGCACTGGCGCGGGTATCTGATGTGGCGCCACGGGCGCGACTTCGACAAGACCGACCCCTTCTTCGGCAAGGACATCGGCTTCTACGTCTTCGACCTGCCGTGGTGGCACTACCTGGTCAACTTCGCGCTGACCGGCCTGATCCTGGGCACCTTCGGCGCGATGATCGTGCACTACATCTATGGCGGGATCCGGCTCACCGCGCCGCGTGACCGGTTCACCCGCTCGGCGCAGATCCAGCTCAGCGCCATGTTCGGGCTGATCCTGCTGGTCAAGGGGCTCGACTACTGGGTCGACCGCTATGACCTGGTCAACGGCTCCGGGCCGCGGCTGGACGGGATGACCTACACCGACGAGCACGCGGTGCTACCTGCCAACCAGATCCTGTTGGCGATCGCGGTGATCTGCGGCGTGCTGTTCATCCTCAACATGTGGCGGCGCAGCTGGCAGCTGCCTTCGGTCGCGATCTCGCTGTTCGCGATCTCGGTGCTGCTGATCGGGATGATCTGGCCCGCGGTCGTGCAGGGCTTCCAGGTCCGGCCGAGCGAGCAGGACAAGGAGAAGCCGTTCCTGGCGGCCAACATCAAGGCCACCCAGGAGGCCTACGGCATCTCCAAGGACGACCTCGAGGTGACCGAGTACGCCTCGCAGGCAGAGGCCGACGGCGCCTCGCCCGAACAGCTCGACGAGACCGCGTCCTCGCTGCCGATCGTCGACCCCACCGTCGTACATCGCGAGTTCGAGCAGGTCCAGCAGGGCCGCTCCTACTACTCGGTGCACGAGCCCCTGGACATCTCGACCTACGAGGTCGGCGGCAAGGAGCGCGCGGTCGTGCTCGGCGTACGCGAGCTCAACCAGGCCGGCATCTCCGACTCCGACCGCACCTGGACCAACCTGCACACGGTCTACACCCACTCCAACGGCGTGATCGCCTCCTACGCCAACATGCGCGGTGCCGACGACAAGTCGGAGTCCAACCAGATGCAGTGGGCCGAGGGCGACCGCACCGGGCAGCACGACCTGACCGAGGGGGAGGGCAAGTTCCAGGACAAGGTCTACTTCGGTGAGGACTCACCGGAGTACTCCATCGTCGGGAAGGGCACCAAGAAGGGCGCCGTCGAGCTCGACTACAACTCCGAGGACGGCGAGAGCCGGACGACGTACGAAGGTGCCGGCGGTGTCCCGATCGGCTCCAACTTCCGACAGCTGATGTACGCCATCCAGTTCGGCTCCACGAACTTCCTGCTCTCCTCGAGTGTCAACGAGAAGTCCGAGATCCTCTACGACCGTTCCCCGAAGGAGAGGGTGCAGAAGGCCGCGCCGTGGCTCACCCTCGACGACGACGTCTACCCGGTGGTCGTGGGCGGCCGGATCCAGTGGGTGGTCGACGGCTACACGACCACCGACCGCTACCCGCAGGCCGCGCGCGACTCGTTCGCCTCGATGACCGACGACGCCACCCAGACCTCGGCCGGCCCGCAGACGCTGCCGACCGACGAGATCAACTACATGCGCAACGCGGTGAAGGCGACCGTGGATGCGTACGACGGCACGGTCACCCTCTACGAGTGGGACGAGGAGGACCCGATCCTGCAGACGTGGAAGGCGGCCTTCCCCGGCACCGTGATGCCGAAGTCGTCGATCCCGAAGGAGCTGACCGAGCACCTCCGCTACCCCGAGGACCTCTACAAGGTTCAGCGATACCAGCTGGCGCGCTACCACGTCTCCGACCCGGACGTCTTCTTCTCCGGCAACGAGCGCTGGGCCGTGCCCGAGGACCCGAACGACGACAACCACCAGCAGACGCCCTACCGGATGTTCCTCGACAACGGCTCCGGCCCGGCTCGCTGGTCGCTGACCTCGGCCTTCGTGCCCTACAACCGTCCCAACCTGGCGGCGATGATGTCGGTCGACTCGGACGCGACCTCGGAGGACTACGGGAAGATCCGGATCACCACCGGCTTCCCCGACGACACCCAAGGTCCGGGCATGGTCTCCAACGAGTTCCGTACGGACAAGGCGATCGCCGACGAGGTCGCCTCGTTCAACCGTTCCGGGTCCGCACCGGTCTGGGGCCAGGTCGTCACCTATCCGACGGCGAAGAACGGCATCCTGTACGTCGAGCCGATCTACGCCCGCCGTGCGACCGCCTCCACCTCCGGCTATGCCCAGCTCGCCTTCGTGCTGGTCTCCTATGACGGCCGCGTGGGCTACGGGTCGACGTTGAGCGAGGCGCTGACGGTCGCCCTCACGGGCGCCGCCCCGGCGCCGTCGACCTCGGACCCGGACGAGGAACCGGCCGAGACCAAGCCACCCGCAAACGGTGACTCCCCGGCCGAGGCCGGCCAGCTCCTGGAGGATGCCCGGGGCCTGTTCGCCCAGGCGGACAAGGCAGGCAAGGCGGGGGACTACACCGAGCGCGAGCGGCTCCTCGAACAGGCCCAGGCCAAGGTAGACCAGGCCGCCGAGCTGATCTCCGGAGGCTGAGGCAGGAACCACCGGAGGTCGAGCTTGTCGAGACCTCCCACGCTCCGGAGCGCGGGGACTCCACCGATTTGGGTTCGTTTCACCCCACGTGTAATGTTCTTCTTGCGACGCGGGGTGGAGCAGCTCGGTAGCTCGCTGGGCTCATAACCCAGAGGTCACAGGTTCAAATCCTGTCCCCGCTACTCCAAGACGAAGGCCCGGACCGAAAGGTTCGGGCCTTCGTGATTTCCGGGTACGACCAGCGGTTCCTGTCTCCGTCGAGTCGTGGCCAAGCGTGCTGATCGGGTCGGTTCATCCGAGCGCTGACGTCGGGTTCGGCGCGACCCCCAGGCACCCCGGATTTGGGTCCGGCTCAGCTCGCGGTAGAGTTCTTCTTGCGACGCGGGGTGGAGCAGTTCGGTAGCTCGCTGGGCTCATAACCCAGAGGTCACAGGTTCAAATCCTGTCCCCGCTACTCCGAGACGAAGGCCCGGACCGAAAGGTCCGGGCCTTCGTGATTTCCGGGGCGGCTGCGGCGGCCACGTCGGACGCGCCGGTCAGTAGAGCGAGGCGAGCAGGTCCTTGGCGTTGCCGATGAGGTGCGGGGCGTTGGCAATGCCGTTGGACTGGGTGCCGACAAGGGCGATGGGCACGGAACCGTTCGCGGTCACGGTGAGGTTGGACAGTGTGCAGCCGGAGATGAGCCACCGGGTCCCGACCAGGTCGCTGGCGCGGATGTCGGTGTACCAGAGCGTGTTCCCGGAGAAGGTCGGCGGCAGCACGCTGCTGATCACGACGCCGCGGCCGAGGTCCTGTTCGACGCCGCCGACCGGGAAGGCGACGCCGACGCTCCACAGCTCCTTCGCGCCGCCGTTGCTGTGGTTGGCGGTGTTGCCGGCGAAGGATCCGTGCGCCCAGTTGTCGGAAGACGCGGTGCCGTACGGGCTGGTGCGGCTCGCGCAGTAGTACGCCCCGTAACAACCGACGATGTCGTTGTCGTTGACCATCCAGTTGCCGGATGAGTTCCATACCGCCAGCCGGCAGTAGGTGAAGCTGTTCGACGCCGCCTGGGAGTACTCGCTGCGGTCGGTCGCCGACAACCCGAAGTAGCACCGGACGAACGCGTTGCCCAGGACCTTGACGCGGTAGGCGAAGTAGTCGTCCGAGGTCGAACCCGAGACGGCGACCCCGCATCCCCGCCAGTTCTCGAAGTCGCAGTCGAGGATCCGTACGTTGGTGCTGCGGGTCACCCGGATCGCGACGTGGTCGAAGGCCGGTGGGGTGTTGAGCGGGCTGTTGGTCTGTCCGAGGAAGCGAACGTCGCGAATGGTGACGTCACTGCGTCCGGTCATATGCAGCGCACCGCTCGAGAACGACGGCACGGTGATGGTGGCGCCGTTGCCGATGATGAGACACTCGTCCGGCAGCTCGACCGCGGCCGGCAGCGTGTACGCCGCTCCCGGGACCAGCTGGACCTGCGGCGTGGCCGCCAGGGCGGCGCCGAAGTCCTCGTCCGGCGACACCGTGCGCAGCCCGAAGTTCCGGGTCCGCCCGTCCTCCGCCCGCGCGGTGCCGGCCGGAGCCCCGACGGCCAGAGCCGCCGCGCCCGCGATTGTCGCCCCGCGCAGCAGGCTCCGACGACCGCCTCTCGGTTCGTCTGTGATGTGCATGATCACTCCTGTCCGCGGCGGGTCGCCGGCGGTCCCGTTCGGCAATGTCGTAAGGGCCAGGGCCGGGGCGATCATGATCTGACGTCTGATGAATGTCAAGGAGTGTCGAGAAAAGGTCCTGTCGCTCCGCTGAGTGGTCCAGACCTCGAGCGGGTGTTGGAGTAGCCTGTCTTCCCACCATCACGGACGGACGATCTGATGGCCACCACTTCCCGCCCCAAGCACTCGGCGCTCTCGGACGAGCTGCGAGCCCTCGTGCTCAACCTGCCCGTCGGTGCGGCGCTGCCTCCGGAGCGGCAGCTGGCCGAGCGATGGGGCGTGGCCAGGATGACAGTGCGGCAAGCCATCGCGTCGCTTGTGCAGGAGGGCCTGGTCCGGACGGTGCACGGTCGCGGGAATCTCCGGGCACCGGCTCAGATTCCTTTGCGGGTGCGGCTCGGGTCCTTCGCAGATGCCCTGCGGGAGCATGCCCTGGAGCCGTCGACCCGGCTCCTCGAGTGCGCCGAGGACGTGCAGCCCCCGCCGCCGGTGCAGGAGTTCCTGCCGCACCAGAGCTTGGTGCGCATCGAGAGGATCCGCTTCGGCAACGACGTCCCGTTCGCCCTGGAGCGCGCCTGGCTGCCTGCCGACCTGGTCGCGGGCGCGGACGAGGCGGCGCTCACCGGCAGCCTCTACTCGATCCTCGAAGATCGCGGTGTGCTTCCGGACCTTGGCGAGGAGTCGGTCCGCGCCGACCTGCCGACGCTCGAAGAGGCCCGCTTGCTGGACGCCGCTGGGAGCCGCCCGGTCCTCCGGCTGCTCCGACGGGCATCCTCGGGTGGCCGTCCTGTCGAGTACGCCGAAGCCGTGCTTCCCGCAGACCGGCACGAGCTCTGGTTCCCGCTCGGCTGATCTCGAGAGTGGTCTAGACCTCATGGATGCCCTTCGCTAGTGTGATGCAGGTCACCTCATCCGACCTGCTCCGGTCGGCATCCCCCTGGAGGTTCTCGCATGTCCCACCCCCGTTGTGGTCGCACCGCGCTCGGTCTTCTCTCCGTCATCGCGCTGGGCGCGTCCGTCCTTTCCGTGACCTCCGGCGCCGCGCAGGCCGCGCCGCCGGCCGCCGAGCTCCCCGCCGTCTCGCCGGCACCGCAGGACATCGCCCGGGTCGGCGGTGACGTCGCGGTGCCCGGTCGTGCCGCCGTGGTCGTGGACGGAACGACGGACGCCGCCGCCCGTGAGCTGCTGGTCGACGAGCTCCGCGAGCACGGCGTCGACCGGGTCGACGTACTCGCTCCCGGTGAGTCCGGCAGCGGATCGGTCCCGCTGACCGTGCGGCTCGGCGCCGCCGACCGCGAGGACATCGCCACCGGGCTGAGCGGCACCGAGGTGCCCGACCACGCCGAGGGCTACGCCCTCCGGGTCGCCGCGCCGAACCTCGGCAGTGGCGACGTCGCCATCGGAGGGACGGATGCCGCCGGGCAGTACTACGGCGTACAGACCCTGACCCAGCTCTTCACCGCCACCGGCGACGGCGACTGGCGGATCGCCGGCGCCGGGGTCAGCGACTGGCCGGCGATGCCACTGCGCGGTGCGATCGAGGGCTTCTACGGCGAACCGTGGAGCCAGGCCGAGCGGCTGGACCAGCTCGGCTTCTACGGTGACGTCAAGGCCAACACCTACATCTACGCGCCCAAGGACGACCCCTACCACCGCGAGAAGTGGCGCGAGCCCTACCCCGCGGACAAGCTCGCCGAGCTGACCGAGCTGGTCGAGGAGGCGGACCGCCACCACGTCCGCTTCACCTTCGCGCTCTCCCCGGGCAACACCGTGTGCTACTCCGGCGAGGAGGACTTCCAGGCGCTCACCGCCAAGCTGCAGTCGATGTACGACGCCGGCGTGCGCGCCTTCTCCGTGCCCCTCGACGACATCAACACCGGCCGATGGCACTGCGACTCCGACCAGGAGACCTTCGGTTCGCCGTCGGGCAACGCCGCCGGCGCCGCCCAGGTGCACCTGCTCAACCGGGTGCAGCGTGAGTTCATCGAGACGCACGAGGGCGCCTACCCGCTGCAGATGGTGCCGACGGAGTACTACAACACTGTCAACACCAGCTACAAGACGCAGCTGCGGGAGAACCTCGACACCGATGTCGTGATGATGTGGACCGGTGAGGGGGTCGTTCCGGTCTCGGTGACCGTCGAGCAGGCGAAGCAGGCGGCGGAGGTCTTCGGCGGGCCCACCTTCCTGTGGGACAACTACCCGGTCAACGACTTCGGCAACACGTCGGGGCGGCTGCTGCTCGCACCGTACGCACACCGCGAAGCGGGGTTGTCGGACCACCTTGCCGGCATCGTGTCCAACCCGATGAACCAGGCCGCCGCGAGCAAGGTCGCCGTCTTCGGCTTCGCCGACTTCAGCTGGAACGACCGGGCCTACGACCCGGAGCGGAACTGGCGCGAGGCGATGCGCTACCTCAGCGGCGACGACCCTGGCGCCACCGAAGCTCTGCTCGTCTTCGGCGATCTCAACCACATGGCCCCCACCTTCGGGTCCGAGCCGTGGCAGCCACAGGCGCCGGTGCTGGCCGCCCGGATCGAGCGGTTCTGGTCCGATTGGAAGGCCGGCGACCGTGCCGGCGCGGTCGACGAGCTCCGGACGTACGTCGACGCGATCGCCAACGCTCCCGAGACGATCAGGGGCGGCAGCGTGGGTGACGCCTTCGTCTCCGACGCGGCTCCCTGGCTGGACGCGACCGACCTGTGGGGCGCCTCGGCCCAGAAGATGACCGACGCGTTCGCCGCCCGGCTCGACGGGCGCGGCCAGGAGGCATCCGACCTCGCCGCGGAGTCCGAGGAGCTGATGACGCGGGCGCAGGCCGTGGTCGTGGACCCGCCCGACAACTCCTGGGGCAAGGCCCGGGTGCGGATCGCCGACGGTGTCCTCGACACGTTCCTCACCGACGCGGCCGACATGCTGCGCAACCCGATCGTGGCCTCGACGCCCGACCGCGTCGTCTACTCCGGTGACGGCACGGCGCCGCTGCCGGTGGAGGTGACGAACCGGATCGCCGGGCCGGTCACCGACGTGTCGGTCGGTCTGGACGCCGGCGACGCCGGGGTGACGCCCGAGCGCGTCGACCTGGGTGCGATGGACACCGGCGACGCCCGGACCGCGGACTTCGAGCTCGCCTGGCCCCAGCAGCGGGCCGGCACCGTCTCGGCGACCACCTCGCTCTCCTGGAACGAGGGCGAGGCGCGCACCACCGAGGCCACCCGCGACCTCCAGGTGACCTGCGCCGACACCCCCACCCGGCCCACTGCCGTCACCTACGTCGACAGCGAGGAGACAGCGGGGGAGGACGGTGCCGCCGCCAACGCGATCGACGGCGACCCGTCGACGATCTGGCACACCGAGTGGTCGGCCGGCAACGCACCGTACCCGCACGAGCTCCAGCTCGACCTCGGCTCGACGCGCGACGTGTGCGCACTGCGTTACCTTCCGCGCAGCGATGGTGGCAACGGCACCGTGGCCGACTTCGAGGTCTACCTGAGCCAGGACGGCAGCACCTGGGGTGAGCCCGTTGCCGCGGGCACGTGGCCGGGTGGCGCCGACGAGCAGTGGGTCGGCTTCGCCGAGACCTCCGCCCGCTACGTACGTTTCGTGGCGCGCTCGGAGCAGAACGGCAACCCGTGGACCTCGGCGGCGGAGATCTCCGTCGACGCACGCTGACCGGAAGGACGCGCCATGCGCAGCACGCTCGGGGTCGCTGTCGCGGCCGCCCTGACCACGGCCGCTCTGACCACGATCGGTCTGGCCATCGTCCCTCTTGCCGGCGCCCCCGGCGTCCCCGCCTTCGCCGCAGAACCGGCTCCGAGCGGTGGCCCGCAGAGCGTCGACGACGTCTTCGCCTACCTCGAGGACCCGGAGATGACGGGCGAGGGCCAGACCGAGCCGCACACCGAGCTCCGCCCCTACGACGACGTCGCGGGTGCCCTTGCCGGCAAGCGGGACACCAGATGGACCACCTCGCTCGACGGGCAGTGGCGGCTCGAGGTCGTGGACCACCCGCGCGACGTCCCCGAGCGATTCTGGGAGGACGGGTACGACGCCTCGGACTGGCCCACCGCCGACGTGCCGCACACCTGGCAGGGCGACCGGATCGACCACCCGATGTTCCGCAACGTGCCCACGGAGATGTACCCCGACGACCCGCCGAAGGTGCCGCACGACATCAACCCCACGGGGGCCTACCTCAAGGAGCTCGAGGTGCCCGCGGACTGGGGGGACCGTCGTACCTTCCTCCGCTTCGAAGGCGTCACGTCCGGCTACTTCGTCTGGGTCAACGGTGAGTACGTCGGTTACGACCAGGGCGGCTACACGCCGGCCGAGTTCGACGTGTCCGACGCCGTGCACCCGGGCAAGAACCGGGTGGCTGTGCAGGTGCACCGCTGGGGCTCCGGCTCGCACCTCGAGGACGTCGACCAGTGGCGCTACAGCGGCATCTTCCGGTCGGTGTGGGCGTACTCCGCCCCGCGGACGCACGTCAGCGACGTCTCCGTGCGCACCGACATGGACGACGACTTCGGCGACGCCAGCCTGAGCGCGGCGGTCGAGGTCGACGGGGAGTCCGGGACGTACGCCGTACGCGGTCGGCTCTTCGACGACGCCGGCCGTGAGGTGGCCTCGGTGCAGGAGCAGGTGGAGGTCGGCGCCGACGGTGGCACGGTGCAGTTGAACGAGCGGGTCGAGAACCCTGCGCCGTGGACCGACGAGACCCCGAACCTCTACACGCTCGTGCTCGAGCTGACCGGCCCCGACGGCACCACGATCCACACCACCAGCGAGCGGATCGGCTTCCGCGAGATCGGAGTCGAGGATCGGCAGGTGAAGGTCAACGGCAAGCGGGTGGTGATCCGTGGCGTGAACCGCGCCGAGACCAGCCCGGACGGCGGCCGGCACGTCACCGCGGAGGAGCAGCGGGAGGACGTACGGCTGATGAAGCAGCTGCACGTGAACGGCGTCCGGACCTCCCACTACCCCAGCGACCCGTACTTCTACGACCTCGCCGACGAGCAGGGACTCTGGGTCGCTGACGAGGTGGACGTCGAGACGCACCACCACGAGTGGTGCCCGAACGACTGCCTGGCCAGCGAGCCCGAGTGGAAGGCAGCGTTCATGGACCGGTTCGTGGCCATGGTCGAGCGCGACAAGAACCATCCCAGCGTGATGATGTGGGACACCGGCAACGAGGCCGGCCTGGGCGCGGCGCACTTCGCGATGGCCGACTGGGCCGACGAGAACGAGCCGACCCGACTGCTCTACCACCAGTCCAACGGGCCGGACGGCGATGCTCCGTTCGCCGACGTCTGGGGCCCGCGCTACCCGAGCCCGGCGCGGCTGGAGGCGCAGGCGAAGGAGACCACCAAGCCGATCATCATGGGCGAGTACGCGCACGCCATGGGCAACAGCCTGGGCAACTTCAAGGAGTTCTGGGACATCGTCCGCTCCACCCCACAGGTGCAGGGCGGTTTCGTCTGGGACTGGGCGGAAGCGAATCTGCGCACCCCGCTGCGACTGACGCCGGACACCTCCGGCAACGACGTCCTCACCCACCTCGAGGGGCTGCCCGAGGTGGTCGACGGGCGCCAGGGAAAGGCGTTGTACCTCTCCGGCCTCGATGACTGGGTGCAGTCCTACCAGGACCCGGCGCTCGACATCACCGGCGACCAGCTGACACTGGACGCCTGGGTGAAACCGGCCCGCCCCTGGACCGGCGACTTCACCATCATCGCCAAGGGCGACCACCAGTACGCCCTGAAGATGGCGGACGCCGACACCCTGGAGTTCTTCATCTACGACGGCGGCTGGCGCACGGTGCGCGCCGACGTACCCGCGGACTTCTTCGACGCCTGGCACCGGGTGACCGGGACGTACGACGGCACCGCGCTGCGGCTCTACATCGACGGGAAGCAGGCGGCGTCGGTGCCGTGGTCGGGGAAGATCGACCGGTCCCACCACGTGCTCAACGTGGGTCGGAACGCCGAGACCATGCAGTCGGAGTATCCCGGCCGGATGGCCCACGGCAGCATCGACTCGGTCAGGGTCTACGACACGGCCCTGTCCGGCACCCAGCTGGCCGGCGGGGCGGATCCGAAGGCGGACGCGGCGATCGCGCTCGACTTCGAGGAGATCCGTGAGGACGGCAGCTACCTCACCAACGGCCAGAGCCTCTCCGGCGTGGACGGCCTGGTCGGCTCCGACCGGTATCTCCAGCCGGAGACCGCAGAGCTGAAGGCGCAGCACGCGCCGGTGCGCTTCCGCGCGGTGGATGCCGCGAAGGGCATCGTGGAGGTGCACAACGAGCAGCAGTTCGCCGGCACGTCGCTGGTCCTGGAGTGGTCCGTGGACGAGGGAGCGCGCTCGCTCACTCAGGGACGTAAGTCGCTGAGCATCGGTCCCGGAGAGACGGCGCGGCTGGACCTGCGCTCCGAGGTCGCCAACCCGCACCGGGCGGAGCGATGGCTCACGCTGCGGGCGAAGCCGGCCGAGCCCACGTCGTACGCGCCCAAGGGCTGGGAGGTCGCGGCCGGACAGTTCTCCGTCGGCGGCACCGCCGTGCCTGGAGTGGCGCCCGGGGGCTCACCGGAGGCGCCGGAGGTCATCGAGTCGGCGGAGAGTGTGGTGGTCACCGGCGAAGGGTTCCGCTACGTGCTCGACAAGGACCGAGGCACCCTCACCTCGATGGAGGTACGCGGCACCGAACTGCTGCACGAGGGGCCGCGACTGGACGCCTGGCGGGCGCCGACCAGCAACGAGACGTTCAGCTGGGGCCGCGCCGAGGGCGAGGACTGGCGCCGGGTCGGACTGGACCGGCTCGAGGACACCGTCGGTGACGTCGCGGTCTCACAGGACCGGCACGGCCGGGTGGTGGTGGCCGTGACCAGCACGGCCGCGGCTCCCGACGTACAGGACGCGTCGTTCGACCAGACGGTGCGCTACACGGTGGACGGGGCCGGCACCGTCCGAGTCGGCCACGAGGTGACGCCTCGCGGCGAGGCGCGCAACCTGCCCTACCTCCCGCAGATCGGGATGCGGGTGCAGGTGCCCAACCGGTTCGACCGGTTCGCGTGGTACGGCCTGGGCGAGACCGAGACGTACGACGACCGCAAGGCCGGTGCGCAGATGGGTGTCTGGCGCAGCACGGTGGACGAGCAGTACGAGTCCTACTACGAGCCGCAGGCCTATGGGAACCACGCGGACACTCGCTGGGCGACGCTCACCGACGGGCGTACCGGTGGCCTGCTGGTGGCCGGTGACCTGGAGGTCTCGGTGACGCCGTACGACGACCTCGACCGGGCGCGCTATCCGTTCGAGCTTCAGCGTAACGATGGTTGGGTGACGCTGCGCGCCGACCACGACGTGACCGGGATGGGGGATACGCCCAACCCGGTTCAGAAGAAGTACCAGGTGGCACCGGACCAGACCTACCGCTACTCGATGCTCATGCGGCCGCTCTCTCCGAGCGAGGTCGAGGAGGGTGGCGTGCCCGATCCGACACCGGCGTGCTCGCCAGGGCTGGACGTGAACGTGCCCGACGGCATGGTGCGTGGTGGCGAGCCGTTCGAGGTGACCGCCGCGGTGTCGAACGAGTGTGCCACCCCGCTGCGGGCGACCGAGCTCGACATGCAGCTGCCGGACGGCTGGGCGTCCGACCCGTCGGGTCCGGCCGACCTCGGCACGCTCGAGGCGGGAGCCACCCGCACCCAGGAGTGGCAGGTCACCCCGCCGGCCGGTGCGGCAGCCGGTACCGCGGCGCTCGGCGTCGAGGCGAGCTGGAACGGAGGTGACGGAGCACGGCGCATCGCCACCCACGACGCCGAGGTCGAGGTAGCGCCCGACCCGCCTCCGTCGGGGGTCTCGAAGGTGTCCTCGCTGGAGTTCGTCTCGGCGACGAACGGATGGGGACCGGTCGAGCGTGACCAGAGCAACGGCGACTCCGGCACCGATGACGGCCGGCCGATCTCGATCGGCGGCCAGGTCTACGAGCATGGTCTTGGGGTGCACGCGCCCTCGAACGTGGAGCTCTACCTCGGCGACGCGTGCACCACGTTCACGGCCGAAGTCGGTGTTGACGACGAGACCGGTAGCAACGGCACGGTGCGGTTCGAACTCTGGGCCGACGGCGAGCGGCTCTGGCAGAGTCCGGTCCTCAGCGGTGCCGACCCGGCGTTGCCCGTGACCCAGGCGCTGGCGAGCGTCGAGGTTCTCGAGCTGCGGGTCACGATCGGTGGCGACGACAACGGCTGGGACCACGCCGACTGGGCGACGGCCGAGATCACCTGCGGGTGAACCGATGCCCGCCGTGGCCGGGCCCTGTCATCGGGACCCGCCACGTGGGGCATGGCGCCGGTGTTCTGGGTAGGAGCGGAGTGGGCCGCTGATCTCGTAGGTGGTGCCGCCGCTGGAGGAGCCGTTCGTGCCTCGCTGGGCGGAGAAGGCCATGCGGTTGCCGACAGGGTTGAACGCCACACCGCACAGCTCTGACGAGCTCTGCCCGGTGACCCGGAGGAACGGCGCCACGACGTCGTCGGGAGTGATGATGCAGATCTCCATGTTGCCGCCGTCCTCGGCGGCGTACAGACCTCCTGCCGAGGCGCCGGTGATGGGCGACGGTTCCAGCGCCGACAACGGCGGCACGTAGGAAGTTGCGACGATCCATGGTGGAGTCCTTCTGGAGTCCCGGTAGATGGAAATGTGCGCTACATACGCTTGAGGTCCGGGCCCTGGTCGAGGCGGCTTCGGGACGAACAATGCTCAACGCGCAAGGGCCGACCGGGGCGGAGGACAACGGCCCGATTTCGGAGGACGATGGGGCCATGAGCGTGGACGTGCTGGTGGAGACGGCGATTCGGCGATCGCCGGCCGAGGTGTCTGCGTACGCCGGCGACCCGAGCAACGCCCCGGCCTGGTATGCCAACATCCGCTCGGTCGATTGGCGTACGGAGCCACCGGTGCGGGTCGGGTCGAGGATGGACTTCGTCGCGCAGTTCCTCGGGCGCCGGCTGGCCTACACCTACGAGGTGGTCGAGTGGGTGCCGGGGGAGCGGCTCGTGATGCGTACGGCCGACGGGCCGTTCCCGATGGAGACGACCTACACGTGGGAGCCGGCGGGAGAGGGCGGCACCCGGATGACGTTGCGCAACCGCGGCAACCCGTCCGGTTTCTCTCGGGTCGCCGCGCCGGTGATGGAGCGGGCGATGCGGCGGGCGACGACCAAGGACCTGGCCAAGCTCAAGCAGATCCTCGAGTCCTGACGACGTTGCAACCGGGCTTACAAACGCTTCGGCATGCGCTGGGCCTCGCTGTGGACTCGTCAGGGCGAGCGGCGATGCTTGTTGTCTCTTGCTGTGGCGGGTCGTGGGATGCTGTTCGGGAATGTACGCCTCTCTGCTGACGACAGAATGAGGTTGTTCCTGAACATTTGGGGTAATGATCAGGTATCGGGTCTATTCATCTCGTATGTGGATGCGACTGGAAACATGCGCATCGTCATCGATCGACCCGCCGTATTCATCGCAGACCACGGGAGTGGTCGCGACCCGTGGCGCCCTTTGACGATGCGGTCACCCGAAGGGTGCTCGGCCGCGAGACGATCGTTTGCCGTCAGTCCCCGATGGGGGCGTCCTCGACCAGCTCGAGAGCGGCGAGCGCCGCCATGAGGCGTTGAGCGTGGGCGGGAACGGCCGCGTCGAGCCCGGTGAGCACTGCGACGCGTTTGAGCCGGTA
>NZ_JBOHDN010000254.1:0-4159 GCF_050699375.1 Nocardioides sp. | reverse complement strand
TTCAACGTACGCACCGAGAGACCGTCCAGCGTCTCGCGGGCGCGCTGCTCCATGGTGTCCTCGTCGACCAGCCGCAGCCGTCTCATCTCCCGGCCGAGGAACATGTTGTGGACGACATCGAGGTTGTCGCACAACGCGAGGTCCTGGTAGACGACCTCGATCCCGAGCGCGGCGGCCTCCTTCGGGCTGGCGACCTTCACCGGCTCACCCTCGAAGAGGTAGTCACCGGCGTCGAAGAGGTGGATCCCGGCCATCCCCTTCACCAGGGTGCTCTTCCCGGCGCCGTTGTCACCCACGAGCGCGGTCACCCGGCCCGCCTGCACCGAGAGGTCCACGCCACGCAGGACCTGCACGGCGCCGAAGGACTTCTCGACGCCGCGCAGCTCCAGCAGCGGACTCACTGAGGGACGCCGCTCTCGGCGCACAGGGCCTCGATCGCGCCGGCGCAGACCTCGGCGGCGTCGGCCTGACCGTCCTCGATGACGGTCTTGACGGTGTCCTTGGTGACCCAGACGGGCTCGGCCAGGACCGAGGGGACGTCCTTGCCGGCCTCGGTGTCCTCGACGGTGCCGGTCGCGAGCTCCTTCGCGGCGGCCTCGTCGCCCTCGATGAGCGCGATCGCGAGATCGGCGGCGGCCTGCGCCTCGAGCGCGGTGTTCTTGTAGACGGTGCCGCACTGGAAGCCCTGCAGCACGTTCTGCAGGCCCTCGACGGAGGCGTCCTGGCCGGTCACCGGGATCTTGCCCTGAACCTTGTTGGCCTTGAGCCGGGCGATGATGCCGCCGGCCATGGTGTCGTTGGCGGAGACCACGCCGTCGATCTTTCCGCTGTTGGCGGTGTACATCTGGTCGAAGACCTGACCGGCCTTGGTGGCGTCCCACTCCCCCGACTGATCGCCGACGAGCTTGTAGGTGCCGTCGGCGATCTTCGCCTCGAGCGCCTTCTCGTAGCCCGACTTGAACAGGGCCGCGTTGTTGTCGGTGGCCGCGCCGTTGACGTAGACGATGTTGCCGCCCTTCTTGCCAGCCGCGGTGATGCACTCGTCGAGGCCGGCGCCCATCAGCTCGCCGACCTTCACGTTGTCGAAGGAGACGTAGTAGGAGGCGCCGCCGTTGAGCGTCAGGCGGTCGTAGTCGATGCTCGTCACACCCGCGTCGGCCGCCTTCTTGAGGCAGGAGGCGCCCGACTCGGAGTCGAGGTTGGTGATGATGATGACCTTCACCCCCTCGTTGATCATGCTGTCGCACAGCTGACCGAACTTCGCGGTGTTGCCCTGGGCGTTCTGCACCGTCGCCTTCAGGTCCGCGTCGGCGAACGCCTTCTCGAGGTTGGGGCGGTCCTGCGACTCCCAGCGGGGCGACGTGGTGGCGTCGGGCAGGATCACGCCGACGTCGGTGCCACCCGCGTTGCCGCCGCCGCCCTCGTCCGAGCTGCCTCCACATGCTGCCAGCGATGCGGTCGACAGCGTCGCGACCGCGGCGACCGCCATGAGGCGGCCGAGCTTCTGCGTGTTCATCGTCGAACTCCTCAGTCCTGAATGTGATCCCCGCATGTGATCTATGTCACGTCGGGGTGCAACCTATCTCGTTCCAGGCCGACGTGAGGCGTTTCTGAGGAGATCTCGGTGCCGACTCGATAACTGCCGTATCCCTTCCGGCCACCGTCGGTTGTTAGCGTGCGACGGCTCCCACCCGACTCGAACTAGAACTGCGATCACTTGACCGCCATCTCGGATTCCCCCACGCCCCCGACTCCGCTGCCTGCCGACGAACCGAAGAGCCCCAGATCTAGGCACATCAGCGAGATCCACGGCCTGCGCGGCCTCGCCCTCAGCCTCGTGGTCGCCTTCCACCTCTTCGGCAACGGCCGCGTCTCGGGCGGCATCGACGTCTTCCTGGTGATCTCGGGCTTCCTCGCGACCCGCTCGCTCGTCGGCAAGGCCGAGCGCGGTCAGGTCAGGCTGAGCGAGCACTACGGACGTACGTTCGCGCGGCTCGCCGCTCCGGCCCTGATCGTGCTGGCCGCGACGGCCGCACTGATGGTGGTCTTCATCCCGCAGACCCTGTGGACCCAGACGACCCGCGAGATCATCGCCGCCGCGACGTACACGCTCAACTGGGAGCTCATCTCCAGCCAGCTCACCTACGGCGCGGCGGGCCCGTCCTCGACGCCGGTACAGCACTTCTGGTCGCTCGCCGTGCAGGGACAGTTCTTCGTGGTGTGGCCGTTGGTGATCGTCGCGACCGCCTTCGCGCTCCGAGTGCTGACCCGCGGCCGGCTGCGGCTCGCGCCGGTGCTGTTCGTGCTGACCGCCCTCGCCTTCGCGGTCTCCTTCGCCTATGCGATCAAGGTCGCCGGCGCCGACCAGGCAGCCGCCTACTTCAACTCCGTCACCCGGTTCTGGGAGATCGGCGCCGGCGTCCTCACCGCGCTCGCCCTCCGTCGGCTGAGCCTGCCCGAGAAGATCAAGCCGTACGCCGCGTGGGGCGGTCTTGCCCTGGTCGTGAGCTGCGGCTTCGCGATGGACGGTGCGGACCACTTCCCGGGCCCGCTGGCGCTGTGGCCGGTCGCCGGAGCGCTGCTGGTGATGGCCGGCTCGACCCCGTCGCCGCGAGGTCCGCGGCGCCTGCTGGAAGCCCGTCCGCTGCGGTTCGTCGCCGACATCTCCTACGAGCTCTATCTGTGGCACTGGCCGCTGCTGATCGCGTGGCTCTACTACACCGGCGGCGAGAGCCTCACCATCGTCTCCGCGGCCGGGGTGCTCGCCGTCTCGACCCTGCTCGCCTGGGCGACCAACCGGCTGGTGACCCGCCAGGTGCAGACGTACGTCATCAAGCCCGGCGGCCCACGAGCGATGGTCGCGACGCTGACCGTCCTCGCCGTCGCCGTGGGTGCCGGCTGGAGCGGGATGGTCGCGATCGACCGCTCCGAGAAGAACGCGATCCAGGCCGCCGCACAGCTCGCCAGCGCCGACCCCTACACGACCGAGTGCCTGGGCGCGGCCGCGATCGCCGTGACCTCGACAGGCGAAGAATGCCGCAACCCCGACCTGCGCGGCGAGCTGATCCCGGCGGTGGCCGCGATCGGTGAGGACGACGACAACCGGAGCCCGTGCTGGTCCTTCGAGGAGCGGCCGGTGCGATTCAGTGCCTGCCCGAACGGCGCCGTCGAGGGCTACGAGAAGCGCCTGCTGATGGTCGGCGACTCCCACGCGGTCGCTCCCGTCGGTGCCCTGGACCTGATCGGCGACCAGCGCAACTGGCGCATCGACGTCGCCTCACGCGCCGCCTGCCACTGGAACACTCATCCGCTCGGCCAGAACATCGCCGACAACCGGCCGGCCTGCGCGGAGTGGAACAAGCAGCTCGAGTCCTACCTGCGCGCGCCCGAGCAGAGCGACCTCGACGGCATCATCGTCACCCACTCGGCCCGCAAGACGACCCAGCCGGTGGCAGGCGAGACACCCTACGAGTCCACCGTCGAGGGAATGGTCGAGGCCTGGAGCCACCGGCCCTCGAAGGACGTCCCGGTCATCGCGCTCGTCGACAACCCGATGTTCGAGCCCGACAACGCCGACTATCTGCGCACCACGCTGGGCTGCATCCAGCGGCACTCCCCCGAGACGGCCGGCGAGGCGTGCGGCCGACCGCGTGCGGACGTGCTGTTCGAGGACCCGCACCCCGACGCGGTCGAGCGCGATCCCAACGCTCATCTGGTCGACCTGACCCACCTCTACTGCGAGGACGAGATCTGCCCGGCCGTGATCGGCAACGTCATCGTCTACCGCGACGGCAACCACATCACCTCACGCTACGCCCGCACGCTGGCTCCATATCTGGGCAAGGAGCTCGCCGAGGTCCTCGGATAGCCGGTCTAACGAGCGACGGCGAGCGCGTCGATCTCGACGAGCATCTCCTCGCGCGGCAGACCGGTCATCACGGTGGTGCGGCACGGGAGGATGTCGCCCTCGGCGACCCGGGAGCCGACGTACTCCCCGTAGGCCTCGTTCATCGCCGCGAAGTCGTCGCGCGTGGCGAGGTAGACCCGCAGCATGAGTACGTCGCCGAAGCCCGCGCCGGCGGCGGCGAGGATCGCCTCGACGTTCTGCAGGGTGCGCAGGGTCTGCGCCTTCACGTCGCCGGGGAAGAGATACTCGTTG
>NZ_JBOHDN010000253.1:0-3030 GCF_050699375.1 Nocardioides sp. | reverse complement strand
CACTTCTGCAGGCCGAGAGGTCACCGGCGTGCCAACTCGGCCTGCAGTCGTGACTCTTCGGCCTGCGAAGGTGACTTCTCGGCGGGGTTGGAGATCAGGCGGGAGGTCGTCGGGAGGCGAGTGCCTCGACGACCTCGCGGGCGGTCGCGGCGATGGCGAGATCGACGTCGTTCTGGATCCGGGCGGTGCGGTCGGAGTCGGTGAGGACAGCGATGGCGACCCGGCCGCCCGGGTGGGCGATCACCGCGATCTCGTGGCGAAGGGTGAGGAAGCCGCCGGTCTTGCCGGCGAGCTCGATGTCGTCGGCGAGCAGGTCGGCGGCGATGCGGTGGGTGAAGACCTGTTTGCTCATCAGCCGTCGGACCATGGCGGTCGCCTCGGGCTTGGCGACCTCGTCGAGCCAGATGCGCTCCAGCAGGTCGACGCAGGCGCGCGGCGAGCCGACCGTGGCGCGCTCGATGTCGAGCGAGTCGATGACGTGACGGCCACCCGGCCGCCTGCCCTCGACGGCGAGCTGGGTGGCGAGAGCGAAGTCGTGGCCGGCGATGGCGGTGGCGTAGTCGTACATCGGCTGCATCCGGTGCCGCACCCGCAGCCCAGCCAGGCCCCATTCGGCGAGCTGTTCGTCGACCTCCCGCGGCGAGACCTTGGCGAAGAGCGCGTCGGCGGCGGCGTTGTCGCTGAGGCCGAGCATCATCAACATCAGGTCGGCGACGGAGCAGGTCGCGTCGTGGGCGAAGGCCGAGATGCCGTACGGCCCAAAGCTCCGCTCGTCCGCGGGCAGCGTCACCATCGAACCGCCGTCGATCTCGCCGCGTGCGATCCGGTCGGCCACGACCAGGGCCAGCGGCACCTTGGCGACCGACGCCAGTGGCATCGGACGCTCGACGCCGATCCCGACCTCGAGACCGGTGTCGATGTCGCGGGCCAGGAAGACGGCCCGGACCCGGAGGGCCTCGAACCTCTCCGCGGCGACCTCGGCGAGGTCGATCAGACCTCTGTCGCTGCCGACCAATGGCGAGCTGCTCATGCGACCCGCTCCTCACCGGCACCGACGCAGGCACCGAGCAGCGCGAGTGCCCGCTCGCGTACCGACCCGGCGACCAGCGGCCCGGGCAACGGCGGTTGCTCGACCAGGCGGTGCCCGCGCAGAACCGGGTCGATGAAAGGCGACCAGATCAGGCCGTACGTGTCCGCCTCATGCCGCGCGCAGACCAGCGTCCCGCGCCCCGCCAGGGCCTCGGCCACGGCGACCTGGTGCGACATCCGACGCAGTGCGGTCGGGGAGATCCCGGCGCGGTCCGCCGCCCACGGGAGCCGCGCGCCGGGCTCGTCCAGGTCTCGCGGGAGGGCCAGAACCGGGGCGCTCCCCGTGCCACGCCTGGGGCGCAGAGACCCCAACGGCACCGGCGCTCGCGCGGTTCCGGGAGCCGTGGCCGCGCCCAACCGGGTGACCCAGGTGGCCGATTCGGGATCGCATGTCTCCACCAGCCAGGCCGCGGCCTCGGGCGTCGTCTCGCCCGGGCCCGCGAGGCGTACGTCGACGCCGGTCTCCTCCACCAGCGCGACGAACCGCGCCAGCGGAGCCGGGTCGCATTCGGCGGGCACCGCTACCGAGAACCTCGCCCGGTCGAAGCGGCGTACGCTGCGCAGCAGGTGGTCTGCCTGGTCGACCAGGTGCCTGGCACGTGGCAGAAGCGCGACCCCGGCCTGGGTGAGTGCGATCTGGCGCCGGCTGCGGTCGAGCAGCTCGACCCCCAGCTCCCGCTCGAGTGCACGGAGGCGGCGGCTGAGCAGCGGCTGGTCGACGCCGAGCTCCAAGGCCGCCTCGGAGACGCTCATCTCGTCCGCCACCGCGGCGAAGCCGCGCAGATGAAGCAGTAGGTCCACGCGTACAGGATGTCTGATCGCCCTCAGCGCGTCCCATGTCACCGGTGCATACGTCCATGCCGGATCGTCCTTGGACGCCGTCGCCGCCGTCGCGTCACGATCGACGCCTCGGACCGACCAGCCAACTCACCAAAGGACCCCGACATGACTCATCCGAACCTCAGCCGCCGCGCCGTCCTGGGTGGAACCGCGGCCGCGGCCGCCCTTGCCGCGACCGGGGTGGGCAGCTCGCCGGCGTACGCCACCGAGAGCCCTTCCATCGCCGCGCTCGAGCGGCAGCATCAGCGTCGCCTCGGCGTCTGGGCCAAGAACATGCGGACCGGGCGCACCATCGAGCATCGCGCCGGTGAGCGCTTCCCGATGCTGTCGACGTTCAAGACCCTGCTCGCGGCCCAGATCCTGCGGGACCTGCCGGCGCGTACGCTCCAACAGCGCCTGACCTGGGACGAGAGCGATCTTGTCGTCAACTCGCCGATCACCTCGCTCACCACGCGCAACGGCCTCACGGTGGCGCAGCTGGCCGAGGCGGCGATCACGCGCTCCGACAACACCGCGGCCAACCGGCTGCTCCGTCTCGTCGGCGGGCCCTCGGCGATCACCGGCTTCGCCCGATCCCTCGGCGACACCGTGACCCGCCTGGATCGTTGGGAACCCGAGCTCAACAGCGCGGTCCCGGGCGACCCGCGCGACACCACCTCCCCGTACGCGATCGCGCAGACCTACACCAGCCTCCTGCTCGGCCGCGCCCTCGCGCGCGCGGACCGGGATCAGCTGACCACCTGGATGCTCGCCAACCAGTCGACCGTCACCCGGTTCGGCGCGGGCGTTCCCGCGGGTTGGCGGCTCGCCGACAAGACCGGTGGCGGCGACTACGCGACGCGCAACGACGTCGGCGTCACCTGGACCCCCGAGGGCGCCCCGATCGTCGTCGCCGCCCTCACCCGCTCCGACGACCCCACCGCCGCGCCCATCGACGCCGCCCTGGCCGACATCGCAGCCACCGTCTGTGCCGAGCTCGCCTGATATCCCGCCGAGAAGTCAGGTCTGCAGGCCGAGAAGTCAGGTCTGCAGGCCGAGAAGTCAGGTCTGCAGGCCGAGAAGTCAGGTCTGCAGGCCGAGAAGTCAGGTCTGCAGGCCGAG
>NZ_JBOHDN010000252.1:0-20739 GCF_050699375.1 Nocardioides sp. | reverse complement strand
ACCTGCAGAAGTGACTTCTCGGCCTGCGGGGGTGACGCCTCGGCCTGTGGGGGTGACGCCTCGGCCTGCGGGGGTGACGCCTCGGTTCAGGCCTCGCGGACGACGTCCATGGTGCGGTCGCCGAACTTGACCGTGTCGCCGTGGACCAGGGCTGCGGGGCGCCGGGCACCGAGGGCCCTGGCGGCGCCCTTGCGGATCAGGGTGCTGCCGTTGGTCGAGCCGCGGTCCATGACCACCAAGGAGCCGTCGGCGGCTACCTGGAACTGCGCATGGGTCTTGGACAGGGACATGTCGCTCGAGGGGAGGGCGACCCGGTGAGAGACCTCCTCGCCGGGACGTGGCTCCGGGCCACGGCCGACGATGGCGAGGCCCTCGACGAGGAAGCTCTGACCCGTGTCGAAGGTGACCCGCCAACGGGCCGTCGCGGCAGCCGGCTCGGTGGGCGCCGGAGGCGGCGGAGCAGCAGGCTTGGCGGGCGGAGGTGATGCCGGGACCTCCCGCGAGACCTGCGGCTTCGGAGCCACGGGAGCCGGCGGGGCGGGCGTCGGTGGCACGGGCGCGGACGGCGTCTGGCGGGCGATGGGTGCCGGGACCTGGGTCGGGGCGTCCTGCGCGGCCGCCGCTCGGGCTGCAGCGCTCTGGACCGCCGCACTCGGTGCCACCGAGACCTGCGTCGGGGCAGCCGGTGTCTGCGGCTTCTCGGTGGGCGCCGGGGCTGCCTCGGCCTGCTTCAGCCGCATGGTGGTCAGGTTGACGATGCGGCGCGGCGCGGGGGCCTCTTCCTCGGCCTCGACGACTACCGGAGGACGTACGTCGACGACGACCGACCCCGCACGGCGGTCGTGCCACCCCTGGCGCCGGCCACGATCGTCCATCGCCGCGACCCAGGCGAAGGTGGCGGTGCCGATGCCGAGGGTCGGGATCGTGCAGACGCCGAGCAGGGCCTGGCGTACGAACGCCTTCCCTACACCGATGGGGCTGCCCGCGGCTCCGGAGTCATCGCTGACCACGCGGAGCCCGAGCGCCATCTTCCCAGGGGTCTTGCCACCGGAGCCGGTGAGCACGGCGCCGACCAGCCAGACCACCAGCACCACGCCGACGATCAGGCCGATCCCCGGCAGCGGGCTTCCGTTGCGGAAGAAGATCAGCCAGGCGGCGAACGCCGCCGCGGTGAAGATCGCCCACGCGATCACCCTGTCGATGGCGAACGCGTAGAACCGACGGTCCGGCTCCGCGATCGCTGCCTCGACTGCCGGGGCCGAGACGCTCATGCCACCGCCACCGACGGTGACATGAGCGAAAGCGGCTCGCTCATGGGTTGGTCACCCGGATGGTGAGACTGTCGCCGAGGTCGATGACGGCACCGGGCATGAGCTGGACGGGTACGCCGGGGCGCAGGTCCTCCGGGCCGAGCCCGGGCTGGACCAGCACGGTGCCGTTGGTCGAGCCGAGATCGGTGACCACCGCGGCACCGTGGTCGACCCCGGCACCTGGCCGGATCTCACAGTGGGTCGAGGAGATCTCCTGGTGCGGGCTCGGCACGGTGACCAGCATCGGCTGCTCGGTGGGCGTGAACCGGCTCGCCTCGGGCGCGCGTCCGACGAGTACGACACGGTCGACCTCGACACGGTCGCCGCTGGAGAACTCCAGGCGGGCGACCGGGTAGGCGGTCACCTTCGGTGCCTCGGGCTGGCCGGGGATCCCGGCGAGACCCGCGTTGAGGTCCTCACCGACACCGATGCGAGTCAGACCGTCGTGGTCGTCCTCGTCCGGGTTGGGCTCCTCCCAGGCCTGCTCGTCGCGGGCCTCGGGAGCCGGCGGCACCGCGGACGGCGCCGGCGGTGCGGGCGGGAGCGGGAACGCGGGCGGACCCGGCGGCGCCGGGGGGATGTCGGTCACCGGCGAGTCGCTCGGCGGACCGTCCATCGGCGCACCGTCGACGGGGTCGTCGAAGTGCAGATCGTCGGCCAGCGGATCCTCGGCCGGGCCATCGACCGGCGCACCGTCTACGGGCGGGCCGTCGACAGGCGCACCGTCGACGGGCGGACCATCGACAGGCGTAGCGTCGGTCGGCGGACCGTCGGTCGGCGGACCGTCGACGGGCTCGCTGTCGACGGGCTCGCTGTCGACCGGACCATCGTCCTCAGTCTCCGCGAAGGGTGCGGGCGGAGCGTCGATGGGCGGCGGCGGAGGGGTCAGCGGAGGCGGGGGCGGCACGGACGGCGGACCGAACTCGGGCGCCGACGCGAGGTCCGGCTGGTCCTGGCCGGGTCCGTCGAACGACGTCCCGTCAGAGGACTCCTCGTCCGCGGACTCCTCATCGAAGGACTGCTCCCCGAAGGACTGCTCATCGCGAGGCTGCTCGTCGACCGGCTCCTCGAGGGACTCCTCGTCCTCCGGGGAGGCCACGATGGGCCCGAAGGAGGACGCCACGGCAGCGGCGTGCTCGTCGCTGGCGTAGTCGTCCTCATAGCCGCGGGAGGCGGGCTCGGGGAAGTCCTGGTCGTCAGCGGCCGGCGGGACCGTCGGCATCTCGAAGGCCTCGGTGGGCTCGGTCAGGTCGTCGTGACGCGGAGCCGGCGCGTCGCCGGCCTCTTCGCCGCGGTTCACCGAGATCGGCTCGTCCGAGTCGGCCTCAGAGCCGGGCTCGGAGTCGGACCCGAGTCCCGGGAGGTCACCGGAGACCGGGATCGGGGGCACGACCGACAGCGCGGGCGGCGCAGCGGGGGGCTCCTCCTCGCCGAGGTGCTCCTCGGGCGCGGAGTCGTCGAAGCCGCCGACCGCGGCAGGGGTGTCGTAGCCGTCCTCCGGCAACGGGTCCGTCAGCGGGTCGGCCGGGGCCGGTGCGTCGACGTTGTCTTCGTTGTCGTCGTCGTAGGCGCTTTCCTCGACCGCCACCGGAGCGCCGACGAAACCGGCGCGGCTCTCGGGCGAGTCGTCATGGGAGGACTCCGGGGCCAGCGGCGGAACCTCGAGCCCCGAGACCCGCAGCAGCCCGCCGAGCGCGGTCATCGGCTCACCGGTCGCGCCCTCCTCGCCGAGCGAGACGGACATCCTGGTCACCCCATCGAGCGTCCGCTCGACCCACGTCTTCGAGGACGATCCGTCGACCTCGACCGCGCCATCGGCGGCCTCGAAGGAGACCACCGACGGACCGCGCACGACAGCGCGCACGCTGCCGCCGTCAGGGGTCACGTCACCGGAGATGAGGACGAACCCGGGCAACGAGCTCAGCCCGGTCGCGACCAGCGCGTCGAGCACCTCGTCGAACCCGGCACCGTCGTCCACGAGCGCCCAGAGGGCGCCGGCGCGGCTCTTCTCCGAGGGCGGGAGCAGCACCGTGGCGCTCTCACCGATGATGCCGAACCAAGTGCCCGGCGTATAGGACGTGCTTGCGATGGTTGCTGACTCACTCATGCGGCCACTCCCGTGGCGCAAGCGCCAGGATACGGTCGTGGCCGCCTGAGGCTTGCTGTCGCTCGCTGACGCTCGCTCATGGCAGCACTCCTAGCTTCTGCTCCATACTCACCCTTTGTTGCTCCGAGTCATACGGGTTCTCCTCGGTCAATCCCATCACATCGACCACGATCGCGGTGGCATTGTCGCGGCCACCCGCTTCGACCGCGGCGGCGACGAGCTTCTCGGCCGTGTCGCGGGCATCGGTGGCCTCCGCGGCGAGAATCCCGGAGATCTCAGAATCCGAGATCATTCCGCTGACCCCGTCCGAGCACAGCATCAGCCTGGCGCCGACGGGAAGGGTCACCTGGAAGATGTCGGGGACCGCGGGAGCCATCCCGCCCAAGGCCCTGGTCACCACGTTGCGCTCCGGGTGGCGCTCGGCCTGCTCGGGCGTGATCTGCCCGGCGTCGACCAGCTCCTGGACCAGGCTGTGGTCGCGGCTGAGCTGGCTCAACGTACCGTCGAAGTATCGGTAGATGCGCGAGTCGCCGACGTTGAGGAGGACCCACAACGGGCTGCTGCCGCCGTCGGCGATCAGCGCCGCGGCGCAGGTCGTACCGGACTGGTACTCCGAGGCTCCGCGCGAACGCTGTTCGAGCGCGAAGGCGACGATCCGGTCCTGCGCGGCCTGGAGAGCCTCGACCATCGCCTGGCTTCCGGACTCGGACTCATAATGGGCGCCGCCGAGCTTGGCGAACTCCTGGATCACCATCTCGCTGGCGATGTCACCACCGTCGTGGCCACCCATACCGTCGGCAACGACGAAGACCGGTGGCTCCGCCACGTGGGAGTCCTCGTTGACCTGACGCACCTGGCCGACATCGGTGGCCGCGCCGTGCGCGATCACTACTTTCCTGGACATCCCGCCCCCTAGGCCGGCCGGGATAGCGTGATGCCGATGGACACAGGCTTCCGCTCACTCGCCGACCAGCTGCGCTCTTGGCCCACAGAGCGCCTCTCGCGCCTGCTTCTTACTCGTCCTGATCTCGCCACGCCGTCCCCTCATGACTCTGGCCAACTCGCCGCCCGAGCAGCCACCCGCACATCCTTGCACCACGCGCTGGATGACCTTAACCATCTCGAGCTGATCGTGCTTGATGCCGTTGTCCTCGCGAATCAAACCACCAAAGCCCACCTATCTTCCATGGTGAATGCGGAAGACGGCGCCGCGACACGGGCACTTTCTCATCTGGAGGACACCTGCTTGGTGTGGAACTCCCTCGGCGGACTGCGCGCGGTGACCGGTGTCCCGGCGTTGCTGCGGGCCTCTCCCGGGGTCTCCGGGCTGCAGCCGCTCGCGGGTGACCAGCAAGATGTCGTACGCCGCCTCTCGGCCGTCTCCCGCGAGGCGCGCGCGATGCTGGAGGCCGTCGACACGGGCGGCGGGCAGGCCTCCTCGACCCGCGCACGGCCGGGCGTGACGGTGGCCGCGGCCGCCGGGCCCGCCGAGGAGCTGATCGCACACGGGCTGCTGGTCTCCTCCGGCGACGGGATGCTGGTCCTGCCCGGTGAGGTCGGGATGGCCCTGCGAGGAGGGCGGACGACGACCGCGCCTGCCGACGTCCCTCCCCCGCTGCCGACGTCGGAGCGCGCGTCCTCGCTGGTCGATCGGGCCGCCGCGGGCGCCGCCTTCGAGCTGGTACGCAACCTCGAGCTCCTCCTCGACACCTGGAGCGCCACCCCGCCGAGGTCGTTGCGCGGCGGCACCGGCCTGACGGTGCGCGACCTGAAGGCGACCGCCGACCGGCTCCACGTGGAGGAGCCCGTCGCGGCGCTGCTGACCGAGGTCGCCTGGGCCTCGGGACTGCTCGCGCTGGGCACCGACGAGGAGGGTGACCCGACCTGGATGCCGACCGAGCTCTTCGACCAGTGGCTGCGGCAGCCCCTGGCCTCACGGTGGTCGCACGTCGCCGCCGCCTGGCTGGCGACGCCACGGATTCCCGGGCTCGTCGGCCAGCGGGACCCGGCCGGGAAGACGTGGAACGCGCTGGCACCCGACCTGACCGGGGCCTCGGCCCCGGAGACGCGCCGGCTGACGCTGGGCCTGCTCGCGGACCTGCGGGACGGCGAGGTCCTGGCTGCCGGCACCGGGCCGGCGGCCGTGGTCGCCAGGCTCGCCTGGGAGCGACCCCGGCGGCCGCGCACCCGGACCGAGTCCCGCGAGTCCCTGGTGACCTGGACGCTCACCGAGGCGGAGACGCTCGGGCTGGGTGCGTTCGGTGGGCTGGCTGCGTACGGCCGGGTGCTGGTCGCCGGCGGGGACCCTGCCCCGGTGCTGGCCGAGCTGCTGCCCGAACCCGTCGACCACGTGCTGCTCCAGGGCGACCTGACCGCGGTCGCGCCGGGCCCGCTGGAGCCCGTCCTCGCGCGTACGCTGGCCGTGGCGGCGACGGTCGAGTCCCGCGGCGGAGCGACGGTCTACCGGTTCACCAAGGAGTCCGTACGCCGTGCCATGGACCGCGGCTGGACCGCCACCGAGATCCACGCGTTCCTCGCCGCCGCCTCTCGCACGCCGGTCCCGCAGGCGCTGAGCTACCTGGTCGACGACACGGCACGTACGTTCGGCGCGGTCCGGGTCGGGTTCGCGGCCGCCTATCTGCGCAGCGACGACGAGACCACGCTGGCCGAGCTGTTGGCCCACCCGGCGGCCGACTCCCTGGGACTGCGGCGGCTGGCGCCGACGGTCGTGGTCAGCACGGTCGCGCTCGACTCGCTCCTCCCCCGGCTGCGCGAGCTCGGTCTCGCGCCCGTCGTCGAGGCCCCGGACGGCTCGGTCCATGTCGCCCGGCCCGACGCCAAACGGGCCAAGTCCCGCGCGGGGCGACCACCCGGAGCCCAGGAGGCGCACCTCGCTGCCCGGGCGAACGCGGTGGCGACCAAGATCAAGGCCGGCGACGAGGTGGCGACCTCCCGCCCGGCCCCGCCTGAGCCCGCCTCGACCCTGGCGATCCTCCACGAGGCCATCGACGCGGGCGAGCAGGTCGTGATCTCCTTCGTCGACGGACGCGGGGTCCCCGCGGAAGCGCGTGTCGAGCCGTTGGGCGTGGACGGCGGCTTCCTCGAGGCGCGGGTCGAGGACGACGTACGCAGCTTCGCCCTGTCCCGGCTCAGGACCGTCCGGACGGGAGTGTGAAGACGGGGTTGTGAACCTGAGAGTGGCCTATAGACCACTCTCAGCTTCACGACTTCGCCGTCCTCCCCGGAACTGGGTCGACCCCAGGAACACCGCGGTCAGCGCCGGGAGCAGGAAGCTCGGGCCGACGGGGGTGCGCTCGAGCACGTACCACCTCACCAGGGCAGGCTGATCAGTTGGATCAGGCGAATCTCAAGTGGGGCCCGAGAGGGTTCAGAAGGGGTACGCCTGGATCTGCGACTGCACCGTGACCCACTGGGTCTCGGTGAAGGCGTCGATGTTGGCCTCGTGACCGCCGAACCTGGCGCCCGTGCCGGAGGCGCCGGTGCCTCCGAAGGGCGCCTGGGCCTCGTCGTCGACGGTCTGGTCGTTGACGTGCACGATCCCGCTCGGAATCCGGTCGGCGAGCTCGTAGCCCGCGAAGGGATCCGCGGTGAGCACGCTGACCGAGAGGCCGTACTCGCTGCTCCGGACCAGCTCGATCGCCTCGTCGACGGTCTCGAACCGGGTCACCGGAGCGACCGGGCCGAAGATCTCCTCGGCGAACACGGGGTGCTCCGGGGTCACCGCCGACAGCACCGTCGGTTGGTAGAAGAGGCCCTCGTACGTCCCGCCGCTCTCCAGGCTCGCTCCGGCCGCGATGGACCCGGAGACGAGGGCGTGCACCTTGTCTCGCTGGCCGGCATCGATGACCGGACCGAGAGGTACGCCGCTGGCCGGGTCGCCGACCGGGATGCCGGCGGCCTTCGCGGCCAGGGTCGCGACGTACTCGTCGTGGATGTCGGCGTGGACGAGGTGGCGGCCGGTTGTCATGCAGATCTGGCCCTGGTGCAGGAAGGAGCCCCAGGCTCCGGCCGACGCGGCGGCGGCGATGTCGACGCCGGGCAGCACGATCATGGCGTTGTTGCCGCCGAGCTCGAGGTGGGCCCGCTTGAGCAGGCGTCCGGCGCGCTCGCCGATGACCCTCCCGGCCTCGGTCGATCCGGTGAAGGAGATGACCGGGACGTGCGGGTGCTCGACGAGCGCCGAGCCGGCCTCGACCCGTCCAGGGACGACTGCCAGCAGCCCGGCCGGCAGCCCGGCCTCCTCCAGGAGCGCGGCGAGGAAGAGTCCACCGGCGACGCTGGTGCGCGGATCGGGCTTGAGTACCACGGCGTTGCCCAGGGCGAGCGCGGGGAAGACCGAACGGGCGGCCAGGATCGCCGGGAAGTTGAACGGGGCGATCACGCCGACCACGCCCACCGGGCGGCGCCGGGCGAGGCTCAGCCGCGGGTGCGAGGACTGCAGGAGCTGTCCGTAGGGCATCATCGTGGTCGCGGCCGCCTGGTGGAGCTCGGCGGTGACCAGTCCGGTCTCGAAGGCGGCCTTGCCCTGCCCGGAACCGGCCTCGCGGACGAGCCAGTCGGCCAGTACGTCCTGATGCTCCGCGAGGAGCGCCGCGGCGCCGCGCATCACCTCGGCACGCGCCTCGGCCGGCCGCGACGCCCACTCCCGCTGTGCCTCGACCCCCAGGCTCACGGCCTGGTCGACGTCATCGGCCGAACCCGCCGCCACGGTGGCGATCGTCTCGCCGGTCGCCGGCGCGGACACCTCCAGCGTCCCGTTCAGCCTGACCCAGCCGCCGACGTACGCCCTGCCGGTCCACTGGTCCTGGTCGAAGAACCCCATCCCACTCCCTTGTCTGCCGTGCTTGTCCAGCACCCTGCTCTGTCCAACACCGGTGCTTGTCCGATGCCGCGACATCCGCCTCTGGTGGCGGCCGCGGCATCGACGCTACGGTCGGAGGCCGCCGCCTGAACCGACGATTTGTGCAGGGTGAGGGGCGGATCCGAGCGTGAGCGCGGTCACGTTTCGTACGCTTCGAGCAGGGCCTGGGAGGAGGACGAGATGAGCGAGCGGCAGCGAGCGACCCTCGGATCTTTCATCGGGCTGCGTCCGTATTCTGGCGCTTGCGCTACGGAGGTTGCCCGATGAGCGCAGTCGTCGAGGTCGACAGCGCCGATGCCTGGCAGTCGGTCGTGAGCAGCTGTTTCGTGCCTCTCGCCTGCAACGACGTCGAGCCCGGGTTCACGGGGCGGATGGAGCACACCCAGCTCGACGACGGCATCGCGGTCGCGCTCGCGACCTCCTCGGGCCACAGCTCGACCCGCACCGCACGGCTCGCGCGCGGAGCCGGCGGCGACGACCTGCACCTCTCCCTGCAGCGCTCCAGCACCGGCACCGTCTCCTCCGGGTCGCGGACCGTCGCCGTACGTCCCGGGTCGGTGTCGGTCTACCGCGTCGACGCTCCTTATCTCGTCGACTACTCCGCTCCGCACCAGCAGCAGCTGCTCGTCCAGGTCTCGCGATCGTCGATGCGGCTGCCGGACGGGATGCTCAGCGAGGCAGCGGACCGGATCGCGCTCCCCCGGGTCCAGGAGGCGCCGGCCGCGCGTGCCCTGTACTCCTACGCATCCGCGCTCCCCGACACGGAGGGTCCGGGGCTGGCGACCGTGGTCCGTGACCTCGCCGCGGTGATGATCCACTCCGCGTTCACCAGCGCCCCGGTCACCCCGCACACCACTGCTGGGCTGCGCCACACCGTCCGCCAGCACCTGCGCGACCACGCCCAGGACCGCGGGCTGACCATGGACGAGGTCGCCCGCCGCCACGGGGTGTCCCGGCGGCGCCTCTACCAGGTCTTCGAGGAGTCCGGCAGCTCACCGGCCGCCTACCTCCGCTCCGTACGCCTCGCTGTCGCGACCGAGATGTTCTCCGCCGAGCGCCGGCCCCCGGGCGGCATCAGCGCCATCGCGTACTCCTGCGGCTTCAACGACCCGCTCACCTTCACCCGCGCCTTCCGCCGGACCTACGGCGTCACCCCGCGGGAGTGGCGTGCGGGAGACCGCGCGACCTGATCGCCGAGCCGTAGGCTGGTCCGGTGAACGACGGCCCCCTGATCGTCCAGTCGGACAAGACGCTGCTGCTCGAGGTCGACCATGCCCGGGCAGGTGAGTGCCGCAAGGCGATCGCGCCGTTCGCCGAGCTGGAGCGGTCGCCGGAGCACATCCACACCTACCGGCTGACGCCGCTGGGGCTGTGGAACGCACGCGCGGCCGGGCACGACGCCGAGCAGGTGGTGGACACGCTGCTGGAGTTCTCCCGCTACCCGGTTCCACACTCGCTCCTGGTCGATGTCGCCGAGACGATGGCTCGCTACGGTCGGCTCCGGCTGGAGAAGAACCCGGCCAACGGGCTGATGCTGGTCTCCTCCGACCGGGCGGTGCTGGAGGAGGTCGTGCGCGCCAAGAAGGTCGCCGGGATGCTCGGCGAGCGGCTCGACTCAGACACGGTCGCCGTACACCCTTCCGAGCGCGGCAACCTCAAGCAGGCTCTGCTCAAGCTCGGTTGGCCGGCCGAGGACTACGCGGGCTACGTCGACGGCGAGGCACACGCGATCGCCCTGGACAACGCCGACTGGACGCTGCGTCCCTACCAGTCGGAGGCGGTCGAGTCGTTCTGGCACGGCGGCTCCGGGGTCGTCGTACTCCCCTGCGGTGCCGGCAAGACGCTCGTCGGTGCCGCCGCGATGGCTCAGGCCCAGGCGACGACCCTGATCCTGGTCACCAACACCGTCTCCGCACGGCAGTGGAAGGACGAGCTCGTACGCCGCACGTCACTGACCCCGGACGAGATCGGCGAATACTCAGGGTCGGTCAAGGAGATCCGGCCGGTCACGATCGCTACCTATCAGGTGCTGACCACACGCCGGAAGGGCGCCTACCCGCATCTGGAGCTGCTGGATGCCCGCGACTGGGGACTGGTCGTCTACGACGAGGTCCACCTGCTTCCGGCCCCGATCTTCCGGATGACCGCCAACCTTCAGGCGCGCCGCCGGCTCGGCCTGACCGCGACGCTCGTGCGTGAGGACGGGCGCGAGGGTGACGTGTTCTCGCTGATCGGGCCCAAGCGCTACGACGCGCCGTGGAAGGACATCGAGTCGCAGGGGTGGATCGCGCCGGCGGACTGTGTCGAGGTGCGGGTCACCCTGCCCACGGCCGAGCGGCTGGTCTACGCCACCGCCGAGCCGGACGAGCGCTACCGGATCGCCTCGTGCACCCACCACAAGATCGACGTGGTCAAGGAGATCGTCGCGTCACACCGGGGCAAGCCGACGCTCGTGATCGGGCAGTATCTCGACCAGCTCGACGAGATCGCCACCTCCCTGGATGCCCCGGTGATCGAGGGCAAGACGTCGGTCAAGGAGCGCCAGCGGCTCTTCGAGGCCTTCCGCTCCGGCGAACTCGACCTGCTCGTCGTCTCCAAGGTCGCCAACTTCTCCATCGACCTGCCCTCGGCGGAGGTCGCGATCCAGGTCTCCGGCGCCTTCGGCTCACGCCAGGAGGAGGCCCAGCGCCTCGGTCGACTGCTGCGCCCCGGCGACGGCAACAAGACCGCGCACTTCTACACGATCGTCTCTCGCGACACCATCGACGCCGACTTCGCCCAGAACCGTCAGCGTTTCCTGGCCGAGCAGGGCTACTCATACCGGATCGTCGACGCCGACTCCCTCGACGACCTCACGCCTTGAGCCCAGCGCAGTAGGCCCAGCGCAGTAGGCCCAGCGCCACGACCGGCATCGCCGGTTGAATCGTTTTGCCTGGTGGACCCGGAACCGGTGGCCGGAAGCAGCCAATCCGTTGCCAGCGTGATGTGACGCACATCATACTGCTTGAACCGTTTCAATTTCCTCCCCCAGGAGTCGCCGTGCGCCGCCACCTCGCCGGACTGATGACGACCTGCCTCGCCGTCATCCTCGTTCCCGCCCTGTCCCCGCCCGCCGTAGGCACTGTCCAGCCACCCGCGCAGGCAGCTGCCGATTCCGTCCCCGTCGTCGGCGAGCTGCGCACCAACGCGCTGGTCGACCCGCTCGGCATCGCGACGACCGCCCCGACCCTGGGATGGCAGCTCGAGTCCGAGCGGCGCGGGGTGACACAGAAGGCCTACCAGGTCCGGGTGGCCTCCTCGGAGAAGAAGCTCAGGTCGCCCGATGTGTGGGACAGCCGCAAGGTGAAGTCCAAGCAGTCCGTCGACATCACGTACGCCGGCCGCGCGCTGAAGCCTCGAACGGACTACGTGTGGTCTGTGCGGGTCTGGGATGACCGGGGTCGCGCATCCGCGTGGAGCGACCCGGCGACGTTCAGCACCGGCCTCGGCGACCAGGCGTGGACGGCGGACTGGATCGGGGCAGAGACCCCCGAGCTGGGCGCGGAGTGGACCGACTACACGATCGCGTTCACCGCCTCCGACATCAGCGGAGCGCTCGGCGTCTACTTCCGTGGCCAGGACACGGAGAACGCCTACATGTGGCAGCTCAGCGAGTCCGACGACGCGCTCCGGCCGCACGTGAAGCGCGACGGCGCCTACTCCGTGCTCGCCGCGAAGCCGGTCCCGGACGGCTTCGACTTCGCCGCCGAGCACGACTACGAGATCACCGTCGAGGGCGACAGGATCACCACCACGGTCGACGGACAGCAGCTCGACCAGCGCACCGACGCGACCTTCGCCGGCCCGGGGGTCATGGGCTTCCGCACCAACGGCGAGGAGTCCGGGCTGGTCCACGACGTGACCGTCACCAGTGCCTCCGACGAAGTCCTCGTGGACACCGACTTCCCGGCCGGCGACCACACCTTCACCGCAGGCACCATCACCGCCGACGGCCTCCTCGTCGACGGCGCCGGCGAGGCCTGGCTCAGGGGCGACGACGCGTTGCCGCTGCTCCGCAAGGAGGCCGACCTGGGCGAGAAGAAGATCGCCCGCGCCCGCGTCTACGCCGCCGCGCGAGGTGTCTACGAGCTGCGCCTCAACGGCGAGCGGGTCGGCGACACCGAGCTCGCACCCGGCTGGACGGCGTACGACAAGCGCATCGACTACCAGACCTACGACGTGACCGACCAGGTGACCTCGGGCGAGAACGTTCTCGGGGCCGAGGTCGCACCGGGTTGGTACTCCGGCAAGGTCGCGATGTTCGGGACCGACGTCTACGGCTCCGAGAACTCCGTGATCGCCGAGCTCGTCGTCGACTACTCCGACGGCACCAGCGAGGTCGTCCGCACCGACGACACCTGGCGTACGACCGGCGGTCCGACCCGCGAGGCCGATCTCCTCGACGGCGAGTGGTACGACGCCCGCCGCGCGGCCGAGGTCGACGGCTGGGATCGGGCGGGATATGAGGACCAGGACTGGGCCGCCGTCGCGGTGAGGGACGAGCCGACCGATGTGCTCGAGCCGCAGACGGCCGTGGACGTACGCGTCACCGACGAGCTCGAGACCGCCGAGCGGATCGACTCGCCTACCGACGGCGTCTACCTCTACGACCTCGGCCAGAACATGGTCGGGCACGTCCGGATCACGATGCAGGGCGAGAAGGGCCAGTCGGTCAAGATCCGTCACGGCGAGGTGCTCAACCCCGACGGCACCCTCTACACCGCCAACCTGCGCTCCGCGAAGGCGACCGACACCTACACCTTCGGCTCCGACGAGCCGGAGACGTACGAGCCGTCCTTCACCTTCCACGGCTTCCGCTACGTCGAGGTCTCGGGCGTGGACGAGGCGCCGGACGCCGACGACATCGTGGGCGTCGTCGTGGGCACCGACGGTGACCTGACCAGCACGTTGGACACCAGCTCGGAGCTGGTCGACCAGCTGCAGAGCAACATCGTGTGGGGAATGCGCGGCAACTTCCTCTCCATCCCGACCGACACCCCGGCGCGCGACGAGCGGATGGGATGGACCGGCGACATCAACGTGTTCGCCCGGACCGCGGTCTACAACATGGACTCGGAGTCGTTCCTGACCAAGTGGCTCCAGGACCTGCGCGACACCCAGCGCCCGAACGGCTCGCTGCCCGGCGTCGCTCCTGTCGTCCCGGGTCGCTTCGACGGCGGCTACGAGTCGGCGGGCTGGATGGACGCCGGCGTGCACGTGCCGTGGACCCTGTGGCAGGCGTACGGCGAGACCGGCGTCATCACGGAGAACTACGACATGATGAAGCGCTACGTCGACTTCCTCGACGCCGACTCGACCGGCCACATCCGATCCGCCGGCGGCTACCTCGACTGGCTCAACCTCGACGACCCGACGCCCGCGGACGTGCTCGACACCGCGTTCGTGGCGAAGAGCACCCGTGAGTTCGCGCAGATGGCGAAGGCCATCGGCAGGGACGGGGACGCCGCGGCCTACCAGGCCCGCTACGAGGCCATCCGAGCGGCGTACCAGGAGGCTTTCATCGGTGCCGACGGCTCCGTCAAGGGGGACAGCCAGACGGCGTACATCCTCACCCTGACCAACGATCTCGAGCCCGAGGACCGGCGCGAGGAGGTCTATGACCAGTTCGTGCAGACGCTCGAGCGGCGTGACTTCCACCTCTCCACCGGCTTCCTCGGCGTCGACGGACTGTTGCCGGCGCTGACCGAGGCCGGTCGCACCGACATCGCCTACCGGCTGCTGCAGCACCAGGACTACCCGTCGTGGGGATACGAGATCGGCAAGGGCGCGACCACGATCTGGGAGCGTTGGAACTCGATCAACCCGGACGGCTCGTTCAACGACGTCGGCATGAACTCGTTCAACCACTACGCTTACGGCGCCGTCGGCGAGTGGATGTATCGCACCATGGCCGGGGTCTCGGCGGCCGAGCCCGGCTACCGCAAGGTGCGGATCGCACCCGAGCCGGGCGAGGGCATCGACAACGTCGACTACAGCCTCCAGACCCCGTACGGCACGGTGAGCAGTGCCTGGGCCACCGACGACGGGCCGATGACGCTGGACATCACCGTGCCCGCGAACACGACCGCCGAGGTACGGATCCCGGCCGCCAACCGGTGGGCGGTGACCGAGGACGGTTCGCCGATCGAGGACTCGAAGGACATCGACTTCGTCCGGCAGGACGGGGACGTGGTCGTTCTGGAGGTCGGGTCCGGCGACTACAGCTTCGCGGTCGCCCCGGCGCTCGGTGACGTCGGTGCCGCTCGGGCGGAGGCGGCTGCGACGGCCGCGGACGTCTCAAAGCTGCGCCTCGAGGGTCCCGGCGGCAAGGCAGCCGAGCGCGACCTCGAGAGGCGGACCAAGGTGCTGCGTGGCGAGATCGACGAGGCGTGGGAGCTCGCCAGCGACGCCGACGAGGAGGACGCCGCCGAGGCGGTCCATCGTGGCCTCGCGGCGGCCGCGAGGCTGGACCGATCCATCCAGATGTACGCCGACAACGGCGTGCTCGCGGAAGCGGCAGCTGCCGGGCTGCGCGATCGACTGACAGCGATCGAGAAGAGTCTCTCGCGTGCGTCTGCGCGCCTGGTCGGCGCCGTCTCCACCCTGCAGGTGCCCACCGAGGAGGTCCTCCCCGGCGACGTCGTCGGGGTCTCGGTGCGGATCGAGAACACCGGCAAGAAGCCGCTGAGCGAGGTGAGCTCGTCGATCGACGTACCGGACGGGTGGACGGCAACGCCGGACGGCTCGCCGACCGACGAGGTGCCGGCCGGCAAGCAGGTCGAGCACGCCTATGCCGTCAAGGTGCCTGAGGGTGCCGAGGTCGGACCCGTGGACCTGACCGGTGCGGTCTCCTACAGCCGCTCCGGTGGCGCCGCCACGCTCCCGGTCGGCGGAACCCTGATGGTGGGGTCCCCGGTGGAGATCACCGCGACGTCGAGCAGCCCGGCGTCGGTCGACGGTGGCCAGACCGCGACCGTCACCGCGGTGCTGCACAACCGCAGCAAGGTCACCCAGAGCGGCGAGCTCTCGCTGACCGGCCCCGGCGGCTGGTCGGCTGATCCGGTCGACTACGAGATCCCGGCAGGGCAGGACGCCGACGTCGCCATCGACGTCGTCGTGCCGCAGACCGTCGTGGCCGGCCCCGCCTCCTTGATCGTCGCGACCGGAGCGACGCCGACGGAGCAGGCGGCGGCCACCGTGACCGTCGGACTCGCGACGCCGCCGTCCGAGTCGACCGACCACGTCGATCTGGGCGAGACGGGCTCGGAGACGGCGCACGGACTGACCGCCTCCGAGCGGTCGGGGAGCAGCCAGGAGGCCGGGCTGACCCGCCGCTACACACACTCCTCCTTCCCTGAGGGGTGGTTCGAGTTCGATGCCGAGGTTCCCACCGACCGAGCGTTCGTGGTCCGCATCGTCGAGACGTTCGACGGCGCCAGGCGCAAGACCTACGACGTCGCGCTCGATGGTGCGGTCGCGCACAGCGTCGACCTGCGCCGCACCGACAGCGGAGAGGGCACGATGACCCACCAGTTCCTGGTGGAGCCATCGGCGCTGACCTCGGACGGCTCGGTGCGGATGCGGTTCCAGGACACCGGTGCCGACTACGACCCGTCGGTCGCCGATGTATGGGTCGTTCCGGCGCGATGATCCATCGCCGTCCCACCGGCTTCGAGCACCTCAGCCGAGCGCTGCGACTCGAAGCCGGTGGGGCGGTGGACAGTTCTGCACCCACTGGTCCCGGCACTCCCTGCACAGCAGGTAGGTGTGGGTGCACCGGTCGTCGGGGCAGAGCACCGTCACGGCGTACGCCGCCACCTCACCACAAGGCTCGACGTCGCTGTCCGGACTGCCGCAGCTGCACTCACATTCCGCGCGCTCGGGGAACTCGTCCTCGAGCCGATCGATCTCCTCGTCGATGGTCGTGCTGATGGTCATGACATCTCCTCCGTCTGGATCGGATGTCGTCCTCGGCACTACCTAAGCAGGGAGCACCGACAGTTTTGGCTCAACCGTTCGGCCTGGCCGAACCTGTCGGAGCCGCCGACCTCACTCGTCCAGCCAGCGGCCGTTCCGCATCAGGTGGCGTCCCTCGAGCTCGTTCGACTCCCGCCAGGCCTGGATCTTCGTCGGCCGGACTCGGATCAGGCTGTCCGCCCAGCTGCTCGGGTCGCCGCCCTGCTTCTCGGCGTAGATCTCCAGGACCCGCTTCGGCGTACGCTCCATCGGGTCGACCTCGGCACGCCCGTCGATGATCACCACGTCGCGCAGCTCGCCGAGCGCCAGGCGTACGACCGGGGAGGCCGAGAGGTTGCGCTGGGTGCGCGCGCCACCCATGCTCGCGATCCAGATCTCGCCCTCCCACCACACGAACGAGATCGGCACCAGCCAGGGCTGATCCTCCTGCGCGGAGGCGATCCACAGGTCGATGTCGTTCTCCAGACGAGCACGGGTGTCGGCGAGTCTCTGGGCGAGGGAGCGAGGATCGGCGGCCATGGCCGCACCCTAGTCCGCGGCCGCCCAGGCGGCGTAGCGGTTTCCGGATGGGGTTTGGGGGAGGATGAGCACATGGAGACCTGGGAGTTCGAGGCCGAGCTGTGGCCGTGGAAGGGCGAGACCGACGCCTGGATCTTCGTGACCGCTCCGCCCGAGGTAACCGAGGAGATCCGGGAGGCATCGATGGTGATCGGTCCGCCCCGCGGCTTCGGGTCGGTGAAGGTCGAGGCCAGGATCGGCACGACCACCTGGAGGACCTCGGTCTTCCCAGGCCAGGACGGCTACGCGCTGCCGCTCAAGAAGGACGTACGCCGCCGCGAGGACCTCCAGGTCGGCGACCGCGCGCTCGTCTCGATCACCCTCGTCTGACCTTCGGAAAATCCCGCGCGGAGCCGGCCACAGGCGTGATTGGCTCGGCCCTGATGAGCGCCCGGATGCACGACGACGAGCTGATGATCGACGAGGACCTGGTGCGGTCCCTGCTGAGGCGAGACCTCGCCGCGTACGCAGACCTTCCTCTCCGCCCGCTGGACTCGACCGGATCGACGAACCGGCTCTTCCGGCTGGGCGAGGAGCATCTCGTACGCCTCCCCCGCCAGCCCGGCGGATCTTCCACGATCACGCAGGAGGCGCGCTGGCTGCCCGGGTTCGCGCCCAATCTCGCGGTGGCGACACCGGAGGTGGTGACGGTCGGCGAGCCGGGCTTCGGCTACCCCGAGCGATGGAGCGTGGTGCACTGGCTCAACGGCGAGAAGCCCGCCCCCGGCGCGGGCGACGTAGCCGCCGCGGATCTGGCCTCGGTCGTGACCGGGCTCCGCCGTACCGAGGTGCCCCAGAAGGCGCTCGCCGACCCCGAGCTGCGCTGGTATCGCGGCGAGCCGATCGCCGGCTTCGACTCCGACGTCCGGTCGTGGCTGCGTGAGTGTCGCGAGCTCGCCGATCTCGAGCTGGACCTGGACGCGGTCGAGACCGTCTGGGACCAGGTGATGGCACTTCCGCCGGCGCAGGCCGACCCGCACTGGCTCCACGGCGACCTGCTCGCCGAGAACCTCCTCGCCCGCGACGGCCGCCTCACCGCCGTACTCGACTTCGGCGCGCTCTCCGTCGGCGACCCCCCCGCCGACCTGATCTGCGCCTGGGAGCTCCTCGACGCCGCCGGCCGCGACGAGTTCCGCAGGATCCTCGACCTCGACGACGCCACCTGGCTTCGCAGCCGCGGTTGGGCCCTCTTCATCGCCGTCATGACCTTCCCCTACTACTGGCAGACCATGCCCGTACGCTGCGCCGACCGTCTCGTGATGGCCCGCACCGCCCTAGACGGCTGAGGCACCCGAGGCGGCGGCCTTGGTGCTGTGGCGGCACCCTGGGGAGGGTTGTCCGAACCTGGCTCGGATAACCCTCCCCAGGGTCAGTTGGACGCTAGCGACCCTTGAGCCGGGAGCGGAGGACTAGCCGGGCGGCGGGCCCGAGATCCTCGATGACCTCGACCAGCGCGCCGAGCTGCTCGAGCGAGGCGAAGGCCGACTCGGCGCCGGGGCGGTCGACGCCGTCGTACATGAGCAGACCGATGAACGCCGAGCTGATCGCCCGGGACAACCCGACGGCATCCACCACGCCCTCGACAGGGCCTCCTTGCAGAGCACGAGTGACGGCAGCCTCGATCTCCTCGTTCCACCGCGCCAGTGCATAGCGCGCCGTCTCCGCCAGGGTCTTGTCCCGCTGTGCGCCGGCCAGGAGCTGGGCCATGACCGTGATGTTTCCGGCGGCTCGCTCTCGCTCGTGAAGCCCCCGCCCGAGGTCCAGCAGCTCACTGAGCGAGGTCACCTCTGCGAGCTCGTCACGGTATGACGCCGCCACCTCGTCCGTCGCCGCCCGGCACGCCTGGTCGACGAGGTCCACGACGGTGCCGAAGTGGTAGAAGACCAGGGCCTGGTTGACGTCAGCCCGGGTCGCGATCGCCCGCGCCGAGAGTCCCGCGATCCCGTCCTCCTTGAGCAGGTCGGTCACCGCCAGCATCAGCTTGGCCTTGGTGGGGTTCATTCTGCGGCGGGCTCCTTGGTGACGAGCAGGTTGAAGGCGACCAACGTCAGCCCGAGTATGCCTCCGGTCACGATCCCACCGAACGTGAACCCGATGATCACCGCCGGTTCGGGCCATCCTTCGACGGCGACCCGACCCGCCGCGACCAGCCCACCGATCGCGGCGCCGAGGGCACCGACCGAAGGAGCATGCAGAAACCGGATTCGTACGCGTCGGATCATCGCCGGCCCGAAGCATGCCGACAGCACCCCGGCCACGGCGGCGACCCCGCCCACGACTCCGACGTCGAAGAGATTCCCGCTGTCGAGCCCGCGGAAAACCACCTTCCCGGACACCAGGAGCGCGAGCGCAGCGGACACGACGCCCGGCCAGACCCGGTCCCCGAGAATCGACGGCCGCAGCAGGGCAACCGGCGCGATCAGCACGGCCGCCGCCAGACCCGTGACCGCACCGAGCGGCACCCCGATCGCGACCCCGTAGACCGTCCCCACCACCGGGATGAAGAACGTCCCGAGACCCGCCCCGAGCACGAGCCCGAGCACCACTCCGAAGAGCCAGCCCCGCCAGAACGCCCAGAGCACCGACCACATCCGACCCGCCACGTGCGCCTCCCAGGATCACGATTGAGCATTCGCTCAACATCACCATAACGCAGGATTGAGCGACCGCTCAAATAGCCCTATGGTCAATCCCATGAAGATCGTCATCCCCGGTGGAACCGGCCAGGTCGGAGGCATCCTGCGACGCGCCTGGAGCGCGCGAGGACATCAGGTCGTGGTGCTCTCGCGACACCCGGAGCAGCTGGAGGAAGGCGCACGCCATCTCGCCTGGGACGGCCGGAGGATCGGTCCCTGGGCGGACGAGATCGATGGCGCGGACGTGGTGGTCAACCTCGCGGGCAGAACGGTCAGCTGCCGCTACACCGACGCCAACCTGACGCAGATGATGGACTCGCGCATCGAGTCGACCAGGGTCGTCGGGGAGGCGATCGCGACGGCGTCCGCTCCCCCGCACTCCTGGCTGCAGATGAGCACCGCGACGATCTACGCCCACCGCTTCGACGCGCCCAACGACGAGGCGACCGGCATCCTCGGCGGCAGTGAGCCCGATACCCCCGCTTACTGGGAGTTCTCCACAAGGATCGCCAAGCGCTGGGAGGCCGAGCAGGCCGCCGCGGCGACACCCCGCACCCGCAAGGTCGCGCTCCGCTCGGCGATGGTGATGAGCCCGGACAAGGGCGGCGTCCTCGACGTGCTCCTCGCCATGGCGCGCCTCGGCCTCGGCGGCCCCGTCGCCGGCGGCGACCAGTTCGTCTCCTGGATCCACGAGACCGACTTCGTACGCGCCTGCGATCTGCTCATCGAGCGCGAGGACATCGCCGGACCGGTGAACCTGGCAGCACCAGGACCACTGCCCCAGCGCGACCTGATGCGGACGCTGCGGAAGGAGGCCGGGATGCCGATCGCGCTGCCCGCCACCCGCTGGATGGCGGAGATCGGGGCCTGGGCGCTGCGTACGGACACCGAGCTGCTCCTCAAGAGCCGTCGCGTCGTCCCGGGAAGGCTGCGAGAAGCGGGATTCGAGTTCGAGTACGCCGACTGGGCGGCCGCCGCCCACGACCTCGTCTGCCGGGCCCGGGCCCGGCAGACAAACCAGTCGCATCGCCGAGCCGGATCGGCCACGATGAGAAGGTGACCCGCGCGACCTGGCACCCCCGACCCGACGACGCCGAGACCCTGCGACGGTTCTTCGGCGAGGACGGGCGGCTGCTGACGATCCCGTCGAAGCATGTCAAGAAGCTGGTCGTGCTCAACCGGCTCGCGCAGGCCTTCGAGCCGGGAAAGGTCTACCCCGAGCGCGAGGTC
>NZ_JBOHDN010000251.1:0-6097 GCF_050699375.1 Nocardioides sp. | reverse complement strand
ACCTGGGTGCTGCTGCGTACGCCATCAGGGCGGCGCGCGACGCCGCACCTCCTGGCGAAGCCGTGGAGGCCGGGCGCCAGGAGTGCCGATGGCAGCGAGAGCAGCTCCCCGAGCCGATCCGCGAGCTCGTCCTCGACGACCAGCGGATCCGCAACGACATCTGCTGGTCCGTCTTCGACTGAGGACGTGCCGGCATCGACGACATCGACCAGGCTCGTGAGCGGCTGGACGCCGAGCGTCGGCTGACGCTCGCCCGCCTTGCTGATCTGACAAGCGACTTCGACGCCGTCATCGCCGCCTCGCGAGACACCAACGCAGACGACGAGCACGACCCTGAGGGCGCCACGATCGCCTTCGAGCGATCCCAGGTCCAAGCGCTCGTACGTCAAGCACGACGGCACCTCGACGAGATCGACGCTGCCACGGAGCGCCTGGACACGGGCACCTACGGGATCTGCGAGGACTGCGGGCGGCCGATCGGCGACGGCCGGCTCGAGGCGCGCCCGGTGGCGCGCACCTGCATCAGCTGTGCCGGGAAGCCACGGCACTAGCGGCGGTGCCGTCGGCGCTCATCGCGCATCCCGACGAGATCGCGGTGGATCCTGCGTGCCCGTCGACGCTCGAGCCCCGCCAGGAGGAATCCAGCCGTGGCCGCGAGCAGCATCAGGACGATGAGCACTGCAACCGTGGCGCCCACCATGTCCAGAACGAAGCCCGCCATGGCGAACAGGTACCCGAGACCGACCGCTTCCATGCGGTGAGGTCGTGCGGCTCGCCCTCACGTGAGGATCGCGGCGACAGCGCCATCGACTCGGTGTTGCCGAGCCGGTCGGCGATCCGTCGGCGACGCTGGTACGCGAGGGCCGCGAGGGCCAGCGCCACACCCCACAGCGGCCACAGCAGCTGCGGCACCGCGATCAGCGGCGCCTCGAGCTGCTCGCGCCACCCGTCGCTACCGGCCGCGAACGCGCCGACGGCGATGGCGCGAGACGCTGCCAGGACCAGGCCGGCGACGGCGAGCGCCGGCAGGACGGCGAGGTCGATCGGCACCCGACGACCGGCGAGACCGATCATCCACCGAGGGAACCGCTCGCCCCAGGGCCTGATCAGGCCCCAGGTGAGCACCGCGCCGAACACGGCCGCGACGGCCAGCCCGAGGCCGGCGAGCCGGACCTCGAGATCGATTCCAGGAGCCGTGAAGCCGGGCACCTCGAAGTACATCAGCACCCGGGTCAGGGCGTACACGAGCGGTGCCTCGATCGCGATCTTGGTCCAGCGTCGGGTGCGCCGCGTGGCCTCGGCCAGCTCCACCTCGGTGACCGGCCCGGCCTCACGCGTCACCGACGCGCGCAGCGCCAGCAGCAGCGTCACGATCGAGATCGCGACCGACACCTGGATCGCCAGCCCGGGCGAGGCCAGGTCGGCCAGCGTGCCGCCCCTGCCGGTGACCACCAGGCCGATGATCATCGGCAGGTAGCCGAGCAGCATCAGCAGGGTGTGGTCGAGGGTCAGCAGACCGACCACCCCGGCCGTCAGCGCGATCGGTCGCCGCCGGTCGCCGAGCCACGACCCGGGGCGGGCTCGCAGGCTGCCGCAGGCAAAGACGAACGCGGCGGCGACGACCAGGCACCACGCTGCCGCGAACCCGGACCCGAACGGGCCGAGCGACTGCCCGAAGTTGTCGGCAGGGTCGGCAAGCGGATGTAGGCCGCCGGTGAGCAACGAGTGGACCGAGCCGGCGGTCAGTGTCAGCGGTGCCAGGAGAATCAGTACGAGACGAGGTATTTTCAGCATGCGTCCATGCTGGCGACCCGCCGCCCGTGCCCGGCTCCACCAAAGGTGCCGACCTCTTCCACCTCAGGAGGGATCTCAGATCGCGCCGTTCTGGTAGGCCCACACAACGACATGCAGTCGGTCGCGTACGCCGAGCTTGCGGATCAGACTGCCGACGTGGGTCTTCACCGTGGACTCGGCGACGAACAGCTCCTGACCGATCTCGGCGTTGGAGAGCCCGCGGGCGAGCAGCTCCATCACTTCCCGCTCCCGTGTGGAGAATTCCAGCGCCGCGATCTCGTTCCTGGGCACCTTGTGCGCGATCTGGTCGATCAGGGCGCGGGTCGCTCGGGGTGAGACGACGGAACGGCCGGCGTACACCTCCCGGATAGCTGCCGCCACCTCGAGACCCGGCGTGTCCTTGGTGAGGAAGCCGCCCGCGCCGGCGGCCAGGGCGCCGAACAGGTAGTCGTCGAGGTCGAAGGTGGTCAGGATCAGCACCCGGGTCTCCGGGCGGAGCCTGCGGATCTCGGTGCACGCCCCGATGCCATCGAGGGAGCCCATCCGGATGTCCATCAGTACGACGTCGACCCGATGCTCGAGGCAGGCCTGTACGGCGTCCTCGCCGCTCGGGACCGTCCCGACGAGATCCAGATCTTCCTGGGTCCCGACCACCGTCGCCAGCGCCGAACGGATCAGCTCCTGGTCGTCGGCCACCAGCACCCGGATCAGGTGTTCGGAAGGCATGCGACCACCTCCGTGCCGTTGCCGCTGCTGGAGACTTCGAGGCTGCCTGCGAGACTGCGCACCCGTTCTCGCATGCCGGTGATTCCGAAGCCGTCCCGGCCGCTGCGCGTGGCCTCGATGCCCGGTCCGTCGTCTCGCACGGAAACGCGGACCGTGTCGCGCGTGACCTCGACCGACACGCGACAGACCAGTGGCCGGCGTGAATGCTTGAGGGCGTTGGTCAGGGACTCCTGGATGATCCGGTACGCCGCCCGGGCCACCTCACCGTGAGCACCATCGTCGCCGGTGACGTCGAGGTCGACCCGTACCTCCTCGGAGCGGAACGAAGCAGCCAGCGACTCCAGGTCCTCGAGCGACTCGACCGGTCGTACGCTGGGGGACTCCTCGCGCAGCAGCGAGAGCACGCCACGCATCTCGGCCATCGCCTCGCGACCGGTGCGGAGCGCGGTCCCGACCATGTCGCGGGCCCGCTGCGGATCCCGGTCCATCACCAGCAGGGCCGCGTCGGCCTGGGTGACCATGACGGCCAAGGAGTGCGCCACGACGTCGTGCACCTCCCGAGCGATCAGCTCGCGCTCCCTGCGGATGCCCTCGCGCAGCTGACGATCGCGCAGCTGGCGACGGGCATGGTGGTAGCTGCCGAACGCCCAGCTGGCGCCCACCGCGGCGACGGCCGCTACGACGAAGGCCCAGAAGGCCGGCCAGTCAAGTGGCTCCGGTGGGTCCACCGTGGTCCGCGCGACGACCAGCGCAAGCCCGACGGCCGACACGGCCAGGGGGAGTGCCCGGGCACCGGTCTCGGCAGCGACCGTGTAGATCATGACCAGGTACAGCGTGCTGAGCGGGACGAAGATCACCGAGGGACCCTCGGACAGGTTGGGCAGCGCCAGCAGCCCGAGCATCACGCCGCTCGCCACCCAGAAGCTGCCGACCGCGTGCACGCGCCGCCACACGAGACTCGCCGCAAGGGCAGCGCTCAGCACGCCGAAAGCGACGATCACCCATGGCGCCGCGCCGCGTACCAGACCCACCGAGATCGGCAGTGCGAGCACCAGCAGCACGGCTGCGACGACCAGGTCGCTCAACGATGAACGGCTCAGCTTCACTCACTCATCATTGCGGACGTGCCCCAACCCGGCCTCACGCGCCAACATCGCGGCTTGGGTGCGATCAGCGACGTGGAGGTCCACACCGACATCCACGCGCGTCTTGCCGAGCTCGACCCTCGGCCAGCTGACCGCCGGTTCAGCTCGTCATCGCCGCACAGACATCGAACTCCGTGCCGAACGGGTCCGTGATGTTCGCGACCCGCCCGTAGACCGTGTCGTAGGGCTCGGCCGAGGCCCCGCCCGCGTCGACCGCTCGCCGCGCCGCCGCATCGGCGTCGTCCACCTGGAACAAGGTCCCCCAACGGGACTTCGTGGCCTTTGGGTCACCGGCGATGCCGCCGATCTCGTGGCCATCCGGTCTGCGCAGGAACGTGAAGTCGAGCTCGGGCATGTCCGGGTTGGCATCCAACGTGTAGCCGAAGACCGCGACGTAGAAGTCGCGCGCGGGCCCGGATTCCGCGGTGACCAGGTCGTTGCGGAGCAGAGTCCGTGCGCTGGCTGCCCAGTTGACGAGCTCGCGGCAAGGTCCGCGTCATCGGCGCACCCGTCATGGGGAAGGGATCGCAGGCTTGCAGATCGCGTTCGCGCCAACGCGCGGCGAGACTCCGGAACTCAGGAGTCGCCGCTCACCGACCGATGCTGACGTGGCCGATGGGCCTGCGTTCCGAAGCGACCCACGGTCGCGACCTGATCAGTCGACGGGCTACTGGTTGAAGAACGTCTTCAGCACACGGGCCATGAGTTCGGGGGCGACGACGTGTCCCTGCCCGTCGAGCGTGTGTCGTTCGGTCTGGGGGATGGCAGCGGCTATCGCTTTCGCGGCGCGGTCGAAGAAGTCGGTCGGGAGGCCTGCGAACTGGGGCTCGGTGGTCGGACCCTCGGTGGTCACCAGGACCGACTGAGTGATGCGGGCAAGTCGGTTCGTGGGGATCTTGTAGTCATTGAGGATCACGGCGTCTTTGACGAGCGTGTGGGCGAGCGCGACGGACGAGGTCCATATCGGGTGCTGTTTGCCAGCCGCGATGTCCGCGTCGGGTCCGCCGGTAAGCCTCATGAACAGTTCCAGGAGCTCCTCGTCCCGCCCGGCTTTGTATGCCTCGTGGGTGTCCGCGAGGTACTGATTGAACCTCGGCCACAGGTCGTCCCCGATCACGTACGGCACATCCCACACCGCGATCTTGTCGATCGCCGAACCTGCCGCTGCTGCCTCCAGCGCGAGGGCGCCGCCAGATGAGGCGCCGTACACGTGAGCTGAGCCGCCGGCTGTCGCAATCAGCGCGTCGAGGTCTTCCACCTCCCGCGCCACGGCGTACGGCGGTGTATTGCCGCTGGCGCCCCGGCCGCGTCGTGCGTAATTGTAGACCGTGAAGTGGTTGGCAAGGAGCCGGGCCAGCGGCGCGTTCTCAGCGCCGTCGTCTAGGGTGCCGCCGACGAGGATCACCGCCGGGCCAGTGCCTTTCCGGTCGTAGGCGATCCTCGTACCGTCGGCGGACGTCACACGAAGTGTCATCTCGTTCACTGCTTCTCTCCATTTCTCGATGCGTGGTCGTCACCGTCGGAGCATGTCGACCAGGACTGAATTACGTGGGCTGCCCCCTCCGTGACTTGCACTTCGGGCCGGTTTCGGGAGTTCCGGGCTTGGTACCGGTGATGGCGTTGGCCGAGTGGGCCGGATCGTCGTGGTCTTGCCCGCCTCGTTCGGACCGAGCACGCCGTACACGCCCCCGGCGCTCACGGCCAGGTCCACACCGGCGACCGCGTGGGTCTTGCCGAAGCTCTTCTTCAACCCTCTCGTCTCGATCGCGAGCTTTCCCATGGGTTCGCTCCCTCTCTCGGTGTTGCGAACGGGTTAGTTGAGCGCTAGCCAAGTTTGATTACTTGGCCAGAGTGCACGAGGAGGAACGTCTTGTCAAGTTTGACTAGAAGCGCTTCTCGAGGTGATCGGGGACCGTTCGCCACGAACCCGGATCATCGGCCATGGTGTAGGCGCCCTCAGACAGTCGTTTGCTCAGGCTCTTGGCCCACTCCAGTTCGGTGCGTGCGTGTCCTGCCCACAGTTCGGCCTGATCGCGGACGTGTTCGGGAATGTCGGGGTTCGGGTTCTCCCACCCCTTGGCCTGCCCTACGAGCTCCGCTTCCAGGCGCGCGACCCGCTCGTTAACGTGCGCGACGGCATCTGTCCTGGTCAGCATGGGCAACATGGCGATGGCCGCGTCGAGCATGGTGGGGTCATGGGTGCGCCGCAGACCGTCGCGGACCAGTTCGACTATCTCTTCACGTCCCCTAGCTGTCGCGCGGTACAGAACGCGCTCCGGCCCGGAGTCGCCCGGCTCGGCGTGCTCGGTGAGGAGGCCATCAGCCGCCGCCTTCTTCAGCGCGTGATAAATCGAGCCGGGCTTGATCTTGGCCCAAGTCTCCGCACCCCAGCTCTGCAGTTCGGACCGCACCTGGTAGCCATGCGCGCCGCC
>NZ_JBOHDN010000250.1:0-13626 GCF_050699375.1 Nocardioides sp. | reverse complement strand
CACTTCTGCAGGCCGAGTTGGCACGCCAGTGACTTCTCGGCCTGCAGAAGTGACTTCTCGGCCTGCAGAGGTGACTTCTCGGCTGAGGTCTGGACGGCTCGCTCGAAAACAGAAGTCAGCCGCTGGCGTCTCGGGTCACCAGCGGCTGACAAGAAGAACAGTAGCCAACACGTACGCAACTATGCAAGCACTTGCAGTGCAAGTATCTGCAAATGATCCGAGCGGGCTATCGGGCCTAGCCCGCCGGGGCTATGGGCGGGGGCCCTTCGAGCGTTGCGTACGCCGCGCGTCGCGCTGTCGCCGCAGCCGGCGCACCAGGACGCCGTCGTAGGCGAGCGCCTCGGGCTTGTCGATCAGGTCGATGACGGCACGGTGGTACTCGGCCGCACTCATCCCCAGCTGGTCGCGGACCGCCTCGTCACGGCCGGTGCCGGACGACCACCAGGAACGCTCGAAGTCGAGCAGTCTCGTCTCGTTCTGGGACAGGCCCGGCTGCTCGTCGGCAGACCCGGGGCTGTGGGGCGCCTCGGTCATGCGTACATCATCCCAGGCATACCGCGCACCGCCGAAACCGCTGCCATCCCGCGCGTCCACTCCATCGGCTAGAACTACCCCGCATAGCCCGTTCGGGCCATCTTCATAAAAGCGCAGCGCAACTCTTTGATGATCACCGGATCGTCGGTTAGTGTTCTTCTTGTTAGCCGCTGGTGACCCGAGACTCCAGCGGCTAACTTCTATTTCGGGACGGCTACTCCGCGGCTTCCTCGCCGTGCGTCCCCGGACGCGGCGCCCAGGGCAGCTCCTTCGCGGCACGTACGACGACCAGCCGGTCCCCACGCGAGAGCGTGCCGACGACCGGGTCGAAGTAGCGGAAGACCTTCTCGTCGCGTACGACCGCGATCACCTGGTCCGCGAGCAGCTGGGGCTGCTTGCCGACCTCGTTGACCAGCAGGTCGCGCTCGGCCACCTCCAGCCCGGTGCCGGAGTTGAGCAGGTCCTCCATGACCGATCCCAGGGTCGGCGAGATGGTGGACAGACCCATCAGCCGGCCCACCGCGTCGGCGGAGGTGATCACCGAGTCGGCGCCGGACTGCTTCATCAGCGGCGCGTTCTCCCGCTCGCGGGCAGCTGCGACGATCCACGCCTCGGGGTTGACCTGGCGCACCGTCAAGATCGTGAGCACGTTGGAGTCGTCACGGTTCGTGGTGATGATGACCTGCTCGGCGTCCTTGACCCCGGCACGCATCAGCACGTCCCGTCGGGTCGCGTCGCCGGTGACCACCGCGAGCCCGTCGGAGTGGGCATCGGAGCGCGCCACCGGGTCGGGGTCGACCACGACGAACTCTTCGGGGTCCGCACCGCTGGTGAGCAGCGTCTCCACGGCGCTGCGTCCCTTGGTGCCATAGCCGACGACGACGATGTGCTGGGCCATCCTTCTCCTCCAACGTGCGACTCGGATGAGGTCACGGCCCTGCTTGGTCAGAACCTCGAGGGTGGTGCCGATCAGCAGCACCAGGAACGCGATGCGAGCCGGCGTGATGATGAACGCGTTGATCATCCGGGCGTGTGCCTCGACCGGCGCGATATCGCCGTATCCCGTCGTGCTCAGCGTCACCGTCGTGTAGTAGATCGCGTCCATCAGGCTGATCGCGCCGGTGGGGTCGTTGTTGTCGGCGTACGCATCGCGGTCGAGATAGACCAGCAGAACGGTGCCGACCAGGATCGCCAGCGCGGCCAGCAGCCGGCGGCCGAGCTGCCACCACGGCGACCGCACGGTCTCCGGAAGCGAGACCTGCCCGGCATCAGCCCACTTCGGGGCGTACGCGCTCGTCTCGGACACGAACCGACCCTATAGCCCAACCTCTATCGTCTCCTGTATGAGTGCCCCCGACATCCGCCGTGTCACGAACCAGGCTCCCCCGCTCGCCGGCCACAACGTGGTCACCGGCGACGCGGCGCTGGCCGCCGCCGTTCTGTGCCACGCCGACGAGGAGACCCTCGAGTCCCTCGCCACGCTGGGTGCGGAGGCCGGCAGCGCGGAGGCGCAGGAGCACGGCCGCCTGGCCAACCGGTTCCACCCCGAGCTGGTCCCCTACGACCGCTACGGCAACCGCGTGGACGAGGTCACCTTCCATCCCTCCTGGCACTGGCTGATGGAGAAGGCGGTCGGCCACGGCCTGGCCGCCGCGCCCTGGGCTCTGGCCGAGAAGGACTCCGCAGAGGGCGAGCATGCCCACGTACGCCGCGCCGCCGGCTTCTTCGCGTGGTCCCAGACCGAGCCCGGCCACATGTGCCCGATCTCGATGACGTACGCAGCGGTCCCTGCGCTGCGGGCCAGCGAGCCGCTCGCGGAGCAGTGGGTGCCGAGGCTCGCCTCCACGACCTACGACTTCGGCGTCCGGGATCCTGCCGAGAAGCTCGGCGCGCTGGCGGGGATGGGGATGACCGAGAAGCAGGGCGGCTCCGACGTACGCCAGAACATCACCGAGGCGCACCCCGTCGACGCCGACGTCTACGAGCTGCACGGGCACAAGTGGTTCACCTCGGCCCCGATGAACGACGTCTTCCTCGTCCTCGCCCAAGCGCCCCACGGCCTGACCTGCTTCCTCCTCCCCCGCGTCCTGCCCTCGGGCGAGCGGAACCGGCTGGACGTGGTTCGGCTCAAGGACAAGCTCGGCAACCGGTCCAACGCGAGCTCCGAGCTGGAGTTCCGCGGCACGACGGCCTACCGCCTGGGTGAGGAGGGGCGCGGCGTACGCACCATCATCGACATGGTCGCTGCCACCCGCCTCGACTGCGTGCTGGGCTCCGCCTCCCTGATGCGGCGGGCCGTGGCCGAGGCCGGCTGGCACGTCGCCCACCGCTCCGCCTTCGGCGGTGTCCTGGCCGACAAGCCCCTGATGCAGAACGTCATCGCCGATCTGGCCGTCGAGTCCGAGGCGGCCACCGCGCTCGGGATGCGCCTGGCCGCGGCGGTCGACCGGCCCGACGACGAGCACGAGCGGGCCCTGCGCCGGATCGGCCTCCCGCTGGCGAAGTTCTGGGTCTGCAAGCGCACCCCGGCGATGGTCGCGGAGGCGCTGGAGTGCCTGGGCGGCAACGGCTACGTCGAGGATTCGGTGATGCCGTTGCTCTTCCGCGAGTCCCCGCTCAACTCGGTCTGGGAGGGCTCCGGCAACGTCAACGCCCTCGACGTCCTGCGCGCCATCCAGCGCGAGCCCGAGGTCCTGGATGCCTGGATCACCGAGGTCGGTAGGGCCAAGGGCGCCGACAAGCGTTACGACCGGGCCGTCGACACCACCCTCGCCCTCCTGGGCGAGTCCATGGCCAGCCCCGAGGAGCTGGAGCGCTCGGCCAGGCGCCTGGCCGGCAGCATGGCCACCCTCCTCCAGGGCAGCCTCCTGATCCAGAACAGCCCCGACGAGGTGGCCGACATCTTCTGCGCCAGCCGCCTGGGCGGCCACGGCGGGACGTACGGCATGCTCTCGGGCGGCGACCAGAGAGCGGTCCTGGACCGCGCAACCCCCAGTCCGTGACGAACGGGCGCCCTGTCCGAGGACAGGGCGTCCGCCACGTACGGACTCTCTTCTGGTCAGCCCTTCACAGACCCCGCCGTGAGCCCGCGGACGAAGTAGCGCTGCAGCGAGAAGAACACCAGCAGCGGCACCGTCATCGTGATGAACGCACCCGCGGTGAGCAGGTGCCACTCCTGCCCACGGTCACCGATCAGGTCACGCAAGGTGATCGTGACGACCTCGTTGTCGCCGGCGCCGAGGAAGATCAGCGCGACGAGAAGGTCGTTCCAGACCCAGAGGAACTGGAAGATCGCGAACGCGGCCAGCGCGGGCACCGACATCGGCACGATCAGCTTCCAGAAGGTCTGGAAGTGAGAGGCCCCGTCGATCTCGGCCGACTCGATGATCTCGTGCGGCAGACTCGACATGTAGTTGCGCAGGATGTAGACCGCCAGCGGCATCCCGAACCCGGTGTGAGCCAGCCACACCGCGAGGAAGGTGCCGTTGAGGTCATAGTCCCCGAACAGGCTGAGCAGCGGCACGAAGGCCACCTGCAGAGGCACGACCAGCAACCCGACGATCAGCATGAACAGCACGTTGCGCCCCGGGAACCGCATGAACGTGAACGCGTACGCAGCGAACGCGGCGATCATGATCGGCAGCACCGTCGCGGGGACGGAGACCACGATCGAGTTCACGAACGCGTTCGCCATGCCGCTCTCGAGGACCTGCGCATAGCTGTCGAAGGTCCACTGGGAGAACGGGTCGGTGATGACCGTCCACCAGCCCGATGTCTTCACCGCCGACTCGTCGCGGAACGACGAGACCAGCAGACCGAGGGTCGGGATGAACCAGAGCACGCACAGCAGCACGATGCCCACACGGACAGCGAGGCTGCCCAAGGTGAAGCTCCTCATCAGCGGGCCTCCTGCTTCTTGAACTGGCGCATCTGGTAGATCATCACCGGGATCACGGCGACCATCAGGACCACCACGACCGCCGCCGCTCGACCGGCGTCACCGAACTCGAAGAGCTCGAGGACGAAGGTGTTGGCCAGCACCGAGGTGCCGGATCTACCACCGGTCATCACGTAGACGATGTCGAAGACCTTCATCACCAGGATGAGGATGGTCACGAAGACCACGATCACCGTCGGCCAGATCTGCGGCACGACGACCTTGAAGAAGATCTGGAGCTCGCTGGCACCGTCGATGCGCGCGGCCTCGACGGTGTCGTCGGGAACACCCTTGATCGCCGAGGAGAGCAGCACCATCGCGAACCCGGCCTGCAGCCAGACCATGATGATGATCAGCAGCAGGTCGTTGAGGTTGCCTGTCTGGATGCGCAGCCAGGCGACGGGCTCGAACCCGAGGCTCGTCGAGATCGCCGAGAGCAGCCCGATCTGATTCTCCCCCTGCGCGAACCTGGTCGCGTAGACGAAGCCCCAGATCGTGCTCGCCCCGACGAAGCTGATCGCCATCGGCATGAAGATGACCGACTTCGCGATCCGCTCCGGCAGCGCCTTGAGCCGGTCTGCCAGGACCGCCACCAGCAGGCCGACGACTACGCTGCCGGCCGGGACGATGAGGATCCAGAGCAGGTTGTTGAGCAGGGTGCCGAGGAACTCCTGGTCCTGGAACAGGTCCACGTAGTTCTGGAAGCCCACCCAGTTGATGCTGTTGGCGTCGGCGAAGCTGAAGATCACCGTCATCAGCGCCGGGTAGACCAGGAAGACGGCGACCACCAAGATGGCCGGCCCGATGAAGATGTAGGGCTTGATCCGCCTGTCCCACTTGCCCGGCAGGAGCCCTGCCAGGAAGTTGAGCACCCAGTAGAGCGCAGCGGTGCCACCGACCCCCAGAACGATCGCGACGAGGCCGTTGACGATCTTCAGGAACGGGTCATCGCTCATCCTCGCCAGCTCTCCTCGATCGCGTCGGCAGCTTCCTGGGCGCTCTTCTCACCTCCGACGTAGGCGTTCATCTCGCTCCAGAAGGTGCCGGCACCCACCTGGGCGGGCATCAGGTCCGAGCCGTCGAAGCGGAAGGTGTCGGCGTCCTGCAGCAGGGTCGCGATCTCACCGAACATCGGGTCGGAGTACTGCGAGTTGTCGAACTCGGCGCTCGGCGAGAGCCAGCCACCGGCCTTGGCCCACTCGGCACCGAAGTCCGGAGACGCGAAGAACTCCATCAGCTCGACCACGTCGGTGTCGTTGGTGAAGGCGGTCGCCATGTCACCGGCGCCGAGCACGGGGTTGCCCTCGTAGCCGCCCTCCATGTTGCCCGGGAGCGCGAAGACACCGACGTTGCCGGCCAGGTCCTTCTGCACGTCTTCGGGGAAGAAGGTGGTGATGAAGTTGGCCTGGCGGTGCATCTGGCAGCCGGGCTTCTCGTCGAACAGCGGCAACGGCGCCTCACCGAACGGCTGGCTCAGAGTGCCGTCGGCCCCGCCGCGTACGTTCTTCGGCTTGTTGATGATGTCGCCCATGGTCTCGATCGCCTCGACGATCTTCGGGTCGTTGAAGGGGACCTCGTGGTTGACCCAGTCGTCGTAGAACTCCGGGCCCTCCTGGCGCAGGACGATCTCCTCGACCCAGTCGGTGTAGACCCAGCCGGTGTCGGCACCGGCCTCGGCGCCGAAGCACCACGGAGTCTGGCCCTTGGCGATGATCTGGTCCTCGAGCGTCCGCAGCTCGTCCCAGGTGGTCGGGGTCTTGTAGCCGGACTGCTCGAAGCTCTTGGGTGTCCAGACCAGGGACTTCATCGAGACCCGGACGGGCACGCCGTAGGTCTTGTCGTCGATCTTCACCGAGTCCATCAGGCCCGGGATCATCGTGTCGTCGAGCTTGCCGACGTCGATGAGGTCGTCGAGCGGGAGCGTGTCACCCGACTCGGTCAGGTCACCGACCAGACCCGGCTGCGGGAAGAGCGCGATGTCGGGGGCATCGTTTCCGTTGACCTTGGTGCGGATCTCGGTGGTGAAGTCGGCGGACGGGGTGTAGGTCACCTTGATCCCCGTCTCCTTGGTGAACGTCTCGAGGGCCGCGTTGAGGCCGACGGCCTCGCCCTCGGGGACAGCACCGAGGATCTGGATGCTGCCGTCTCCCTCTTCGGTGTCGCCGGCATCGTTGCTGCCACCACCGCCCGGCACCCCACAGCCGGTCACGGCGAGCAGACCTGCGGCTACTGCTCCGATTTGCCACTTGCGCACGTGCATGGAATTGCACCCTCCATCGTCGTTGATCCACGGAGTCGTGCCACGCAGCCCGCGTCGGGGTCCACGAGGCAGCGCCTCGTTATGTGATCTCCGTAACATTAGTCGCTACGGTGCACCGGTGTCCCGGGCAAGTTGTCGAACATTTACCCGAGAATGCGCAGGACCATACCGTTCACACGCATACGTGCCATGGAGACCCGCCAACCCGGTGTGACTCCAACGGCCCAGGTAGGCCAGAATCGTCGCCCAAATGAACTATCCCCGTCCTCACCGCTCCCGGCCCCGTGACCGGGCACCCCGCGACCCGCTGGCCGTGGCCGGCCGGTTGGCGGCCGTCATCTGCGCGCTGCTCTTCTGGCTGATCGGCGCGCTCGCGCTGGTCGGTGCCGTGGTCGGCGTCTTCCGGGCCTTCGGCGACGACATGACCTGGCGCTCGGTCGGGATCTGGACGGTCGCGGGCATCGGCTGTCTGGCGCTGTCGTGGATCATCGCCGCGCTGGGCAGGATCGGGCTCGACGACGAGCCGATCGGTTCCTGGCGGGTCGCGCCGTTCCAGCTCGCGCGCATCCTCTACCGCAACCGATAGACCGCCATAGAACAGAGGCCGTACGCGGCACCTCGGTGTGCTGCGTACGGCCTCTGGGCTCGGTTCTAGACGAGCGCCTTCTCGTCTTCCGCCGCGGGCGGCGGGGCGGCATGGTCATCGACCATGGCCGTCTCGTCGAACGGGTCGTTGCCGTCCAGGACCCGGTCGAGCTGGTCCCGGTCGATCGTCTTGGTCCAATGCCCGACCAGCACGGTCGCGACCGAGTTGCCAGCGAAGTTGGTCAACGCGCGCGCCTCGGACATGAACCGGTCGATCCCGACGATCAGGCCGACACCGTCGACCATCTCCGGACGGTGCGACTGCAGACCACCGGCGAGCGTGGCCAGACCGGCACCGGTGACGCCGGCAGCACCCTTGGAGGCGATCATCATGAACAGCAGCAGACCGACCTGCTCACCGATGCTCAGCGGGTCACCCATCGCGTCGGCGATGAAGATCGAGGCCATCGTCAGGTAGATCGCGGTGCCATCCAGGTTGAACGAGTAACCCGTCGGAACCACCACGCCGACCGTCGCCTGCTGTACGCCGGCGTGCTCCATCTTCGCGATCAGACGCGGCAGCGCCGACTCGGATGACGAGGTCGAGAGGATCAACAGGAACTCACGCGCCAGATAGCGCAGCAGCTTGAACAGGTTCACGCCCGTGGACAGCCACAGGATCGCGCCGAGAACCACGAAGACGAAGAGGGCGCAGGTGATGTAGAAGGCGATCATGATCACCGCCAGGCTCTTCAGGGCATCGATGCCGGTCTCCCCCACGACACCGGCGATCGCCCCGAACGCACCGATCGGAGCCGCCCACATGATCATCGCGAGCACCCGGAAGACGAGCTTCTGGGCCCACACGATCACGTTCAGGATCGGCGCACCGGCCCGACCCATCCGCTGCAACGCGAACCCGAACAGCAGCGCGACCAGCAGCGTCTGCAGCACCTCACCGGAGGTCAGCGAGGAGAACAACGAGGTCGGGATGATCCCGAGCAGGAACTCGGTCGTGCTCCCGTGTCCCTCAGCGGCCGCATCCTGACCGGCCTGCGACGAGTCGGGGTTGATCTGGAGACCGCTGCCCGGGTCGATCACGTTGCCCACGACCATGCCGATGCCCAGGGCGACCGTCGACATCACGATGAAGTACAGCAACGCCAGCCCGCCGACCTTGCCGACCTTCGCGGCGCTGGCCACCGAGCCGACCCCGATCACCAGGGTGCAGAAGATGATCGGCTGGATCATCATCTTGATCAGGTTGACGAACGCGGTACCGATCGGCTTCAGCTCGACCGCGAAACCCGGGGCAATCAACCCGACCAAGATGCCGAGGATCACCGCGGCGATGACGGCTATGTAGAGATAGTGGGTCCGGTCCTTCTTCGGTGGCGGTGCGGGGGTTGTCGTACTCATCGTTCCTCCTGGTCCGGTGTGTGTCCGGTGCCCGCCTGGGGCATCCTCGGCAACTATCGGGCACGGAGTGACGACCGTCACCGTTGTGTTCGTTGTGTTCGTGGCCTGCGTCACATCGGTCCGCCAGGGTGGGTGAGAATGAGGAGGTGCCCCGTCTCCGACTCCCCCGATCCCGCGCGTCTCGCGGGTCCCGCGACCGTTCGGTGGCGCGTCAGGTGCTGCTCCTGCAGCTCGGCACGGTGCTGCTGCTCGTCGTGACGGGCATCCTGATGGCGTCCTACGACGCCCGGCGAGACTCGCGCAGCCGCGCCACCCAGCGTTCGGTGGCGGTGGCCCAGACCGTCGCGGACTCCCCCACCACCCGCGACGCGCTGCGCAGCGCCGACCCGACAGCGACCCTCCAGCCGTGGGCCGAGGAGGTACGCCGCGACACCGACACCGACTTCGTCGTGGTGATGGGGCTCGACCGCACCCGCTACACGCACACCGACCCGAGCCGGATAGGCGGCAGGTTCGTCGGCGACCTCGGCCGCGCACCCGACGGTGAGGTCTTCACCCAGCAGTACACCGGAACGCTCGGGCCCTCGGTCCGCTCGGTGGTGCCCGTCGAGGACGGCGGGCAGGTCGTGGCCCTGGTCTCCGTCGGCATCACGGTCAGCGACATCAACCGCGGGCTGATGCGCGACGTCGGGATCGTGGTCCTGTTCGGCGGCCTGGTGCTGGGCGTCGGGCTGGCCGGCGCCTGGCTGCTGAGCCGGCGCCTGCACCGGCTGACCCACGGCCTGGGCGAGCACGAGCTGGCCCGGATGTACGAGTACTACTCGGCCGTCCTCCACTCGGTCCGCGAGGGCCTGCTGCTGCTCGACGGTGAGGGCCGCGTCCAGCTGGTCAACGACGAGGCTCGCCGCCTGCTGGCACTCCCCGACGACGTGGTGGGCACCAGGATCGAGGACCTCGACCTGCCTCCCGGCCTGGTCGCCGCCACCCGCGGCCATACCGCCGAGTCCGACGATCTCTATCTCGCCGGCGAGCGGATCCTCGTGGTCTCGTCGGCACCGGCCCGGTGGGACGGCCGCGACGTCGGCTCTGTCGTGACCCTGCGCGACCACACCGAGCTGCGCTCAGTGACCGGCGAGCTCGAGGTCGTACGCCGCCTCACCGAGTCGCTTCGATCGCAGAACCATGAGTCGGCCAACCGCCTGCACACGGTGGTCTCGCTCATCGAGCTCGGCCGGGCGGAGGACGCGGTGACGTTCGCCACCGAGGAGCTGCGGGTCGCCCAGCTCCTCACCGACCAGGTGGTCGGCGCGGTCGAGGATCCGGTCGTCGCGGCGCACCTGCTCGGAAAGTCCGCCGAGGCGGCCGAACGGGGCATCGAGCTGCACATCGAGGGCGAGCTGCCGCCGGGCACCGGCGTCACGCCCCGTGACCTGGTCACCGTGCTGGGCAACCTGGTCGACAACGCCTTCGACGCCGTCGCGGATGCCGATGCCCGCCAGGTCGAGGTCGACCTCACCGGCGACGACGAGGCGGTCACGCTCCGCGTAGGCGACAGCGGCCCGGGCCTGGACCCGGCCGACTCGGCGCGCGTGCTCGATCGCGGGTGGACCACGAAGGCCGAGCCCGGCACCGGCCGTGGCCTGGGTCTCGCGCTGGTCAGTCAGGTCGCCCGACGTCACGGCGGCGAGGTCGGCGTCGGCCGCTCCCACCTCGGCGGCGCCGAGTTCACCGTCACGCTCCTCACGCATGTGGAGGCGGGGGCATGAGTGTTCGGGTGCTGGTCGTCGAGGACGAGGAGCTTGCGGCGGAGGCCCACGCGGCGTACGTCGACCGGGTCTCGGGCTTCGTCCTCGCCGGGATCGCGCGGTCCGCGCGGGATGCGGGCCGCGCGCTCGACCTGGCCCGCGAGACCGGCGCCCCGGTCGACCTCGTCCTGCTCGACATGAATCTTCCCGACGGGCACGGGCTCGGGCTCCTCGGCGGGCTGCGTGCTGCCGGACACCTGTGCGACGTGATCGCGGTGACGGCGGCGCGGGACACCCGGGTCGTACGGCAGGCCGTCGGACAGGGAGTGGTGCTGTATCTGCTCAAGCCGTTCACGTTCGCGACCTTCCGGGACAAGCTCGAGCAGTACGCCGACTACCGCGCCCGGCTGGACGCGGCTCCCGAGGAGGTCGTCCAGCACGAGGTCGACCAGCTCCTGGGCTCGTTGCGCCCGTCCGGGAGCGCACCGTTGCCCAAGGGCATGAGCCCGGAGACGCTGCAGGCCGTGACGGCCGCGCTTCGCGGTGCCGACCATGACCTGTCGGCGAGCGAGGTCGCTGCCGTGGTCGGTGCGTCGCGTGTGACGGCGCGGCGCTACCTCGAGCACCTTGCCGACACGGGCCTGGCCGCGCGCGGGGTCCGATACGGACCCAGCGGCGGCCGGCCCGAGGTCAGCTACTCCTGGGGCTAGTGTGCGCAGGGGCGGCGCTACTGGGCCGGTGCCTTCTCGCCGTCCGCGGGTGGCGGCGGGGCGGCGTGGTCGTCGACCATCGTGGTCTCGTCGAACGGATCCTGCCGATCCAGGACACGGTCGAGCTGGTCCCGGTCGATCGTCTTGGTCCAATGCCCGACCAGCACGGTCGCGACCGAGTTGCCCGCGAAGTTGGTCAACGCGCGCGCCTCGGACATGAACCGGTCGATCCCGACGATCAGGCCGACACCATCGACCATCTCCGGACGGTGCGACTGCAGACCACCGGCGAGCGTGGCCAGACCTGCGCCGGTGACCCCGGCGGCACCCTTGGAGGCGATCATCATGAACAGCAGCAGGCTGATCTGCTCGCCGATGCTGAGCGGGTCGCCCATCGCGTCGGCGATGAAGATCGAGGCCATCGTCAGGTAGATCGCGGTGCCGTCGAGGTTGAACGAGTAGCCGGTCGGAACCACGACACCGACGGTGGCCTGCTGTACACCGGCGTGCTCCATCTTCGCGATCAGACGCGGCAGGGCCGACTCGGACGAGGAGGTCGAGAGGATCAGCAGGAACTCACGGGCGAGATAGCGCAGCAGCTTGAACAGGTTCACACCGGTGGCGAGCTTGAGGATCGTGCCGAGGACGACGAAGACGAAGAGGAAGCAGGTGATATAGAAGGCGATCATGATGACCGCCAGGCTCTTCAGTGCGTCGATGCCCGTCTCCCCCACGACGCCGGCGATCGCACCGAAGGCACCGATCGGGGCGGCCCACATGATCATCGCGAGCACGCGGAAGATGAGCTTCTGGGCCCAGACGATGACGTTCAGGATCGGTGCTCCGGCTTGGCCCATCCGCTGCAGCGCGAACCCGATCAGCAGCGCGACCAGCAGCGTCTGCAGCACCTCACCGGAGGTGAGCGAGGAGAACAGCGAGGTCGGGATGATGCCGAGCAGGAAGTCGGTCGTGCTCGCATGTCCCTCCGCCGCGGCATCCTGACCGGCCTGGGAGGAGTCAGCATTGATCTGGAGGCCGCTGCCCGGGTCGATCACGTTGCCGACGACCATGCCGATGCCGAGCGCGACGGTCGACATCACGATGAAGTACAGCAACGCGAGGCCGCCGACCTTGCCGACCTTCGCGGCGCTGGCCACCGAGCCGACCCCGATCACCAGGGTGCAGAAGATGATCGGCTGGATCATCATCTTGATCAGATTGACGAACGCGGTACCGATCGGCTTCAGCTGTACGGCGAAGCTGGGAAACAGCATCCCGACGATGATGCCGAGGATCACCGCGGCGATGACGGCCAGGTAGAGATAGTGGGTCCGGTCCCGCTTGCGTGACGGCGCGGGACTGGCGGCTGGGTCTGCCATCTTCGGGCTCCTCGAGATAAGTGTGGGGGAAGAGTGACGCGGGTCACTATCCCGGCTTCGCTGCGTTCGGGCCAGCGCCCCACGCCCGAATCCGGAGATCGCCGGCGGACCCCGGCGATAAATCGTTCGCTATCCGGGTGCTCCGACGGGCAGGGTCGATGACATGACCAGCAGCGATCTGTGGACCCGGGACGACGCCGAGCGCTACGACGACCCCGAGGACTGGGTGAACTCCCCCGATGTGACCGGGCCGGTGGCCGGGTTCCTCGCCTCGGTCGCCGATGGCGGCTCGGCCCTCGAGCTGGCGATCGGCACCGGGCGTATCGGCGTCCCTCTTCGAGAGCTGGGCGTACCTGTCACCGGGATCGAGCTCTCCCAGCCGATGGTCGACGTGCTCCGGCGCAAGGCCGACGAGACCACCATCCCGGTGGTGGTCGGCGACATGGCCTCGGCCGAGGCGCCTGGGGTGGGGACGTACGGCTTGGTCTATCTGGTCTATAACACCATCGGGAACCTGCGTACGCAGGAGGAGCAGGTCGCCTGCTTCGCCAATGCCGCTCGCCATCTGGCGCCCGGTGGTCGCTTCGTGGTCGAGGTCGGGGTGCCCAGGCTGCGGCTGCTGCCTCCGGGGAGCCCGGCGATCCCGTTCGACGTGTCCGGCTCGCACCTCGGCTTCGACACCTACGACCTGATCAGCCAGGACGCGATCTCACATCACTACACCCGCGAGGCCGACGGTCGGTTCCGCTATGGGCAGCACAACTTCCGGTTCGTGTGGCCCTCCGAGCTCGACCTGATGGCCAGGCTGGCCGGAATGGCGCTGGAGGCGAGGTACGCCGGCTGGGATCGCTCCGAGCTCACCAGCGATTCGGCCAGCCACGTGTCCGTGTGGCGCAAGCCGGAGTAAGGCCGGCCGGCGGCCGGAGCGGGTCAGTCGCCGCGCTGGAACATCCACGCGAGCCGGATCGCGTCCTTCACCGCCTGCGCCGGGGCGCGGTCGAGGTAGGCCTCGACCTTGTGATGGGCCTCCATCCTCGGCGGGATCCCGAAGGCGTCC
>NZ_JBOHDN010000249.1:0-25284 GCF_050699375.1 Nocardioides sp. | reverse complement strand
ACGATCCGCTCGCCCTTCTTGCCGGAGATGCGGGCCCAGTCGTCGGGGTTGGTGGTGTTGGGGAGGTCCTCGTTCTCCTTGAACTCGTCCACGCAGGCCTGGAGCAGGTGCTGCACCCGCAGGCCCTTCTGGGCTGAGTCCTCGCCGGAGTCGAGGAACGACTTGATGGCCATCTTCTTCGCCCGGTCGACGATGTTCTGGATCATCGCGCCGGAGTTGAAGTCCTTGAAGTAGAGGATCTCCTTGTCACCGTTGGCGTAGGTGACCTCCAGGAAGCGGTTCTCCTCGGACTCGGTGTACATCCGCTCGACGGTCGTGCGGATGAGCTCGTCGACGGTCGCCTGCTTGTCACCGTTGAACTCGGACACGTCGGTCGGGTGCAGCGGCAGGTCGGGGACGAGGTACTTCGAGAAGATGTCACGAGCACCCTCGGCGTCGGGACGCTCGATCTTGATCTTCACGTCCAGCCGGCCCGGGCGGAGGATCGCCGGGTCGATCATGTCCTCACGGTTGGAGGCACCGATGACCAGCACGTTCTCCAGAGCCTCGACGCCGTCGATCTCGGAGAGGAGCTGCGGGACGATGGTGTTCTCGACATCGGAGGAGACACCGGTGCCACGCGTACGGAACAGCGAGTCCATCTCGTCGAAGAAGACGATCACCGGGGTGCCGGCCGCGGCCTTCTCACGGGCACGCTGGAAGACCAGGCGAATGTGCCGCTCGGTCTCGCCGACGTACTTGTTGAGGAGCTCGGGGCCCTTGATGTTGAGGAAGTAGGACTTGCCGTCCGCTCCCGTCTTCGCGGCGACCTTCTTCGCCAGGCTGTTGGCGACGGCCTTGGCGATCAGCGTCTTGCCGCAGCCCGGAGGACCGTAGAGCAGGACGCCCTTGGGCGGCTTGAGCTGGTGCTCGATGAAGAGGTTCGGGTAGAGGTAGGGCAGCTCGACCGCGTCCTGGATCTGCTCGATCTGTCCAACGAGGCCTCCGATCGACTCGTAGGAGATGTCGGGCACCTCCTCGAGGACGAGCTCCTCGACCTCGGACTTGGGCACCTTCTCGTACACATAACCGCTGCGAGGCTCGAGCAGCAGCGAGTCGCCGGCGCGGATGGAGTCCTGCAGCAGGGGCTCCGCGAGGCGTACGACCCGTTCCTCGTCGGCGTTGGCGATCACCAGGGCGCGCTCACCGTCGGCGAGCAGCTCCTTGAACATCACCACCTCGCCGACCTTCTCGAACTCCATCGAGGCGACGACGTTGAGCGCCTCGTTGAGCATGACCTCCTGGCCATAGCGCAGCTCGTCGAGGTCGACGTTGGGCGATGCGGTCACCCGGAGCTTGCGCCCACCGGTGAAGACATCGATCGAGTCGTCCTCGTTGCGCTCGATGAAGGTGCCGAAGCCTGCTGGCGGCTGTGCCAGCCGGTCGACCTCCTCCTTGAGCTTGATGATCTGGTCGCGGGCCTCTCGAAGGGTCCCGGTGAGCCGCTCGTTCTGCGACGTCACACCGGCCAGGGAGCGCTGCGCATCAGCGAGCCGCGCCTCCAGGCCACGCGAAGATCCAGGCATCTCGGTCAGTCTGTGCCGCAGGTCGGTCACCTCGGCTTCGAGGAAACGGACATGGCTCTCGAGCTCCTCGGGGCTGCGCTCCTCGGAATGGAATCCATCGGATGTCGACATCAGCACACCTCCTCTGCTTCTTCGACCCTACAAGGGTGAGGGGCAGGAGCGAGAGAGGATTTCGCGGTGTTGGACACTATTCGGCCGACTTGGCCATGTTCGTGTCGACCCGTGGCACGGTACGCATAGCGGGACCAAACGGCCGGAGCGGGTCGCTCCTCAGCGGCTGGTGGTGTCTCGACCCGCTTCGCAGGTTCGCAAGCTCACCCGCTGCGCTCGCTCGACCCCTTCGCGTTGCCACCCTGCTCGTCCCTCGCAGGGTCGGCAGGCTCAGGCATGTCGGCCGGACGCGGACCCTTGTAGTCAGGTCCGTACGCACCGGGGGAAGGTCGGCGCGTCTTGCGAGGTGCGCGTTCGCCGGGTGCCAGCCGGCGGGAGGTGACCAGGAAGGCGGTGTGGCCGATCATCTTGTGGCCGGGCCGGACCGCGAGGCCCTCGACGTGCCAGTCCCGCACCAGTGTCTCCCACGCCTGCGGTTCGGCGAACCCGCCGTGCGCGCGGAGGGTCTCGACGAAGCGGGACAGCTGGGTGGTGGTCGCGACGTAGGCGCAGACGATGCCGCCGGGGTAGAGCGCGTCGGCGGCCGCGTCGACACACTCCCACGGCGCGAGCATGTCGAGGATCAGCCGGTCGCAGCGGATCTGCTGACGCGGCAGCTCCTCCTGGAGGTCCCCCAGGTTGAGCGACCAGCTCGGGTGGGACTCCCCCACCGGCGTACCGAAGAACTGGTCGACGTTCTTCCGCGCGACCTCGGCGAACTCCTCGCGGCGCTCGAAGGAGGTGACCCTCCCGAACGGGCCGACGGCGCGGAGCAGCGAGCAGGTGAGCGCACCCGAGCCGACTCCGGCCTCGACGACGCTGGCGCCGGGGAAGATGTCGGCCATGGCGACGATCTGGGCGGCGTCCTTGGGATAGACCACGGCGGCGCCACGCGGCATGGAGACGACGAACTCGCTCAGCAGCGGGCGGAAGACCAGATACTCGCCACCCGTGGACGCGGTGACGGTGAAGCCCTCCTCGCGACCGATCAGCTCATCGTGGTCGATGTGGCCCTTGTTGGAGAAGAAGCGCTTGCCGGCGACGAGCTCGAAGTTGTGGCGGCGACCCTTGGTATCGGTCAGCCGCACCCACTCGCTCTCACGCAGCGGCCCGCGGTGTACGCCCGCTCGGGCCTCGGCCGGAATGTCTGGGATATCAGCGCTTGACACCCGCCGAGGCTACCCGCTGGGCCGTCCATCCCGGCAAACCGCGACCGCGGGCTCAGGCGGGCCAGGGCTCAGGCAGGCGCCGGCTCAGGCACCGGCGCGGAAGGCGGCGTCCACGTCGGAGGTGACCAGGACACCGAAGATCGAGCCGTCGGACTCGACCAGGAGGTACTCGGGTGCCGGGGTCTTCGAGATCGCCTGGATCAGGGCCTCGCCGCCGATGTCGGCCGGGAGCGTGAGCCCGTCCTCGAGCCGTCGCGTGACCGTCGAGGTGGCCATCCACGGGCGGCGGTCCTCCGGGGTCGCCAGCAGCGCGCCCTCATGCACGAGGCCGATCGGCTCACCACCGCTCGTCACCGTGACGATGCTGCCGGCCTCGGCGTCCTGGGCGCGGCGTACGGCCTCGGCGAGGGGGAGGTCGGCGGGCACCGCGAGGGTGCGACGGGCGAGGTCGCGGGCGACGAGGAGCGGGAGCCGGAGGCGTACCTTCGCCGACATGATCGCGGCCGAGGCACCGCTCCAGAGGAAGACGCCGATGATCACCGCGAGGATGTAGTCCATCAGGTCCGGCTCGTTGCCCAGGACCTGACCCTGGATGAAGGGCCACAGCAGCACCGCGACCGCGAGCACCCGGCCGGCCCAGCCGGCGACGATGTTGCCGCGGTTGATGTTGCCGGTGGCGCTCCACACGCCCGCCTTGAGCAGCCTGCCACCGTCGAGAGGCAGGCCCGGGACGAGGTTGAGCACGCCGACGAAGAGGTTGGTGACCCACAGGCCGGTGACGATCAGCCCGATCAGGCCGTCGGGGGTGAGGAACGAGACGCCGAAGGCGGCCGCGGCGACGGCGAGCGAGACCAGCGGTCCGACGACCGCGATCCAGAACTCGTCACGCGGCCGCTTCGCCTCGCTCTCCACGGCGGTCGCGCCGCCGAGGAAGTGGAGCATGATCGCGCCCACGGGATAGCCCAGGCGCTTGGCGACGACTGCGTGGGCCGCCTCGTGCAGCAGCACCGCGCCGTAGAGGACGATCGCGAACACGAAGCCCGCGACGTACCTCAACCAGCCCAGACCCGGCTCCACGACCTCGATCTGAGGTCCCATGATCCACGCGATCAGCGCCGCGATCAGGAACCAGGACGGGGTCACCAGGACCTCGCTGCCCGCGATGGACCCGACCTTGATCGTGCCCGGGACGCGGGATGTGGGCGCCTCTTCGACCGGCTTGTCGCCGTCGCGGCGTGGGTCAGGGTCTACCACGGTCCGAGCGTACTTGAGCGGCGGTTGCCGAGCGTTGTCGGTGCCTACGAATAGTGTCGTGGTCATGAGCGAGCCCCAGCGAGTGACCATGAGTACGTCACCCGCCGACGCGCGGTCGACCCCGGTCGACGGCGTCAACGTGCTGGGGTCGCTCTCGCCGAGCCGCGCCAGCGACTTCACCTCGTGCCCGCTCCTCTATCGCTTCCGCACGATCGACCGGCTCCCCGAGCCGCCCTCGGAGGCGGCCGCGCGCGGGACCGTCGTGCACAAGGTGCTGGAGGACCTCTTCGACCTACCCGCTCCCGAGCGCACGCCGCGGCAGGCGAGGTCGATGATCGAGCAGGCTTGGGAGGACGTACGCAGCCTCGACCCGTCGCTGGCGACCCTGTTCAGCGAGGACGCCGCCGGTGACGAGGTCGGCTGGCTGGAGTCGTGCCACCAGGTGCTGCGGCGCTACTTCGACCTGGAGGACCCGCGTCGCCTGGAGCCGGCCGAGCGCGAACACTACGTCGAGACCCTCCTGGACTCGAAGCTGCTGCTGCGCGGCTTCATCGACCGGGTCGACGTCGCCGCCGACGGACGGATCCGCGTGGTCGACTACAAGACCGGGCGCGTCCCCAGCGAGGCGTACGAGGCGAAGGCGCTGTTCCAGCTCAAGTTCTACGCGCTGGTGATCTGGCGCACCCGGGGCGTGGTGCCGGCGATGCTGCAGCTGGTCTACCTCGGCTCGGGCGACATCCTGCGCTATGTGCCCGACGAGGCCGACCTGCTGGCGACCGAGCGCAAGGCCGAGGCGATCTGGCGGGCGATCCGCATCGCCCAGGAGACCGGTGACTGGCAGCCGAACCCGGGGAGGCTGTGCGGCTGGTGCGCGCACAAGCCCCTGTGCCCGGCCTTCGACGGCACTCCTCCCCCGCTGCCCGAGACCGCGGGCCCCGTGGCCGCGGGGGACGACGTGGATCTGGACTAGATGCTCGATGGCGCGCCTACCGGGATCGGCCGGTTACGGAAGTTATCGTCGCGACGAATGTGACGGATGCGCTTGGTTGAGGAGGTGTGCTCGTGGTCATCTCGACAGGCTCGATACAACGCTCGACAAGCTCGACCACCGGGAGCTCGACCACCGGAAGCGCCAACACCTCGCGGCACCGTCCCGACATCCAGGGTCTGCGCGCGATCGCGGTGCTCGCGGTCGTCGCCCTGCACGTCGGGTTCGGCTCGCTGACCGGTGGCTTCGTCGGTGTCGACGTCTTCTTCGCCATCTCGGGCTTCCTGATCACCCAGCAGCTCATGCGTCAGGTGCGTACCGAGGGCCGGGTCAGCCTCCTCGGCTTCTACGCGCGCCGTGCCCGCCGGATCCTGCCCGCGGCCACCGTGGTGCTGCTGGCGACGATCGTCTACGCCGCCTTCTTCCTCGGCTTCGTGCGGACCCGGGAGATCGCACTCGACGCGCTGTGGTCGGCGGCCTTCGCCGCCAACTTCCGGTTCGCGTCGCTGGAGACCGACTACTTCTCCGCCGCGCTGCCGCCATCGCCGCTGCAGCACTTCTGGTCGCTCGCGGTCGAGGAGCAGTTCTACCTGGTGTGGCCGCTGGTGATCCTGGGCTGCCTGTGGGCGATGAGGCGCCGGAGGGCATCCGCCTCGGCGGATGGCGCCGCCAGGTTCGACAACCGAGGGCGTCGGATGCTGATCATCGCCCTCGGCGTCGTCATCGTGGCCTCGCTCGTGGCCTCGGCGGTGCTGACCCGGACCAGCCCGGAGGCGGCGTACTTCTCACCGTTCACCCGCGCCTGGGAGCTCGGCCTGGGTGCGATCGCCGCGATCGCGTTCCACGACGACGGGACCCAGGACGCCACCGCGCGCTGGCGCGCGCAGGTGCTCTCGGTGTTCGGGATGTTCTTCATCGTCTGCGCCTGCCTGCAGTTCAACGACGCGACCCCGTTCCCGGGCACGCCGGCGCTCGTGCCGGTGCTCGGCAGCGTCTTCATCATCGTCGCCGGCACCTTGTGGCACGGGCCGACGGTGGTCGGCCGGCTGCTCTCGGTGCGACCGCTGCAGGTCGTCGGCAACTGGTCCTACTCGCTCTACCTGTGGCACTTCCCGGTGCTGGTCCTCGCCGAGCTGCAGCTGGGCCGCGAGCTGCACTGGTGGGAACAGGTGCTGCTCGTCGCTCTGGCCTTCGGTCTTGCCGGGCTGTCCTACCACTACGTCGAGGAGCCGTTCAGGCGTGGCGCGCTGTGGCGCCGACCGCTGCTCGGCAGGGCAGGATCCTTGGGTCCGGTGGCTCTCTATCCGTTGAGCATCACCCTGGTCGCGGTGACCTGCTTCGGGGCGAACACCTACGCCACCGGCGCCGCCCGTGACGGCTACCAGCCCGCGATCACCCTCGCCGAGGCCGACGCGTCCGCACCCGCCGCGAAGCAGCCAGAGCGTCCCACGTCGAGCGCCGGGCCTCCGGCCGCCACGGCTCCGGAGCCGGACCCGCTGCCCGAGCTCGTGGACGCCTCGATCCTCGCCGCCCGCAAGAACCAGGCGATCCCCACCAACCTCGAGCCCGGGCTCACCAACCTCTCCGACGACGTCGAGACGGTCGGAGAGTGCAACTACTACGCCAACGTCCGCAAGCTCTGCCCCCGTGGCGATGCCGACGGCGAGAAGACGATCATGGTCATCGGCGACTCCCACGCCCGGCACTGGATCCCGGCCGTCGACGAGATCGCCGAGCGCTCGGGATATCGCGCGTACATGCTGGCGATGCCGCAGTGCACCGTCTCGCTGGTCACGCCCGACAAGCTCGACAGCACCGAGCCGATGACCTCCTGCGACGACTTCCACGACTTCATGCTCGCCTCGGTCAAGAAGATCCGTCCCGACCTGCTGCTGATCTCCTCGCGCCCGATCGGCGCCGCCTACCACGACGCCGCCGGCAGGCACACCGACGACGATGGCGTACGCCGCGCCGTCTACCGCGGCTACGAACGGCTGCTGGCGCACGTGAAGCCCGTCGCGAAGCGCACCGTGTGGCTGCGCGACGTACCGGCCATCGAGTTCGACCCGGCCACCTGCCTGAGCAGCAACAAGACGCTCGCGCCGTGCACCTACAAGCCGCTGGAGAGCCAGCAGGAGGGCGCCGACCTGCAGATGCAGGCCGCCAAGTCCGCCCACGTCGAGACCCTCGACCTCGACGACCTGTTCTGTGACAGCGCCGGCATCTGCTCCACCGTCGTCGGCGACGCCATCACCCACCGCGACAACCACCACCTCACCGCGACCTACTCCAAGGAGCTCGGGCGCACCCTGGGTGAGCGGCTCAAGATCTGGTGAATCTCGACAAGCTCGATCACCGGGTGGGGCTTGATCACCGGGTGGGGCTTGATCGCGGGTGGGGCTTGATCGCGGGTGGGGCTCGATCAACGGGTTGGGCTCGGTCCGGGTGGGGCTCGATCGCGGGGCGGGCTCGGTCACCGACTGACGTCGGGCTCGGCGTCGGGCTCGGGTGGAGTCTCGGCGCCGTCGCGCTCGTCACGGTCGGCCCATTCGAGCAGCGGTTCGATCGAGAACGGGTGGTCGTCGATGTCGGCGTGCAGATCACCGATCTCGGCGAACCGCGCCGGCACCGTCCTCATCGTGAAGTCGCGCGGGTCGACGTCGCTGGTCTCGTCCCAGGTGATCGGCGTCGAGACCCGGCCGTCGGCAACACCACGGATGGAGTAGGCGCTCGCGATCGTGTGGTCCCTGGTGTTCTGATTGAAGTCCACGAACAGCTGCGCCGGGTCGCGGTCCTTGCGCCACCAGGCGGTGGTGACCAGCTTCGGTGCCCGGCGTTCGACCTCGCGGGCGAAGGCATGCGCTGCGCGGCGTACATCCGCGAATCCGTGCTCGGCCGGGATCCGCACATAGACGTGCATCCCCGAGCCGCCGCTCGTCTTCGGATAGCCGACCGCGCCGAGCTCGTCGAGGATCTCGCGTACGACCCCGGCCACGGTCTGCACGGTCGAGAAGGGGCACTCGGGGCCGGGATCGAGGTCGATGCGCCACTCGTCGGGCTTCTCGGTGTCCTCGCGGCGACTGTTCCAGGGGTGGAACTCGACCGTGGACATCTGGACCGCCCAGATCACCGCTCCGAGCTCGGTCACGCACAGCTCGTCAGCGGTGCGGCCCCAGCGCGGGAAGTAGAGGCGTACGGTCTCGATCCAGTCGGGCGCCCCCTGGGGCAGCCGCTTCTGGTGCACCTTGGGCCCCGCCAGCCCCTTGGGAAACCTGTGCAGCATGCACGGCCGCTCCCACAGCGCGTTGACGATCCCGGGCCCGACCGCGAGGTAGTACTGCGCCACCTCGAGCTTCGTGGCCCCGGCCCCGCCGTCCTGGGGCGGAAAGTAGACACGGTCAGGGTTGGAGATCCTGATGACGCGATTGCCTGCCCCAGAATCTGGCAGAGTGATCTCCACCGCCGGCGATGACTTGGCCATGTCCGCCAGCGTAGGACATCAGCGGCGTCGTCCGAGCGGCTTCAGCAGGCTGGTCATTCGGGAGTACGCCGCAGCAGCACCATGAACATCGCGTCCGTGCCGTGGCGGTGCGGCCACAGCTGCACGGTCCCCTCGATCGGGCCGGCGCTGTCGGGCACCTGACCGACCACACCACCGATGGGCTCGATCACCACGTCGGAACGGGCCGAGAGCACGCTCTCGACCACGTCCCTGGTCTCGGCCAGCACCGGTGAGCAGGTCGCGTAGAGCACCACGCCGCCCGGACGGGTCAGGTCGATCGCCCGGTCGAGGAGGGAGCGCTGAAGATCGACGAGTGCGTCCAGGTCGGCCGTGCCACGTCGCCACCGCGCCTCCGGGCGGCGCCGGAGCGCGCCCAGGCCGGTGCACGGTGCGTCGACCAGGACGCGGTCGAACGCCGCCTCCTGGAACGGGGGCTGCTTGCCGTCGGCGGCCACGACGCCCGCGGTGCCGGGGACAAGGGGGCCCTGCGAGCGGGCGAAAAATTTCGCCCGCTCACCCGTGGGGTCCCCGGACGCACCGGACGGGTCTCCGTTCGGGCCTCCCTCGACCAGGTTCTGCAGCACCAGCCCGGCGCGGTGCGGCTGCCTCTCGTTGGCCACCAGCCACGCACCGTGCTGCGAGGCCAGGGCAGCCAGCAGCGCCGACTTCCCACCCGGCCCGGCACACAGGTCCAGCCACGTCTCAGACCCCCGGTGGTCGAGCCTGTCCCCGTGGTCGAACTTGTCGAGCGGTGTATCGAGCCTGTCGAGATGACCCGCCAGCGCCAGAGCCACCAGCTGCGAGCCCTCGTCCTGCACTCCCGCACGCCCTTCGGCGACCGCGGCGATCCCGGCCGGCGAGCCCGACCCCAGAGTGACCCCGAACGGCGAGTAGACCGTCGGCGTACCTCCGAGCTCGTCGACGCTCGACCGTCCCGGGCGAGCGACCAGCGTCACCGATGGCGGCACGTTGTCGGCCTCGAGAAGCGCGTCGACCTGATCGCGACCGACCGCCTCGGCGAGCCGCGCGACCACCCAGCGCGGGTGGCTGAAGGCCACGGCGGCCCAGCCGTCGTGGTCATTCTCCCGCGCTGGCGCGACCTCGGCGACCCACTCCTCGAGCGACTTGCGGGTGACCTTGCGAAGCACCGCGTTCACGAACCCCGCCGGCCCCTGTCCGACCTTCGACCGGGCCAGGTCCACGCTCGTCGAGATCGCGGCGTGGTCCGGCACCCGCATCGAAAGCACCTGGTGGGCGCCGAGCCGCAGCACGTCCAGCACCTTGGCCTCGACCTTGGCCAGCGGTCGGTCGATGCAGGCTGCCAGCACCGCGTCGTAGGTCCCCTGCTGCCGCAACGTCCCCGCGGCGAGCTCGGTGGCGAAGGCCGCATCGCGACCCTCCAGCCCGAGCCGGCCGAGCACGTGCGGCAGCACCAGGTTGGCGTACGCCTCGTCGACCCGCACCGCCTTCAGCACCTCGAAGGCGGCCAACCGGGCCGGATCGGTGGGTTTCGTGCTGCCCCGCGGCCCCGGCCGACGCGGCCCCTGCGGCCGACGGTCGTCCCCGTGCCGCCTACCCGAACGTGACACCGGACTCCAGACGTACGCCGCGGGCCCAGTCAGCAGCCGGCATCTCCTTCTTCCCGAACGCCTTGACGCGGCCCAGACGCACCGTCGTCGTGCCGGTGCCGACGAGGACCTCGTTCTTGCGTACGACCAGCTCCGCGGGAGCCACCGCTTCCTCGGCCATCGTGACCGGCCCAACCTTGAACCGCTCGCCGTCGAGCAGCGTCCAGGCGCCCGGCGCCGGGCTGCAGGCGCGGATCTGCCGGTCGATGACCACCGCGCTCCGCGTCCAGTCGATCTGGGCGTCCTCGACGGTGATCTTGTCGGCGTAGGAGACGCCGTCCGTCGGCTGCTCACGCGCCTCGAGCGAACCGTCCTCGATCCCGTCGAGCGTGCGGACCAGCAGCTCGGCACCGCCCTCGGTGAGCTTCTCGAAGAGCGACCCGGACGTCTCGTCCGGCGCCAGCGCCTGGGTCATGGTGCCGAAGACCGGTCCGGCGTCCATCGCCTTCACGATCCGGAACGTGGTGGCACCGGAGATCTCCTCGCCGGCCCAGACCGCGCGCTGCACCGGGGCGGCACCCCGGTAGGCCGGCAGGAGCGAGAAGTGCAGGTTGACCCAGCCGTGCCGCGGGATGTCCAACGCGGACTGCGGGAGCATCGCCCCGTAGGCGACCACCGGACAGCAGTCGGCCTCCAGCGCCTTCAGAGCGGCCTGGAACTCGGGCTCGCGTGGATGGTCGGGCTTGAGCACCGGTACGCCCAGCTCCTCGGCCCGCTGAGCGACCGGCGACGGCACCAGCCGCTTGCTTCGGCCCTGGGCAGCATCGGGACGCGTGACGACGCCGACGAGCTCGTGGCCCGACTCGGCGATCGCGTTCAGCGACGGCACCGCGACCTCGGGGGTGCCCGCGAACACACAGCGCATCAGCTGTCCTCGTTTCGCTCGCGGGTCATCAGAACCCGAACCCGTTCGTCGCGTGCGGCGAGATCTTCACCCTCGGCTTCTCCAGGCCGAACCACTCGGCCTCGCGGATCTCCTTCATCGCGGCCTTGCGCGCGGCCTCGTCGAGACGGTCGATGAACAAGATGCCGTCGAGGTGGTCGGTCTCGTGCTGGATCGCGCGGGCGAGCAGCTCGGAGCCCTCGATCGTGACCGGCTCGCCGTGCATGTCGAATCCTCTGGCGACCACGGACAGCGCGCGGCGGCAGTCATAGGTGATGTCGGGCAGCGAGAGACAGCCCTCGTCACCGTCCTGGATCTCCTCCGACAGCGTGAGATCGGGGTTGATCAGGTGGCCGACCTCGCCGTCGACGTTCCAGGTGAAGACCCGCAGGCTGACCCCGATCTGCGGTGCGGCCAGGCCCGCGCCGGGTGCCTCGAGCATCGTGTCGGTCAGATCGGCAACGAGCTTGTGGAGCTCCTTGTCGAAGTCGACGACCTCGATCGCCGGCTTGCGCAGCACGGGATCGCCGAAAAGTCGGATGGACTGGACTGCCACTGTTCTCCTAGGTGGTCGAGCTTGTCAGGCCACTTTACGCGGAAGGCGACCGCTACAGACTCGGAGGATCCACCTGGATCCGCACCGGGTCGAGCTTGCGGGCCGAGCGCACCCGCTGCAGCTCCCCCAGCGCCTCGGTCAGCTTGGTGCCGAGTGAGCGCGGCACACGTACGACGGCGCGCAGCCGAGGCTCCCCGGCAGACGTCGGATCGGCGGGCACCGGCCCGAGGACCTCGCCCCCGGGCGGCAGCGCGAGCAGGGTGAGCGCGTCATCGAGGGCGCCCGGCGTGGCGGTGATGGTCGCCAGCCGCGAGGCCGGCGGAAGGTGGGCCTCCTGACGAGCCGACGCCTCCCGGCGAGCGAACCCGGGCTGGTCCCACCGCACCAGCGCCTGGAGCACGGAGAGGGCCGGGTCGCCCACGACCAGCACCCGTCCACCGGGCCGCACGATTCCCGCGGCGTTGCTCCAGCGCCGCAGCGCCTCCTCGTCGGTACGCAGGTCCGGCCGCCCCAGCAACAACCAGGTGTCGAGCAGCAGCACCGCGGTGTAGCCGCTTGCGGTGTCTGGACGACCTGGTGCCGGTGAGACCACCGGCTCGGCGCCGATGGTCGCGACCACGATCGCCGGCGCGTCCGGGACGGTCTGCTTGACCGCGCCCGCCGACGAGGTCATCACCCGCACCCCGGGGAAGGAGCGTCCCATCTCCTCGGCCGTACGCGCCTCGCCGATGATCGGCGCCCGCAACCCGAAGCCCCCGCAGGCGCCGCAGGCCCACGCCGCCTCGACGTGAGCACACCAGCCGCACGTCGGAGGTGACGCCGGTCCGACCAGCTGCAGCGGGCCCTGGCAGGCGGTGCACCTCGCGGGCGTACGGCACCTGTCGCAGGCCAGCGAGGCGGCGTAGCCGCGGCGCGGGGTCTGCAGCAGGACCGGTCCGTCGGCCAGCGCGGCGCGGATGACCTCGTGGGCCTCACGGGGCACCCGGGAGGCGCGGGTGAGCGGGTCCTTCTCGAGGTCGAAGTCGGTGTCGCCGGTGATCTCGATGCTCACCCGCTCGCGTGCCAGCGCTCGGGTCGGCCGGATCTCCTGCGCCCAGCCCGTCTCCGCGAGGAACGCGGCCTCGACCGTACGCGCGAAGCCGCCCACGAGCGCCGCGGTCCTCTCCTCCTCGGCCCTCAGCAGCAGTACGTCGCGCGCGTGCGGATAGGGCGAACGCTGCTCGGCGAGCAGATCGTCGCCGTCGTCCCAGACGACCACGAGCCCGAGGTCGTGCACCGGCGCGAACGCCGCCGCCCGGGTGCCGATGGCCACCTTCACCGCACCCCGCGAGACTCGCAGGAACTCCCGGTAGCGCTGCGCCGGACCGGCGTCGGCGGCCAGCACCGCATGCTGCCCCTCCCCCAGCACCTTCGTCATCGCGCCGTCGAGCCGGGCGAGGTCCTTCCAGTCCGGCACGACGACCAGCGCGCCACGCCCCGAGGCCAGGGTCGCCGCGACTGCCTGGGCGATCAGGTCCGCATGGTCGGTGCCGGCGGCGGCGTGCCAGACCGCCCGCGGGGCGCCTCCCGAGGCCAGGTGTCGAAGGAACGCTGCCGCCGGCTCATGACCGGCCCACGCCTCGTCCGCGGCCGCGGCGTCGAACGGCAGGCCAGCCGGAGCCACCGGGGTCGCCACCTTCTCGGTCGACGCGTGCCGCGGTGGCACCGCGAGACGGAGGACGTCGGCGCGTGCGCCCGCGTAGCGCCGGGCGACCGACGCGCTCAGCGCCGCGACGGCCGGGGTGAGCACGACCTCGGAGCTGACCACCCGCTTGAGCGGCTGCAGCCTCGAGTGCTCGGAGGCCTCTGCCCGCGCCACGACGAAGCCGTCCACGTCCTTGGCGCCGAACCGTACCTTCACCCGCACCCCGGGCAGCGCCTCGGTGGCCATCGAGGCCGGGACCGCGTAGTCGAAGGGGCGGTCCAGGTGAGCCATCGGCAGGTCCACCAGCACCTTCGCGACCGGATCGACGTCGGTGATCTCCGCCTCCGCCGACTTCCGCGCGCGGGTCGCGGCGGCCTTCGCACGGCCCTCCTTGACCCGGTCGCGGACCAGCCCGGGCAGCTCCAGCTCGGCCGCCCCGGCTGCCTCGTTCGGTCCCCGGCTCACAACCGACATTCCTACCAGCCCGCGCCGACAGAACGCCGAGTCGGCTCGTCCTGACCCAAAACCGAGCCGAGTCGGCGCGTCAGAACGCGCCGACTCGGCAAAGGGGTTGTGTATCAGGCGCCTGCGGCCGCCTTGAGGGCGTCGGCGCGGTCGGTCCGCTCCCAGGTGAACTCGGGAAGCTCGCGACCGAAGTGACCGTACGCGGCGGTCTTGGCGTAGATCGGGCGGAGCAGGTCGAGATCGCGCAGGATCGCGGCCGGGCGGAGGTCGAAGACCTCCAGGACGGCCTTCTGGATGTTGGCCTCCGGCACCGTGTGGGTGCCGAAGGTCTCCACGAACACGCCGACGGGCTGAGCCTTGCCGATGGCGTAGGCGACCTGAACCTCGGCGCGGCGGGCAAGGCCCGCGGCGACGATGTTCTTGGCCACCCAGCGCATGGCGTACGCAGCCGACCGGTCGACCTTCGACGGGTCCTTGCCCGAGAAGGCGCCGCCGCCGTGGCGAGCCATGCCGCCGTAGGTGTCGACGATGATCTTGCGGCCGGTCAGACCGGCGTCACCCATCGGGCCACCGACCACGAAGCGGCCGGTCGGGTTGATGTGCAGCTTGTAGCCGTCGAAGGGAACCGACGACTTGAACTGCTCGAGCACCGGCTCGATGACGTACTTCTTGATGTCGGCGTGCAGCTGCTCCTGGGTCGTCTCCTCGGAGTGCTGCGTCGAGAGGACGACGGTGTCGACGCGTACCGCCTTCTGCTCGTCGTCGTACTCCACGGTGACCTGGGTCTTGCCGTCGGGGCGCAGATAGTCGAGCGTGCCGTCCTTGCGGACCGCGGTCAGCTTCTCCGCCAGGGTCTGCGCCATCTTGATGGGCAGCGGGAAGAGCTCGGGCGTGTCGTCGCAGGCGTAGCCGAACATCAGGCCCTGGTCGCCCGCGCCCTGCAGGTCGAGCTCGTCGATCGAGCTGTCCAGCCGGTGCTCCTCGGCGGTGTCGACGCCCTGGGCGATGTCCTGGCTCTGGGCGCCGATGGCGACCTGCACACCGCAGGAGTGCCCGTCGAAGCCCTTGAGCGAGGAGTCGTAGCCGATGTCCAGGATCTTCTGGCGCACGAGCTGCGCCACCGGCGCGTAGGCGTCGGTGGTCACCTCGCCGGCGACGACGACCAGGCCCGTGGTGAGCAGGGTCTCGACAGCCACCCGGCTCTTGGGGTCGTGCTCGATCAGGTAGTCGAGCACGGTGTCGCTGATCTGGTCGGCGATCTTGTCCGGGTGCCCCTCGGTCACCGACTCCGACGTGAAGAGACGTCCGGTCACGTGTAACTCCGTTTCACAGATTCATGTGGGTGTTCAGGTCGAGATGCGTCTGTCGTTCTGGTCGACCAACATAGACCCCGAATCCCAGGACCGCAGTGCTCGTCCTCATCGTGGCGCATGGCGTGTCGTCCGTTCGTGCTTTGTTCATCGAGGCGTAAGGCCCCGAGCCCTACCGTTCGCCGAGTCTTGCGACGACCTGGTCCCAGATCACCTCGGCAAGGGCGGACTTCGCCCCCTCCTGCACATCTACGTGGCCGCCGTCCGCGTTCAGGATGACGGCCTTGTTGACCTCGCTGCCGAAGACCGCGCCACCACTGACGTCGTTGACGACGAGCAGGTCGCAGCCCTTCCGCTTCAGCTTCGCCGCGGCCAGGTCGAGCACCGAGCCCGTCGCGTCACCCGTCTCGGCCGCGAATCCGACCACCACCTGACCCGGCTGGACCCGGTGGTGGGAGATCTCGGCCAGGATGTCGGGGTTCTGCATCAGCTCGATCGTCGGCGCCGAGCCGTCGGCGGCCTTCTTGATCTTCGCCTCGCTCACCCCGGTCGGCCGGAAGTCGGCCGGAGCGGCGGCCATGACCACCGCGTCCGCACCGGCGGCCGCCGAGACGACGGCATCGCGCAGCTCAGCGGTGGTGCCGACATTTACGACCTTCAGGCCGGCCGGGTCCGGCAGGGCGACGTTGGCGGCGACCAGGGTCACCTCGGCGCCACGGGCGGCCGCCGCGCGAGCGATGGCGTAGCCCTGGAGGCCCGAGGAGCGGTTGCCGAGGAAGCGGACCGGGTCGAGGTATTCACGGGTGCCGCCGGCGGAGACGACGACATGACGGCCGCTCAGGTCCGTACGTCCCCCGTGCGCGAGCACGGCCCGGCACAGCTCGAAGATCTCGGCCGGCTCCGGCAGCCGCCCCTTGCCGGTGTCCTTGCCGGTCAGCCGGCCCTCGGCGGGCTCGATCACGATGTTCCCGCGCTCGCGCAGCGTCGCCACGTTGGCCTGCGTAGCGGGGTGCTCCCACATCTCGGTGTGCATCGCCGGGGCGAGCACGACCGGGCAGCGGGCGGTGAGAAGTACGTTGCTCAGCAGGTCGTCGGCGAGGCCGTGGGCCGCGCGGGCGAGCGTGTTGGCGGTCGCGGGCGCGACCACCACCAGGTCTGCCTGCTGCCCGATCCGCACGTGCGGGACCTCGGTGATGTTCTCGAAGACGCCGGTGGCGATCTCCTTGCCGGACAGCGCCGCCCAGGTGGGAGCGCCGACGAACTCGAGGGCAGAGGCCGTGGGAACCACGGTCACGTCATGGCCGGACTCGGTGAACCGGCGCAGCAGCTCGGCGGCCTTGTAGGCGGCGATGCCGCCGGCGACCCCTAGGACCACGCGCGGCCGCTGCTCGTCGTGAGCAGCGGCCGGGATGGAGCTGTTGGTGGACAGCGAACTGACCTGGAATCAGGCTTCGGCGGGCGCGTCGGCGGCCGCCGCCTGGGCGGCGAGCTCGGCCGGGTCGATGTCCTCGCAGGTCAGCAGGTCCTCGTTGATCTCGCGCAGCGCGATCGAGAGGGGCTTCTCCTGGACATGCGTGTCGACCAGGGGGCCGACGTACTCCAGCAGGCCTTCGCCGAGCTGGGAGTAGTAGGCGTTGATCTGGCGAGCCCGCTGGGCGCTGTAGAGAACCAGCTTGTACTTGCTGTCGGTCTTTGTCAGCAGGTCGTCGATCGAGGGGTTGGTCACGCCCTGGGCGTCGATCTGAGGGGCAGCCACGTGAGCCTCACTTGTCGGCTTGGTCGGATTTCTTGCTCGGGAGCCCGAGCGTCATCAAGGTTACCAACTCATCGGCTGCCTGATGAACTTCGTGGTTCACGATCGTGACATCGAACTCCCTTTCCGCGGCCAGCTCGACGCGTGCGGTCTCCAGCCGGCGCTCCCGCTCGGCCTCGGACTCGGTGCCGCGACCGACCAGGCGGCGTACGAGCTCTTCCCAGGTCGGCGGCGCGAGAAACACGAAGATCGCCTCTGGCATGGTCTCGCGCACGAGCCGGGCGCCCTGCAGGTCGATCTCGAGCATCGCGGGACGACCCTCGGCCAGCGCCTTCTCGACGGGGCCACGCGGCGTGCCGTAGCGAGCCAGGTTGTGGACCGTGGCCCACTCCAGCAGCTCGCCGTCGGCGACCATCGCGTCGAACTCCTCGTCGGAGACGAACAGGTAGTGCTTCCCGTGGACCTCGCCCTCGCGAGGCTTCCGGGTCGTCGCCGAGACGGACAAGAAGACCTCGGGGTGGTCGTCGCGGACCGCCGCGGAGACGGTGCCCTTGCCGACCGCGGTCGGGCCGGCCAGGACGACGAGCCTCTTCTCCCGGCCCTCGCCGTTGCCGGCCGTGGTCTTCTCGTCCGCCATCAGACTCATCGTCGAGCGAACTCCTCGACCAACGCGACCACCTGCTTGGGGCCGAGCCCCTGCACACGGCGGCTCATCGCGATGCCGAGACGCTCCATCATCTGGGTCGCCCGCACCTCGCCGAGGCCGGGGTGGGAGGTCAGCAGGTCGATCACCTTCATCTTGCCGACAACCTCGTTGCGCTTGCCCTCCTCGATGACCTCGAGGACGGACATGCCGCCAGTGCGAACCTTGTTCTTGACAGCAGCCCGCTCCTGGCGCGAGGCCGCGGCTTTGGCGAGCGCGGCAGCGCGCTGTTCAGGGGTGATGTCCGGAGGCAGAGCCACGAAGACTCCCTTTCACGATCAATTGTGTAGGTCAACAGGGCAACCGGGTCGCGCGGCAACTGGGATCGTGCCCCCCGGCTGTGCGCCGTAAGTAAGCGCTCGCGCCAATCTAGCCATTACGTTGCCGGGGCGGCAATCGGGGCTGCCGATCTGATGCACAGCAGGTTCACAAAGTGAGCGAGGTATGGCAGACATCGCGGGCCTGCTGCTGGACGCGTACGGAGGCCTCCTGCGTCTTCTTGCTGCTCACCTTCGTGGCCGCCTCGGCGATCTTCTCCTGTTCGGCGTCGGTGACGCCCTCGGGCGCTCTGCCGCCCTCGAACTCCTCGGCGCTGACCCCGGCCTCGTCGAGAGCCGCGCTGAGCCCCGAGACGGCGCCGGTGAGCGTCTTCCAGTCCTTCGCGATGTCGTCGGGCGCGTCGCGCTCGAGGTCCTCGAAGACCGGCAGCGCGGCGATCAGACCACCGGTGCCGCCCTCCCCCAGGGTCTTCGTCAGCTCCTCCTGGTGACCCTTCAGGGACTCGCAGTAGTCGTCGATCGGGTCACCGCACGAGCTCAGGCCAGTGGCGAGGATCGGGACGGCGAGGAGCTGGGCGGCCAGCCGGATGCTGATCATCCGGTCAGTGTGCCAGCCCGCGATGGCGGGCCGTGCGATAGGGCCGGGGCCACCAGGGTGTGCGATAGCGCGATGGACTGTTGTCAGCGCCGAAAAGGTACGACGGGACGTTCTTGTCGGTCTACCGACTGGTAACCGACAAGAACGTCCCGTCGTATCTCGAACGTCAGGCGAGCTCGTCGCGCAGCCGCAGTGCCTCGTCGCGCAGCGCTGTCGCGCTCGGGCCCTTCCTCAGCAGGCCGCGGCTGGTGCTGGCGACGACGTTGGCGTTGGCGGTGCCGAAGATGCGGACGAGGTCGCCCGGGGTGCCGCCCTGCTCACCGAAGCCCGGCGCCAGGATGGGACCATTGATCTCGAAGCGATGCCCTGAGCCTGTCGAAGGATCGTACGCCACGCCGGGACCGTCCGCGCCCTGCTCTCCTACGCCCTGGATCGTCGCACCTACGACCGCGCCGAAGGACCCCAGCGGCGTCTCGTCCTCGTTGAGCCGGCGCAGGTGGTCGAGCATGACCCGGCCGATGCTGCGGCCGTCCTCGACCGTCGCGTGCTGCACCTCCGGGCCCTCCTTGTTGGAGGTCAGCGCGAGCACGAACAGCCCGGCGTCGTGCTTCTCCGCGGTCTCGACGAATGGCGTCAGCGACCCGAAGCCGAGGTAGGGGCTCACGGTCACCGCGTCGGAGCCGAGCGGGCTGGACGGATCGAGGTAGGCGTCGGCGTACGCCTGGCTGGTCGAGCCGATGTCGCCGCGCTTGATGTCGAGGAGGACCAGCGCGCCGGCCGCCTTCGACTCCGCGATGACCCGCTCCAGCACCGCGACGCCGCGCGACCCGAAGCGCTCGTAGAAGGCGCTCTGCGGCTTGACGACGGGGACGTACGGCGCCAGTCCCTCGACCGCGGTCAGCGCGAATCTCTCCAGGCCGTCGATGTCGTCGTTCAGGCCCCAGTCGAGGAGCAGCGAGGCGTGCGGGTCGATCCCCGCGCAGAGCCTTCCGCGCTCGGCGAGAGCAGCGGCGTAGCGGGCACCGAAGGTCATCGGGCGGCGCCTTTCGCGATCCGGCGGGCGTAGAGCGGGCCGTCGTAGATGAACCCGGTGTAGCCCTGGAGGAGGTCTGCGCCGGCCTCCAGCCGCTCACGGGCGTCCTCGACCGTCGCGATGCCGCCGACACCGACGAGGGCCATCGTCTCCCCGACACGCCCACGGAGCAGCCTGAGGACGTCGAGCGCGCGCGCCTTGAGCGGCGGACCCGAGAGCCCACCGGCGCCGGCCGCGGTGATCTCGGCGGGGGCGGAGACGAGGGCCTCGCGGCCGATCGTGGTGTTGGTCGCGATGATCCCGTCCAGGCCGATCGCGTTGGCCAGGTCGGCGACCTCGACCACGTCGGAGTCGACGAGGTCGGGGGCGATCTTGACCAGGAGCGGGACCCGGTGCTTGGTGACCTGGTCGGCGATCGAGCGGACGTGCTCCAGCAGCGGCTGCAGCTTCTCGACCGACTGCAGGCTGCGCAGGCCGGGCGTGTTGGGGCTGCTCACGTTCACGACCAGGTAGTCGGCGTAGGGGGCCAGCAGACGGGCCGACTTGGCGTAGTCGGCCTCGACGGCTGCCTGGTCGTCCTCGGGGATGACCTTCGTCTTGCCGATGTTGATGCCGAGGACCGGGCCACCGGTGGCGGTGCCACGTCGCTCCAGGCGGCTCGCCAGCCGGGCGGCGACGGCCTCGGCGCCCTCGTTGTTGAAGCCCATCCGGTTGATGACGGCACGGTCGGCGGGCAGCCGGAAGAGCCGCGGCGCCGGGTTGCCCGGCTGTGCCTCACCGGTGACCGTGCCGATCTCCACATGACCGAAGCCGAGCCCGCCGAGCGCGTCGATCCCGACCGCGTTCTTGTCGAAACCAGCGGCCAGCCCGATCACGTTGGGGAAGGTGAGCCCCATCGCGTGCACGGGAGATCCGGGCGTACGTGCCTTGGACAGCGCCGGGCCCGCTGCGCGGATCGCGGCGAAGGCCTGGAGATGGGCACGCTCCGGGTCGGTCCTGGTGAGGACCTTGTCGAACAGCGTCCGGTATGGCCTCATGCCGCCACCTCCGTCGAGGAGGAGCGAGGATACGGACCCAGCGGCATCTTGTCCTGATCGTTCGCTCGCTCGCGCTCGCTCACCGGGCCGTCACCCCGCCGTCGTGGTGGCCGACGACGTCGCGCCACTCCTGCAGGCTGCGTACGTCGATCTCGCCGCGTCGCAGCGCCTCGATGCCCTGCACGGCGGCACCCAGGCCCTGGACGGTGGTGATGCAGGCGATGTTGGCCATCACCGCGGCGGTCCGGATCTCGTAGCCGTCCATCCGGGCCGACTTCGCGTTGGAGGTGCCGTTGGGCGTGTTGATGACCAGGTCGACCTCGCCGTCCAGGATCCGCTCGACCGTGGTCTTCTCGCCGTCGGGTCCGGTGCCCTCGGAGTGCTTGCGCATCAGCCGTGAGGGCACGCCGTTGCGGCGCAGCACCTCGGCGGTGCCCTCGGTAGCGAAGATCTCGAAGCCGTGGTCGGCGAGCACCTTGATCGGGAAGATCATGGTGCGCTTGTCGCGATTGGCCATGGAGACGAAGATCCGGCCCGAGGTCGGCAGCGGGCCGAAGGCGCCGGCCTGGCTCTTGGCGAAGGCGCGGCCGAAGTCGGAGTCGAGGCCCATCACCTCGCCGGTCGACTTCATCTCCGGGCCGAGCACGGTGTCGACCTGCTGGCCCTCGGGCGTGCGGAACCGGTTGAACGGCATGACCGCTTCCTTGACCGCGATCGGCTGGTTCGGCGGCAGCGCTCCCCCGTCGCCGGTCGTGGGAAGCACGCCGGCCGTACGCAGCTCAGCGATCGACTCGCCGAGCATCACCCGGGCCGCGGCCTTGGCGAGCGGGGTCGCGGTGGCCTTGGAGACGAACGGGACGGTGCGGGACGCACGTGGGTTGGCTTCGATCACATAGAGGACATCGGAGCCGAGGGCATATTGGATGTTGAGCAGGCCGCGTACGCCCACGCCATCGGCGATCGCGCGGGTGGCGACGCGGATGCGCTCGACCTCGGCGGCACCGAGGGTGATCGGCGGCAGTGCGCAGGAGGAGTCCCCGGAGTGGATCCCGGCCTCCTCGATGTGCTCCATGACGCCGCCCAGGAAGAGCTCGTCGCCGTCGAAGAGGGCGTCGACGTCGATCTCGACCGCGTCGTCGACGAACTTGTCGACCATCACCGGCTTGTCGGGGGTGACCTCTGTGGCGGCCTCGATGTAGGAGCGCAGCGCCTCGTCGTCATAGACGATCTGCATGCCACGGCCGCCGAGGACGTAGGAGGGGCGCACCAGGACCGGGTAGCCGATCTCGGCGGCGATCTCGCGGGCCTCGTTGAACGTGGTCGCCATCCCGTGCTTGGGCGCGACCAGGCCGGCCTCGGCGAGCACGCGGCCGAAGGCGCCACGCTCCTCGGCGAGGTGGATGGCCTCGGGGCTGGTGCCCACGATCGGCACGCCGTTGTCCTTGAGCGCCTGCGCGAGGCCGAGCGGGGTCTGGCCACCGAGCTGGCAGATGACACCGACCACCGGGCCGGCCTCCTGCTCGGCGTGCACGATCTCGAGCACGTCCTCCAGGGTGAGCGGCTCGAAGTAGAGCCGGTCGGAGGTGTCGTAGTCGGTGCTCACCGTCTCCGGGTTGCAGTTGACCATGACGGTCTCGTAGCCGGCCTCGCTCAGCGCGAGGGAGGCGTGCACGCAGGAGTAGTCGAACTCGATCCCCTGCCCGATCCGGTTGGGCCCGGAGCCGAGGATGAGCACCGCCGGCTTCTCCCGCGGCGCGACCTCGGACTCCTCGTCGTAGGAGGAGTAGTGATAGGGCGTACGTGCCTCGAACTCGGCCGCGCAGGTGTCGACCGTCTTGAAGACCGGGCGGATCCCGAGCGCGTGGCGGACGCCGCGTACGACGTCTGCGGTCATCCCGCGCATCTTGCCGAGCTGGACGTCGGAGAAGCCGTGGCGCTTGGCGAAGCGGAGCACGTCGGGGGTGAGCTCGGGCGCCTCGATGACCTCCTGAGCGATCTCGTTGACCAGGAAGAGCTGGTCGATGAACCAGGGGTCGATCTTGGTGCTCTCGAAGATCTCCTCCGGCGTCGAGCCGGAGCGGATCGCGTCCATGACCCGCTTGAGCCTGCCGTCGGTGGGGACCTTGATCTCCTCGAGCAGCGCCGGCTTGTCGAGCTCGATGACCTCCTGGGTCCAGTCGAAGACCGCGTCGGGCTTCTCCAGCGAGCGCAGCGCCTTCTGCAGCGCCTCGGTGAAGCTGCGGCCGATCGCCATCGCCTCGCCGACGCTCTTCATGTGCGTGGTCAGGGCCGTGTCGGCGCCTGGGAACTTCTCGAAAGCGAAGCGCGGGACCTTGACCACGACGTAGTCGAGGGTCGGCTCGAACGACGCGGCGGTGGAGCCGTTGGGCCCGGCGGTGATGTCGTTCTCGATCTCGTCGAGGGTGTAGCCGATCGCGACCTTGGCGGCGATCTTGGCGATCGGGTAGCCGGTCGCCTTGGAGGCCAGCGCCGAGGAGCGCGAGACGCGGGGGTTCATCTCGATGACGATGATCCGGCCGTCTTGCGGGTTCACCGCATACTGGATGTTGCAGCCGCCGGTGTCCACGCCGACCGCGCGAATGATGCCGATCGCGAGGTCGCGGAGCTGCTGGTACTCCCGGTCGGTCAGCGTCATCGCCGGGGCGACGGTGATCGAGTCGCCGGTGTGCACGCCCATCGGGTCGAGGTTCTCGATCGAGCAGACGATGACCGAGTTGTCCTTGCGGTCGCGCATGACCTCGAGCTCGTACTCCTTCCAGCCGAGGATCGACTCCTCCAGGAGCACCTCGGTGGTCGGGCTCGCGGCCAGGCCGGCACCGCCGAGACGCCGCAGGTCGGTCTCGTCGAACGCGAAGCCAGAGCCCGAGCCGCCCATGGTGAAGCTCGGCCGGATCACCACGGGGTAGCCGAGCTCCTCGGCGCCGGCGACCAGGTCGTCGATCGTGTGGCAGATGACCGACTTCGCGCTCTCGCCGCCGAGCTCGGCGACGATCTTCTTGAACTCCTCGCGGTTCTCACCGCGCTGGATGGCGTCGATGCTCGCGCCGATCAGCTCGACGTCGTACTTCTCCAGGATCCCGCGCTCGTCCAGCGCCACCGCGCAGTTGAGCGCGGTCTGGCCACCGAGGGTCGCCAGCAGCGCGTCGGGGCGCTCCTTGGCGATCACCTTCTCGACGAACTCCGGGGTGATCGGCTCGACGTAGGTCGCGTCGGCGAACTCCGGGTCGGTCATGATCGTGGCCGGGTTGGAGTTGACCAGGACGACCCGGATCCCCTCCTCGCGCAGCACGCGGCAGGCCTGGGTGCCGGAGTAGTCGAACTCGCACGCCTGGCCGATGACGATCGGGCCGGAGCCGATCACGAGCACGGACTTGATGTCCTCGCGCTTGGGCATCTCAGACCTCCTTCGCCATCAGGCTGTGTTCCATGAGCTGGGTGAACCGGTCGAAGAGGTAGGCGGCGTCGTGCGGGCCGGCCGCTGCCTCCGGGTGATATTGGACCGAGAAGCCCTTGAGCTTCCCTGTCTCGGCGTCCTTGAGCTCGAGGCCCTCGACGCAGTCGTCGTTGAGGTTGACGTGGGAGACGGCGGCGATGCCATAGGGGGTCTTCGTCTCTTCGCCGATCGGGGCATCGACGGCGAAGCCGTGGTTGTGGGCGGTCACCTCGACCTTGCGGGTGGTCAGGTCCATGACCGGCTGGTTGATGCCACGGTGGCCGTACTTGAGCTTGTACGTCCCGAAGCCGAGCGCGCGGCCGAAGAGCTGGTTGCCGAAGCAGATGCCGAAGTAGGGGATGTTCTCGGCCAGTACCGCCTGGAGCAGCTCCACCTGGCCGGTGGTCGCCGCCGGGTCGCCGGGACCGTTGGAGTAGAAGAGCCCGTCCGGCCCTCCGGACTCGGCACCGACGGCGAGGACGTCCTCGAGGGTCGCCGTCGCGGGGAGGACGTGCACCTCGATCCCGCGCTCGGCCATCCGCTCGGGGGTCATCTCCTTGATGCCCAGGTCGAGGGCGGCGACGGTGAACCGCTTCTCGCCCTTCGCGGGGACGACGTACGTCTCGGCGGTGCTGACCGCCTCGGAGAGGTTGGCACCGCTCATCTCGGCGGAGGCGAGCACCTTCTTCAGGAGCGCCGCCGGGTCGGTGTCGATCGTCGAGATCCCGACGCGCATCGCGCCGCGCTCGCGCAGGTGGCGGGTCAGGGCGCGGGTGTCGATGCCCGCGATGCCGACCACGGACTGGTCGCGAAGGTCGTCGTCGAGGGTGCGCTGGGCGCGCCAGCTCGAGGAGACCCGGGCGGGGTCGCGTACGACATATCCGGCGACCCAGATCCGCCGCGACTCCGGGTCCTCGTCGTTCACGCCGGTGTTGCCGACGTGCGGCGAGGTCATCACGACGACCTGCTGGTGGTAGCTCGGGTCGGTCAGGGTCTCCTGGTAGCCCGTCATACCGGTGGAGAACACCGCCTCGCCGAAGGTCTCACCCTCGGCTCCGAACGACTCCCCTCGAAATGATCGACCATCTTCGAGTACGAGGAGTGCTTCTTTGTGGGCATGCAGCGGCACGCCGTACCTCCTTCTCCGCCTCACAGGACGGTGCTTAAAGGATGTCGGTCAGTTGCTGGTGACAGTATCAAGCAGATGCCGCTCGGCGGCAGTTGGCGCGCTCCGTGGACAGTGACGTTGGTCAAACGACGTGGGAGTCCGGGAG
>NZ_JBOHDN010000248.1:0-5912 GCF_050699375.1 Nocardioides sp. | reverse complement strand
GGTAACCGCGTGCTGCAGCACGCTGCTACCCGAGCGAACACCGTGTTACCCCTCGGCTCGATGCATAACATAGGTATGTTATGTTTCATCTGTGAGTACGACATCAGCCTCCGGACGTGACCTGTCGCTCGCCCTCGAGAGGGTGGTGCGACTGGTGCGGGAGGTTTCGACCGCGGGGGACGTGTCGCCGACCGCGGCCACTGTGCTGGCCGGGCTGGCGCGGACCGGGCCCCAGCGGGTCACCGACCTGGCCAGGGTCGCCGGCGTCTCCCAGCCGGCCATGACGCAGCTGGTCAACCGGCTCACCCAGCAGGGGATGCTCGCCCGGGTCGCAGACGACGCCGACAGACGAGCGGTGCTCGTCGAGGTCACCGAAGCCGGGAGGGGCGTCCTCGAGACCAGGCGGGGCCAGCGCGCCGGGGTCCTCGACGCCGCCCTGGACCGGGTATCCGCCGAGGATCGTGCCGCCATCGCGGCCGCCCTCCCGGCCCTCGACCGGCTCGTCGACGCCGTGCTCGAGTCCTGACGCGCCGGCCTGCCGGCGACGCGTACGAAGTTCGTATCGAGAAGAGGTAGAAGCGATGAGCTCCCAGCCAGGGGCGGCTGCCGCAAGTCCGTTCAAGCAACCCCGCGCGGTGTGGGCGGTCGCGTTCGCGTGCGTGGTGTCCTTCATGGGCATCGGGCTCGTGGACCCGATCCTGCCGGTGCTCGCCGAGGAGCTCGAGGCCACGCCGGCGCAGGTGTCGCTGCTGTTCACCAGCTATCTCGTGGTGACCGCCGTGGCGATGATCGGCGTCGGCTGGGTCTCGAGCCGGATCGGCGCGAAGTGGACGCTGATCCTCGGGCTGGTGCTCATCGTCGTGTTCGCCGGGCTGGCCGGGACGGCCGGGGGAGTGGACGGCATCGTCGGCTTCCGGGCCGGCTGGGGCCTGGGCAACGCGTTGTTCATCTCCACCAGCCTCGCCGTCATCGTCGCCTCGGCCAGCGGCGGCTTCGCGGGGGCGATCATCCTGTACGAGACCGCGCTGGGCCTCGGGATCGCGGTCGGCCCGCTTCTCGGTGGCGTGCTCGGTGGCATCTCCTGGCGCGGTCCGTTCTACGGCGTCTCCGCGCTGATGGCGATCGCTCTGGTCGCGACGCTGGTCTTCCTTCCGCCGACACCCAAGCCGGAGAAGAAGGTCACCCTGTTCGCGCCGCTCGCCGCGCTGCGCCACCGCGGGCTGCTGACGATGGGCATGATGGCGCTGCTCTACAACTGGGGCTTCTTCACCCTGCTCGGCTACGCGCCCTACCCGATGGGGCTGCACGACCCGCTGCAGCTCGGCTGGGTCTTCTTCGCCTGGGGCATCCTGGTCGCGATCTTTGCCGTCTGGGGTGCGCCCCGGGCCCAGCGCCGCTTCAGCACCGCACCGACGCTGTACGTCAACCTGCTCGGTCTCGGGATCCTGCTGGCCGTCATCGGCCTGGGCGTCTCCTCGCCTCCGGTGGTGATCGGTGCCGTGGTCCTGTCCGGCATCTTCGTCGGCCTCAACAACACGCTGACCACCCAGGCGGTCATGCTGGTCTCCCCGGTGGAGCGGCCGGTGGCCGCCTCGGCCTACGGGTTCGTACGCTTCATCGGCGGCGGTCTGGCGCCCTTCGCCGCGGGCAGGATCGCCGAGGCCACCGACCAGTCGGTCGCCTTCTACGTAGGCGCCGCGGCGTTCCTGATCGCCATCCCGGTCCTGGCCAGCGGTCACAACCTGATCAGGGCCGCCGAGTCCGGCGAGAGCACCGGAGCGGCCGAGACGGAGCTGCAGCCCGTCTCCGCCTAGTCGCGCCTGAGCGCCGCGCCCGAGGTCGGCCCGGCGGGACGTCGTCCGGTCGGACAGATAGCCTTCGGCAGGTGAGCAGTGCGTACGAGACGGCGGACCTCAAGAGCCCGACCCGCCCGCGAGTGACCGAGCCGGTGACGCTGGCCGAGCTGGCCGGCGAGTTCGCCCTGGACGTACGCGGCGACGCGAGCGTCACCGGAGTCACGCTGAGCTCCCAGCGGGTGCTGCCGGGTGACCTCTACGCCGCACTTCCCGGCAGCCGTGCGCACGGTGCGACCTACGCCACCGGCGCCGTCGAGGCCGGTGCGGTGGCGGTGCTCACCGACGCGGCGGGTGCCGCGGAGCTCGCCGCCCAGGGCCTCGACGAGGTGCCCGTGCTGCTCGTGGAGCAGCCGCGCAAGATGCTCGGTTCGCTCTCCGCATACGTCTATGGCAACCCGTCGGGCAAGCTGCGCCTGATCGGCGTGACCGGCACCCAGGGCAAGACCACGACCACCCGGCTGGCCGAGAGCGCGCTGCTCGACGCCGGCCACGCCGCCGGCGTCATCGGCACTGTCGGCACCCGGATCGGCGGCCGCGACGTGAAGACGCCGCTGACCACGCCCGAGGCGCCCGACCTGCACGGGCTCTTCGCCCGGATGGTGGAGGAGGGGACCGAGGCCTGCGCGATGGAGGTCTCCTCCCACGCGCTGGTGATGGGACGCGTGGACGGGGTCGTCTTCGATGTCGCGGTCTTCCTCAACCTGGGCCGCGACCACCTCGACTTCCACAGCACGGTCGAGGACTACTTCCAGGCGAAGGCCGCGCTGTTCACTCCCGAGCGGGCAAAGCTGGGCATCGTCAACATCGACGACGAGCACGGGCGGCGCCTGGCAGCCGAGGCGATCATCCCGATCCACACCTATGCCCTGCACGACCAGTCCGCCGACTGGCGCGCCACCGACATCGAGCTGCGCCCCGACGGCTCGAGCTTCACCGTCCACGGCCCCGAAGGCCTGGAGCTCGCGGCCGCGAGCCCGCTGGCCGGCGACTACAACGTGAGCAACACCCTCGCCGCCCTGGCGAGCATCCACCATGCGTACGCATCCGATGAGGTCGTACGTGCGGTGGCGACCGCCCTCGCCAAGGGCTCCGGTGTCCCCGGACGCCTCGAGCGGGTCGACGAGGGACAGCCGTTCACCGTCGTCGTCGACTACGCGCACAAGCCGGACGCCGTCGAGGCGGCGCTCGGCACGCTCCGCCCGCTGACCGAGTCCAGGCTGATCGTCGTGATCGGCGCCGGGGGAGACCGTGACACCGGCAAACGGCCGATCATGGGGGAGATCAGCGCACGCCTGGCCGACCATGTGATCGTCACCGACGACAACCCCCGCACCGAGGACCCCGCGAGCATCCGGCGAGAGGTCCTGGCGGGGACCACCGGCGGGCGCGCCAGCGTCGAGGAGATCGGCGACCGGCGCACCGCGATCGAGCGGGCCATCGGTCTGGCCGAGCCCGGCGACATCGTGGTCGTCGCGGGCAAGGGCCACGAGACCGGCCAGGAGATCAACGGCGTCACGCACCCGTTCGACGACCGCGAGGTCGTCCGCGAGGCCCTCTCGGGGCGCTGACCGACGGGCCGCCCCGGCGCGGGTGCGCAGCTCCGGCGGCCCCGTGGGTGACAATGACGCGGCCGGTGCGAGCACCGCGCTCCGGGGGCAAGGTCACTGACGTACGTCACAGGAAGGGCGCCCGGCTGCCATGAGAGCGATCCTGCTGAGCGGCGGCATCGCGTTGCTGCTCTCGTTGATCGGCACCCGATTCGCGATCGTCCAGTTCACGAGGCTGGGCTACGGCCAGCCGATCCGGGAGGACGGCCCGACGACCCACCTCGTCAAGCGTGGCACCCCGACGATGGGCGGCGTCGCGATCGTCCTGTCGACGGTCGTCGGCTACTTCGCGGCCATGCTGCTCACCGGAGGCACGCCCAGCGCGACGGCGTACCTGCTGCTCTTCCTCCTCGTCGGCATGGCGGTGGTCGGCTTCCTCGACGACTTCATCAAGGTCGTCATGCAGCGCAACCTCGGCCTGCGCGGACGCGCGAAGATCGTCGGACAGACGATCGTCGCGGTCGTCTTCGGTGTCCTCGCGCTGCACTCCTCGATGGCCGACGCCGACGGGGTCACCCCGGCATCCGACCGGCTCTCCTTCATCCGTGACTTCGGGCCGCACCTGCTCGGCGGCAGCGGGCCGCTCTACTGGGCCGGCGGTGCCGTCCTGCTCACCGTGATCTGGGTGATGGTGACCGGCACCTCCAACGCCACCAACCTCACCGACGGGCTGGACGGTCTGGTGGCCGGGTCCGCGGCGCTCGTGTTCGCGACCTACACGATCATCTCGATCTGGCAGAGCAACCAGCGCTGCGGACGCACGGGCCTGGAGGGCGGCACCTGCTACGAGGTCCGCGACCCGCTCGACATGGCGATCCTGGCCGCCGCGATCGCCGGTGCCTGCTTCGGGTTCCTGTGGTGGAACGCGTCGCCGGCCAAGATCATCATGGGCGACACCGGCTCGCTCGCGCTGGGCTCGGTGCTCGCCGGGTTCGCGATCACGTCCCGCACCGAGCTGCTGCTGATCATCATCGGTGGCCTGTACGTGATGGAGACGGTGGCGGTGATGATGCAGGTGAGCTGGTTCAAGCTGACCCGCAAGCTGACCGGTACGCCGAAGCGGATCTTCCGGATGACGCCGATCCACCACCACTTCGAGATGCTCGGCTGGGAGCAGGTGACCGTCACGATCCGGTTCTGGATCATCACCGGCCTGTGCGTCGCGGCCGGCCTCGGCATCTTCTACGCGGAGTGGGTCGCCGGAATCTGATACCCCTGTGGGGAAGCCGAGCGGCCCGGCGAGCGCCAAACGGCGGGGCGCCGCAAGCGCTCGAATGACGTAGGGAAGAATGCACGAGGCTGCCGGGCGGACCGGATGCGCGGCGGCCCGGGGGCGAAGGCGATCGATCACGTCGACATCCACAGTCGACACATCAAGGAAGGCACCCGGCTGACATGAGAGCGATCTTGCTGAGCGGAGCGATTGCGCTCCTGTTCTCGCTGCTCGGCACCCGATTTGCGATCGTACAGTTCACGAAGCTGGGTTACGGCCAGGAGATCCGCGAGGACGGCCCGACCACCCACCACACCAAGCGCGGCACCCCGACCATGGGCGGCGTCGCGATCGTGATCTCGGTCATCGTCGGCTACTTCGCCGCCAAGCTGCTCACCGGAGACGCGCCGAGCGCGACGGCCTACCTGCTGCTGTTCCTCTTCGTCGGCATGGCAGTGGTCGGGTTCGTGGATGACTTCATCAAGGTCTTCATGCAGCGCAACCTCGGGCTGCGCAGCTGGGCGAAGCTGATCGGCCAGACGATCGTCGCGTTGGCCTTCGGCGCGATCGCGCTGCTGCCGGGGCTGGCCAACCAGGCCGGGATCAGACCGGCCTCCGACCAGCTCTCCTTCATCCGTGACTTCGGTCCGCACCTGCCCTGGGTCGTGATCCTGATCCTCGTGTGGGTGATGGTCAACGGCACCTCCAACGCCACCAACCTCACCGACGGCCTCGACGGGCTGCTGGCCGCCTCGGCCGGCATCGTCTTCGCCGCCTACACGATCATCTCGATCTGGCAGAACAACCAGCGCTGCGGCCGCCCGAGCGTCGAGATCGGCACCTGCTACGAGGTGCGCGACCCGCTCGACATGGCGATCCTGGGCGCCGCGATCGCCGGTGCCTGCTTCGGGTTCCTGTGGTGGAACGCGTCCCCGGCGAAGATCTTCATGGGCGACACCGGCTCGCTCGCGCTGGGCTCCGTGCTCGCCGGGTTCGCGATCATGTCCCGCACCGAGCTGCTGCTGATCATCGTCGGCGGCCTGTTCGTGATGGAGACCGTGGCGGTGATGCTGCAGGTCAGCTGGTTCAAGGTCACCAAGGCCCGCACAGGCACCGGCAAACGGCTCTTCCGGATGGCGCCGATCCACCACCACTTCGAGATGCTCGGCTGGGAGCAGGTCACCGTCGTGATCCGGTTCTGGATCATCACCGGGCTCTGCGTCGCGGCGGGCCTCG
>NZ_JBOHDN010000247.1:0-36327 GCF_050699375.1 Nocardioides sp. | reverse complement strand
CCGACGACCACTCCCGCGTTCGCGAGACCACCGGAGAGACCACCGAGGCTGAAGAAGATCGAGGTGTAGGCCTGCGCCTTGACCTGGGCGGCGCTGGTGGCGTCGATCTCGCGGTCGATGCGCGCCTGGGTGCGGTCCTCGACTGCGTACGCCTTCACCACGGCCGCGCCGACGACGGGCTCGGAGACCGCGGAGAGCATCTTCGCGACTTGGCGGCGGGCGAGCGTGTAGGCCGCGGACAGCTTGCGCTGGAAGAACCGCAGGCTCGCGAAGAGCGGACCGAAGCAGAGCCACACCAGGATCGCGAGCTGCCAGGAGTAGACCACCATCACGACGGTCGCGATCAGCATCTGCCCGATGCTGACGATGAAGAGCAGCCCGCCGAAGACGATGAACTGGCTGACCTGGTCGACGTCGCTGGTCACCCGCGAGACCAGCGCCCCGCGGTGTTCGGTGGACTGGGTGAGCATCGGCAGGTCGTGGACGTGCCGGAACGCCTTCGTACGCAGCGTCGAGAGGCCCCGCTCCGCCGCGGTGAAGAGGCGGCTCGTCATCAGGAACGACGCCCAGCCCGTGAGCGCGATGGCGACCGCCGCGACGAGGCCGGCGCGGATGACATAGCCGAGATCGGGCCCGCCCTCGCCGCTCAGCCCGTTGTCGAGGGTCTGCTGGACCACGACGGGTACGACGACCTGACCCACGCTCGCGACCACGGCGAGCGCGAACGTACGGCGGATGCCCTCGACCAGCTCCGGGGAGTGCTTGATGCCGAGGCGGATGGTCTCGATGGCGCCGAGCTCCTCGCCGCTGCCGACCCGGGCCTCGGGCTCGAGGGTGGCGGTCATCGGGCCGTCTCCTGGGGGATCTCGGGGGCGATCTCGGGGGCGATCTCGGGGGTTTCGTAGGCGTTGACCAGGCGGGCGTAGGAGTCATCGCGAGCCAGCAGCTCGGTGTGGGTGCCACGGTCGCGGATCCGGCCGTCCTCGAGGTGGACGACCTCGTCGGCCAAGGCGATCGTGGCCTTGCGGTAGGCGACCACGACCAGGCTGGTGTCACCGGCGCCGTCGCGGAGAGCGGAAAGGATGCGCTGCTCGACCTCCGGGTCTACGGCCGAGGTCGCGTCGTCGAGGACCAGCAGCCGCGGGCGTCTCACCAGCGCCCGGGCGAGCGCGAGGCGCTGCCGCTGACCGCCGGAGAGGCTCGCGCCACGCTCGCCGAGGGTGGTGTCGAGGCCGTTGGGCAGCGCGGTGACGAAGCCGTCGGCCTGGGCAGCCTTGAGCGCGGACCAGACCTCGTCGTCGGTGAGGTCGGCCCCGAGGGTGACGTTGCCGCGTACGGAGTCGTCGAAGACGAAGGCGGTCTGCGGCACCACGGCCGCGACCCGGGCCCACTCCCCCGCGGCCAGGTCGCGCAGGTCGGTGCCGTCGAGGGTGATCCGGCCCGTGTCGGGGTCGACCAGCCGCGCGAGCAGCATGGTCAGGGTGCTCTTGCCCGATGCCGTCTCGCCGACGACCGCGACGGTCCTGCCCGGCTCGACCACGAAGTCGACGCCGTCGAGGAGCGTCGGTCCGTCGGCGTACGCATAGCCGACACCGTCGACCGCCACGCGCGCGCCGGTGGGCTCGCGGCGCGTCCGCGCCGGGCCGTACACAAGTCTCCCGGTCGCGTCCAGGACACGCTGCACCCGCCGGAACCCGACCACGCTGCGCGGGAACTCGCCCAGCAGCCATCCGAAGGAACGGATCGGGAAGGCCACGATGGTCAGCAGGAAGCCGATCTGGACGACATCGCCGGGCGCGGCGGCGCCGCCGGCGACACGCCCGACGCCCACTGCCAGCACGGCGAGGACCCCGATGTTTGGCAGCGCGGCCAGGACCGGGTCGAACGCGGCGCGGAGCCGGCCGGCACGGATGTTGACGTCGCGCAGCTCCTGCGCCTTCTCCTGGAAGCGGGAGGTCTCCTCGGCCTCACGCCCCAGCGTCTTGACCACGAGCGCGCCGTCGAAGGACTCGTGCGCGATCCCGGAGAGCTCGGCACGCAGCTGCTGGGCGCGGGTGATCAGCGGCGAGGTGAACCGCTGGAAGACCAGGTTGGCGACCACGACCGCCGGGAAGACGAGGATCGCCACGGACGCGAGAACCACGTCGGTCACGAACATCTGGGCGACCGCGATCACCATCATCGCGAGCGTCCCGATCGCCATCGGCAGCGGCGCGATCGGTGCCCAGGAGGCCTCGACGTCGGAGTTGGCGTTGGAGAGCAGCTGGCCGGTCGGGTGCCGGTGGTGCCAAGCGAGCGGAAGGGCGAGATACTGCCGGGTGACCGCGCGGCGCGAGTGCGCCTGCATGCGGAACTGCATCACCCCGGCACCGAGCCGTCGCGCCACCACCCCGACCGCCCGCAGGATCGCGACGGCGACGAAGAGCCCGACCACCGCCCAGAGCCAGCCGGCGCCGATCTCGCCATCTCGCAGCGCCGGCACCAGCACATGGTCCGTCGACCAGCCCAGCACCCAGGCGTCGGCGACCGTCAGCGCCCCGAAGAGCGCGGATCCGAGAGTGGAGAGTGTGAAGACCGCCCACTCGCGCCGGATGGCCACTCCGAGAACCTTGAACCCGTCGGTCGCAGTCGTCCGCTGGGGTATTGGATCCTCGTCGCTCATCTCAGGTAAAGCCTAGGTCAGGCCTGCTGATGCGACGAATTTATTTGCGACCGTCACTCGATAGGGTGCGAGTCGTGCCTTCCTTCGCGCGCTCCGAACGCCTTGCCCTGTGCGACACCGCCGTCTCTCTCGGGCCAAGTGCCCCGACGCTCTGCGAAGGTTGGGAGGTCAAGGACCTGCTGATCCACCTGTTGGTGCGGGAGCGCCGCCCGTGGGCAGCGCCGGGCATGTTCCTCGCGCCACTCGAGCCCATGCTGAGGAAGGCAGAGGCCGCGTACGCCGCCGAGGGGCTCGAGACGCTCGCCGCCCGCCTCCGCGACCCGAAGTGGACGCCGTTCGCGCTGGACCCGGTCGACAAGCTGGTCAACACCGTGGAGTTCTTCGTCCACCACGAGGACCTGCGCCGCGCCCAGCCCGGCTGGGAGCCGCGTACGCTGCCCACCTCCGCCGAGCGAGACCTCTGGCGCACCCTGCGAGTGCTCGGGAAGGGCCTCGTCCGAGCCGCCGGCGTACCCCTCGTGATCACCGACGGCACCACCACCGTCACCCTGCGCCCCGGCGAGGAGCCGGTCACCATCACCGGCCCCATCGGCGAGCTGCTCCTCTTCTGCTTCGGTCGCCACGAGGTGCGTGGGCTCTCCTTCGACGGCCCCGCGGAGAAGATCACCCGGCTGGAGAACGCCAGCCTCGGCTTCTGAATCCGCTTCCAGGGGCTGGGTCGAAGCGGACCCAGCCGATCCTCCTCCGAGCGTGACCTCCGTAACTTTTGTACGTCCCGTGACGTTTTGTCATAGATAACCGAATCCCCCAGGAGGTCCCTGACATGCGTCGCGCAGCAGCAGTCACCGTCGCCGTGCTCTTCGTCTTCTCGCTCACGGCAGCAGCGCCGGCAGACAGCGCGAGCGCGAACCCGGAGTTGCGAGACGTCATGGTCGTCGGCAACAACTGGGACGGCACGGCCTCGATCGTCGACGCGCGGTCCCTCGAGGTGCTGCGCAAGGACATCGACCTGGTGCCCGACAAGGACGAGGAGCTCGCCGAGATCCGTAAGGACCCCGAGCGCCTCGCGATGTACTACCTGGTCCGCTACGGCCCCGGGGAAGGCAACGACCAGCTCGTGGACGACATGTTCACCACCCGCGACGGCAAGCTCCTGGCGGTCTCACGTCCCAGCCTCGCCGACGTGGTCTGGATCGACATCGAGAAGGCGCTCGCGGGCGCGCCGGACTCGGTCGTCGTCGAGCAGCAGATGGACGGTCACCGCACCGACCACATGGGGCTCTCCCCCGACGGCACCAAGCTGCTGGTCTCGGACTCGACGTCCCGCTCGGTGCACGAATACTGGATGGGCGGCGCGGGCGACCCGCGGACGGGCGAGCGGCTGCGTACGTTCGAGTCCGGCGAGACGCCTCACGAGAACAATTACTCCGAGGACGGCTCACGCATCTTCCACGCGTCCATCGGCCGCGTCTACCTGCCCGGCGACCAGAAGGAGCTCTCCCTCGACTCGTTGCCGCTGCTCAATCTCGACCAGCTCGGCCTCGGCAGCATCCCCGGCACGGACCTGCTCCCGCCTATCAAGATCGGTCCGATCCACGACGCGATCAAGGGCGACCGCTGGTTCGAGATCGTCGAGGAGTCCAGCTTCGAGATCTCCCAGCGCTGGGAGATGGGCAAGGAGCTGGAGGAGGCGGGCTACGCCTCGATCTCCTCCGCGGTCCGGCCGATGGCGGTCGCGCCGGGTGAGCGGTTCATCTACTTCCAGATGTCCTTCCTGCACGGGATCGTCGAGTTCGACACCCAGGCGGCCGACATCGACGGCAAGGTCGGCTATTCCACCGGCTCCGTCGAGGAGCCGCGTACGGGCGCCGTCACGCGTGTCATCCCGCTCCCCAAGCGCACCCAGCTGCCCCGCGAGCTCTATGTCAACGACTCCGCTCACCACGGGCTCTCGATCGACTCCGAGGGTGAGACGCTGTGCGCCGCGGGCACGATGGACGACTATGTCGCGATGGTCGACCGCTCCACCGGTGACTACAAGACGCTGGACGAGGAGACCACCGGCCATTACTACGGCAAGCCCTACTGGACCACCGAGGGCCTCGGCAACACCTGTTGGGCGTCGCTTTCGGATGCCGACGCGGTCGCCGTGATCGACTTCGAGACGGGCAAGGAGCTCGCCTATCTCGATGTCGGCAACCACCCCCAGCGCGTACGCCACGGGCAGATCCCGAGCTCGCTGCTGAGCTAGTTGTCCGCGCTAGGACGCAGATTCCCGCCATGGCGGGAGTCTGCGCGGCGTGTCCGCGCGGGTCCGCGGCATTTTCCCGCCATGGCGGGAAAATGCGCCAGGCCAGCCTGTCCCGGCGACGCGCCGTGCGGTGTCGGCGCACGCAACCCAGGTGTGCGATACCGCCTCGAGCTATCCGATGGGGGGAGCAGAATCCCGCCATGGCGGGGTTCTGCCGGGCAGACCGACCGGCAGGCGCCGCACTTTCCCGCCATGGCGGGGTTCTACCGGGCAGACCAACCAGCAGGCGCCGCACTTTCCCGCCATGGCGGGGTTCTACCGGGCAGACCAACCAGCAGGCGCCGCACCTTCCCGCCATGGCGGGGTTCTGCCGGGCAGACCGACCGGCAGGCGCGGCATTCCCGCCATGGCGGGAAAGTGCCGCGGGGCCCCGGCAATCCCGTCAGCGAACGGGCGCGCCAGCGCCGGAGAGCGCCTGCTTGACCTCGCCGATGCGCACCTTGCCGAAGTGGAAGATGGTGGCCGCGAGGACAGCATCCGCGCCGGCATCCACCGCGGGCGGGAAGTGCTCGGCCTTCCCCGCACCACCGGAGGCGATGACCGGGACGGTCACCTCGCTGCGTACGGCCTTGATCAGGTCGAGGTCGAAACCGTCCTCGGTCCCGTCGGCGTCCATCGCGTTGAGCAGGATCTCGCCGGCACCGAGCTCGACGGCCTTCGCCGCCCACTCGATCGCGTCGATCCCGGCCGACCTGCGACCGCCGTGGGTCGTGACCTCGAAACCGGAATCGGTCCCCGGCGCCCGCCGGGCGTCGACGGAGAGCACCAGCACCTGGTTGCCGAACCGTTCGGCGATCTCTGCGATCAGCTCGGGGCGCACGATGGCCGCGGTGTTGACCGCGATCTTGTCCGCACCGGCGCGAAGCATCCGGTCCACGTCGTCGACGCTGCGGATCCCGCCGCCGACGGTGAGTGGGATGAAGACCTGCTCAGCGGTGCGCGTGACGATCTCGAGCGTCGTCGCCCGCCCCTCGTGGGAGGCGGAGATATCGAGGAAGGTGAGCTCGTCGGCACCTTCCTTGTCGTACGTCGCGGCCAGCTCCACCGGGTCGCCGGCGTCGCGCAGCTCCTTGAAGTTGATCCCCTTCACGACGCGACCGGCGTCGACATCGAGGCACGGGATGACGCGTACGGCCAGGGTCATCCCGCCACCTCCGTAGCGCAAGCGCCAGAATACGGACGCGACGGTATGAGGCCCATCCTCGCTCGCTGACGCTCACTCATCCCGCCACCTCCGTAGCGCAAGCGCCAGAATACGGACGCGACGGCACGAGGCCCATCCTCGCTCGCTGGCGCTGACTCATGACTGGTCCCCGCGCGGCCGCCCGAGGGTGAGATCGAGCGCCTCGGCGAGGTCCAAGGACCCGGTGTAGAGCGCCGTACCGGCGATCGCACCCTCCACGCCGACCTCGACCAGACCCATCAGCGCCTCGATGTCGTCGATGGTGGTCACTCCCCCGCTCGCCACGACCGGCCGCTCGGTGGCCTCGCAGACCGCGCGGAGCAGGTCGAGGTTCGGGCCCTGGAGCATCCCGTCCTTGTTGACGTCGGTGACGACGTAGCGCGCGCAGCCCTCAGAGTCGAGGCGGGAGAGCGTCTCGTAGAGGTCGCCGCCCTCCTTGGTCCAGCCGCGAGCCGCGAGGGTGCGGCCGCGTACGTCGAGGCCGACGGCGACCCGGTCGCCATAGGTCGCGATCGCCTGCCGGGTCCACTCCGGGTGCTCCAACGCCGCGGTGCCGATGTTCACGCGCCGGCATCCGGTCGCCATCGCGGCCTCGAGGGACTCGTCATCGCGGATCCCGCCGCTCATCTCGACCTTGATGTCGAGCTTGCCGACGATCCCGGCGAGGATGTCGCGGTTGTTGCCGTGCCCGAAGGCCGCGTCGAGGTCGACCAGATGGATCCACTCGGCCCCGGTCTCCTGCCACCGCAGCGCCGCCTCGTACGGATCGCCGAACCGCTTCTCCGACCCGTCCACGCCCTGGACCAGCTGCACCGCCTGCCCGCCCTTCACATCGACGGCCGGCAGGAGCTCGAGGTAGTCACCCATGAGCACGATCCTATGTTCTGTACGCCACCACCCATGCCCCGCCATCCGGCGGCGAGACGGTCCCTCCATCATGGCGGTGTCCTGAGCTTGTCGAAGGGTATGCAGACGAGCGAACACATCCCTCGCGGACCTCCGCACGGGAAGCGGCCCTTCGGCTGCATACCTTGACGAAGGAACACGCTCAGCGAGGCGCCAGCACCTCGAACTCGAAGGCGTCCGGATCCAGCATCCTCGCCCACCGCCCGTCGTCGTACGTCCCAGCGACCGGCGTGGCCCCGAGCCCGACGAGGCGACGGATCTCGTCGTCCGGGTCGGTGCCGCCAGGTGCGATCAGGTCGAAGCGGAACCGATCGCGGGGCCCACGCGGCACCGGGGTCGGACCGCCCCAGGCGACCTTGGCGCTGCCCGACGGTGTCGCGACCGCTGTCTCGCCGTCCTCGTCCCACACCAGCGGCCAGCCGAGTGCCTCGCTCCAGAAGACCCCGGTCTCCCGCGACCCGTCAGCGGCGACCTCACCGAGGAAGGCGGTTCCCTCCAGCCAGCTGTTGCCGGCCGGGATCACGCACAGCTCGTTGCCCTCCGGGTCGCCGAGCACGATGTGGTCCTCGTCCGGCGTCTGCCCCACGTCGATATGGGCGGCTCCGAGCTCGATCAGCCGGTCCACGGTTCGCTGCTGGTCCTCGGCCAGGCTGCTGGTGAGGTGAAGGTGGTGTGGGTTCTCCAGCGTCTTCGGCGCCTCGGCGGGCAGGAACCGGATCCTGAAGTCGTCGTCCGCCCGTGGCAGCAGCCTGATCTCCTCGCCGCCGTGCTCGATCTCGCGGTCGAGCACCGCCGCCCAGAACTCCGCGACCCGGTCAGGGTCGTTGGCGTCGATGCAGATCCCGAACCGCCGAGGTGTCATGAACGGCAACGTAGGGCGAGGAGGGCTGCGTACGCAATCGGTTTCGGGTTGACGTCGACACGCCTGGCAGATACTTTTCCTTTTGGTGAAGTATTCGATCGATGAAGTCGCGCACGCAGTCTCCTCCGCACCACGCCGGAGGCTGCTGGAGCGCGTCGCTCAGGGTCCGGTGAGCATGTCCGCGCTCGCCGAGCACCTCGACCTCTCACTCCCAGCCGTCGACAAGCACCTGAAGGTCCTCGGCTCAGCCGGTCTGGTGACCAAGACGAAGACCGGCCGCGTCACCCAGATCACCCTCGATCCACGCGGCCTCGACGCCATGGCGACCTGGGTCGAACGCACCCGAGCTCACTGGGCCGGCGCGATGCACCGCTATACCGACCACCTGGAGGACAGATGACCGAAGTCGTGACCGAGACGATCGTGAAGGCGACTCCCGAACGGGCCTGGCAGGCCTGGACCGACCCGAGCGAGCTGGCCGCGTGGTGGTGGCCGATGTTCGCCGACACCACCTACGACCTGGACGTACGCCCCGGAGGCGGCTACCGCTTCGAGAGCCGTTCCGCGGGGATCGGTGCGCGCGGGACCTATACCGAGATCCTCGCTCCGCAGCGCCTGATGATGACCTGGGTGTGGCTCACCGACGGCATCGACGACGGCCCCGAGGATTCGGTCACCGTCACCTTCTCCGCTGTCGATGACAGCACCGTCGTACGCGTCGTCCACAGCACCGGCGCCGCGGAGACCGAGGGCTACGCGCAGGGCTGGCGAGACTGTCTCGACCGGCTCGAACAGCTGCCCGGTCGGTGAGTAAGAGATCGCGCAGGTAGGGCCGCCTGCTACGCGCCGCGATACGGGCGCGCTGGCTGCGTTGTCGCCCCTCGATGGTGCAACCAGACCGCCTTCGAGGCTCCGCCTTGCCAGCACACCCGTCTCGCGACGCTCGCGACGGCGCCCCTACCTGCGCGATCTCTAGCCAGGTCACCTGGGGTCGGCGGGACGCGCGGCCAGAGCCTTCAGGTTGGCCAGTCCCTTCTCCATATCCGGCGCGATGGCCTTCTCCATCGAGTAGACCTTCGCCATCAGGCCCACCACACCGCCCACCGAGCCGGCGTGGGTCCAGGTCAGCCGCGTGCCGCCGTCGACGGTGACGAGATCGAAGCCCACCGTGCTCCGGCTCTTGAACGGCTTCAGGAACTCCAGCGCGACCTCGATTCGCTCGGGGCTCGACGCGGTGATCTCCATCGCGCCCGCGCCCGCGCGCTTGTTGCCCGACCACGTATAGCGCGCACCGACCCCCGAGTCCGTGCCCGAATACGTACGCGACATGTCCGGGTCCAGCCCTTCCCAGGGCGACCACGCCGGCCACTCTCGGAAGTCGTCGATCAGGGCATGAGCCCGCCCGATGTCGCACGGCAGCACCGCAGACCTGGAGACCTCGTAGGTGGTCATGTTGCGACACTACCTCCAGCGGCGATCAGCCCGAGGACATCGTCGGTGGGGCGTACGTCGCCGAAGGTGCGATAGATCGTCGTCAGGGTCGCGTTGTGGGACTCGTCGTCGCGACCCGCCGTGGCGTCGGCGACCACGAGCGTGCGATATCCCAGCGTTGCTGCGTCGCGTGCCGTTCCCGCAACGCAGACCTCGGTGAGCGTGCCGGTGACGACCACGGTCTCGATGTCACGCTCCCGAAGCTGGTCGTCCAGCGTCGAGCTGCCCGGAAAGAGCGCGCTGGTCGCGGTCTTCTCGACGAGCATGTCGTCCTCGCGTGCATCGAGGCCCGGCCCGAGCCGACCCGCGACCGGCCCGGTCCCGCCGCTGCGCCGGAACAGCTCGGCCACCTCGTCCCCAAGGAACTCACGCGCCCAGGCCGTCTGTCCGGGGTCGCCCGGCACGACCCACGCGACAGCGCCGCCGGCATCGCGGAGAGCATCAGCGAGCAGACGTACGTTCGGGGTGATCGCGTAGCACGTCGCGTTCGCCTCGTAGAAGAACGGCACGAGATCGACGACGACCAGCGCCGTCGTGGCCGGGTCGAGGCCCTCGTACGCATGGCGTCGGCCGCGCCGGCTCTCCTGTCGCGTGTACTCACGCTCGGGGATCGCCCACCTGTGCACCCCCGGTGCACGAAGCCGCATCTGGGTGGATCGGCTGCGCTCCTCGTCGACCTCGAATCCGAGTCGCTCGTAGAGGCTCCGAGCGCGTGGATTGGCATGCAGGACCCGGAGCACAACGTCCTGCCCGACCGCGGCCGCACGCGTGGCGACCGATGCGACGGCCGCACTGCCAAAGCTGCGACCCTGCTGGTCAGGCTGGATGGCTAGGTCCCGGATGGTGAGGTCGGGCCCGTCGTCGGTGACCCGGATGAACCCGACGCGCGCACCGTCGCCATCGAGCAGAACAGAGACCGAACCGGTCGCGAGCGCTGCGAGCTGTGCGGCGTACAGCTCATCGTCCGTCCGGCCGGTGGCCTCCGCATGGTCTGCGTGGAGAGTCAGCCGATAGAGATCCCAGACCCATCCGATGTCGTCGGTCCCCAGCGCTCCGGTGTGCAGGCTCACGGTTCGCGACCGTACACGCTCGTGCGAGTGGCGGGCTTGGTGACCGGCCACCGGCCACGAGGGAGCGTGATCCCGGCGCGACACGCCGACGCGGCGGCGTGTCGTCACCAGATCAAGACTCGACGTGGTCGCCCGCTGCCCGAGTGGAGTGCTCGATCTCGGCACAGCGGTCGGCCCATCAACCCCTGTCGTGAGGCGGAGCGGTCTCGCGGTCGACACCGACCGAGCCGTCGATGGTCTCGCGGAGGATGTCGGCGTGGCCGGCGTGACGGGTGGCGTCGCAGAGGCGGGCAGCGATGATGTTGAAGAGCATGACCTTCTCCTCCCACCACGGTACGTAGCCGGGCGCATCGATCGGGAGCGCCTCGATCGTGGCGTCGACGTGTGTCCCGACGCGGCGGTAGAGATCGAGAACATCGGCTCGGGTCTCGTGCTCCGTGGCCCGATGGGTGGCGCCCCACCAGCCGGCGGTGTCCCACGGCGGAAGATCGACCGGCGGCGTACGGCCGAAGACCTCGCCGAAGTAGCGCGCGTCGGAGAGGGCGTTGTGCTTGACCAGGCCGAGCAGATTGGTGCCCGTCGGGGTCATCGGGCGGCGGACGTCATGGTCCGAGAGCCCCTCCAGCTTCCACACCAGCGCCTCTCGGACGCCACGCAGCTTGTCGTGCAGATGCGCCTTCGCGAAGTCGTCGATCACGACGGTCATCCTGCCGCATCACGCGCCGCGACGACCGGCGTCATGCACTACGGGCTCTCGACCGCGGAGATGCGGTACTTGCGTACGTCCGCACCCGTTAGCTCGGGCGGCTCCGGCCCGTCCTCGTCGCCGCCCGAGACCCGGAATGCCTCGACGTCGGCGTCCGACTCCCAGCGCTCATAGACGTTGATGCGACCGACGTCGATCGGGTCGGCGGCCTGGACGAAGTCGAGACACCCCGGCGCCTCACGCGCTGCGCGAGCGACATCGGCGACCGCCGTCAGGTAGACGCCGCGGTCCTCGGCGTTGCAGTAGAGCGAACCGGCGATGATGATCACGCCGCTCACTGTGCCATAGGAGCGATGGCGCGAGGGCTCATCCCTGCGCGGCGCGCTTGCCGTAGGTGCCGGTGGTCAGGGTGGCGTACGAGCGGCTGACGATCTCCTCGAGAACGTCCAGGTCGACCGCGGCCAGGTCCTTGAGATAGAGGCAGCCGACGCCTGTGGTGTGTGGACCGAGGCGGCCGAGGAGCTCCTCATGGGCCGAGATCCCGTCGTTGAGGTAGACGACCGATGCGGCCTTGCGCGGCGAGAAACCCGCAGCCGGGGCGTCGCCCTCGGTGCCGCTGGCGTACTTGTAGTGGTATTCGCCGAAACCCACGATCGCGGTCCCGAACATCCGCGGCTCGACGCCGGTGGCGCGCCGCATCAGGTCCAGCAGCGTGGCCGCGTCCCGTCGCCTGCCGGGATGCTCGACGGCGCCGACGAAGTCCGCCGGATCCGCGTCGGTCCAGGTCGTCTTGGCCATCCGGCCACCTTAGCGGCGAAACAGCAGCGTGTAGACCACGGGCGCGACCAGCACGGACGCTACGCCTGCGAAGACCACGGTGCCGACGTCCTCGGTGATCAGATAGACGAGCGCGTTCAGGAGGAGAAGGACGACAACCAGGATGCGTACGTTGCGCCGCCGGCGCTCCGCGAGCGCACTGTTCGCCCGTGGCCGGCGAGCCGGGATCCACCCCGTCAGCCGTTGCCTCCGGGCCTGCCGTTCGGCCGATCTGGCCTGCCGGCCGGCCCGTTCCTCGGCGGCGGCCGCGGCCAGCCGCTCGCGCTCGGCGCGGGCCTTCGCCCGGGCTCCGGTCTTGGCCATCTAGTGTCCCAGTCCGAGAGGCCGTGCCGTGAGGCGTGCGATGCATGCGTGCATCGCAACGCGGCGTCGCGACGGCATACCGGGTGCCAACCATGTGCACAGTCGAGCGACGCCAACGCAGCGAGGCGATGTCCTGAGCTTGTCGAAGGGTGCGTGCGCAGCGTGCGACTTGCGGTCCGGAATCGAGGTGCGGGACACTATGTCGCCTTCAGCGACAGGACCCAGTTGCGCAGGATCGCCGCGCCGGCGTCCCCGGACTTCTCCGGGTGGAACTGGGTGGCCGTGAGCGGCCCGTTCTCGACGGCCGCGACGAACCGGTCGCCGGCCCCAGAGTCCGGCCCAGAATCCGGCCCGGTCTCGGCCCAGGTGACCAGCGGCGCGACGGTGCGGTCGTTGGTGACCAGGGTCCAGTCACGGACCCCGTAGGAGTGGACGAAGTAGAACCGCTCCTTCTCGACACCCGCGAACAGCGAGGAGCCCGAAGGCACCTCGAGCGTGTTCCAGCCCATGTGCGGCACGATCGGCGCCTGAATGCGCTCGACGACGCCGGGCCACTCGCCGCAGCCCTCGGTCTTGACGCCGTGCTCGATGCCGGTCTCGAAGAGGATCTGCATCCCGACGCAGATCCCCATCACGGGCCGGCCGCCGGAGAGCCGCCGCGCGATGATGCGCTCGCCACGGATCGCCCGGAGGCCCTTCATGCACGCCTCGAAGGCACCGACGCCGGGCACCAGCAGACCGTCGGCGGCCATCGCCGCGTCCATGTCCGCGGTCAGCGTGACCGAGGCGCCGGCACGCTCGACGGCGCGGACGGCGGAGCGTACGTTGCCCGAGCCGTAGTCGAGAACGACGACCGAGGGAGCACTCACAGCACCACGTCCGTTACGCATGCGCCAGAATACGAACGCGGCGCTGTATTGACACGATTGTTCACTCGCTGACGCTCGCTCACAGTGCGCCCTTCGTCGACGGGATCCCGGTCTCGCGCAGGTCGTAGGCGACCGCGTCACGGAACGCGCGGGCGAACGCCTTGAACTGCGTCTCGACGATGTGGTGCGGCTCGCGCCCGGCGAGCACATTGACGTGCATCGTGACGTGGGCGTGGTGTGCGATCGACTCGAAGACGTGCTGGGTCAGCGAGCCGAGGTAGGCCGGCGTGGTGCCGCCCAGCTGGACGTACTGCTGTCCCTCCGGCTCGCCGGTGTGGACGCAGTAGGGCCGACCGGAGACGTCGACGACCGCTCGCACCAGGGTCTCGTCGAGCGGGACCGTCGCGTCGCCGTAGCGGCGGATGCCCTTCTTGTCCCCGAGCGCCTCGCGCAGCGCCTGGCCGAGCACGATCGCGGTGTCCTCGACGGTGTGGTGGGCGTCGATGTGCAGGTCGCCCTCGGAGTGCACGGTCAGGTCGACCAGCGAGTGCCGGGAGAACGCGGTCAGCATGTGGTCGTAGAACCCGACGCCGGTCGAGATGTCGTTGCGGCCGGTGCCGTCGAGGTCGACCTCGACCAGCACCTTCGACTCGCTCGTCTGCCGCTCGATGCGGGCGGTCCTACCAGTGTTGTTCCCGGTGTTGTTCCCGGTGTTGGTCTCAGGGCGGGTCATGCCCGTGCTCCGTTCACTTCGGTCAAGGCTTGTTTGAAGGCCGCGGTCTCCTGCGGCGTACCGACTGATACTCGCAGCCAGCCCTGGGGCCCGGTCTCGCGGATCAGGACCCCATGTGCCAGCAGCCCCTCCCAGACGGCGTGGCGATCGGCATAGCGCCCGAAGAGCACGAAGTTGGCATCCGACTCGGCCACCTCGAGCTCCTGTGCGCGCAGCCAGTCCACGAGCGCGTCCCGCTCCTCGCGAAGCGCCGCGACGTAGCCCAGCAGCTCCGGCGCGTGCCGCAGCGCCGCGCTCGCCGCCGCCTGGGTCACCGCGGAGAGGTGGTAGGGCAGGCGTACGACGCGGATCGCGTCACAGATCGCGGGATCCGCCGCCAGGTAGCCGAGGCGCAGCCCAGCTCCGGCGAACGCCTTCGACATGGTGCGGGTGACCACGAGGTTTCGGTGCTTCGCGAGCAGCTCGAGCGCGCTCGGCACGCCCTCGCGGCGGAACTCACCGTAGGCCTCGTCGACGACCACGATCCCGCGCTCGCCGACCGCCTCGCACAGCACGGTGACAGCGTCGAGCGGGAGCGCGGTGCCGGTGGGGTTGTTGGGGCTCGGCAGCAGTACGACGTGGGGCTGGGTCTCCTCGACCAACGCCCGCGCCTTCTCGAGGTCGATCGCGAAGTCGCTCTCGCGGTGGCCGACGATCCACTCGGTGTTGGTGTCGCGGGCGTATTCGGGATACATCGAGTAGGTCGGCGCGAAGCTGATCGCGGTGCGTCCCGGGCCACCGAAGGCCTGAAGCAGCTGCAGCATCACCTCGTTGGACCCGTTGGCCGCCCACACCTGCTCCGGCGTGATCGACGCCTTCGGCACGTCGGAGCGAAGGTACGCAGCCAGCCCCTCCCGCAGCGCGACGAACTCGCGGTCGGGATAGCGGTTGAGCGTGCGCGCCGCCGCGCCGACGCTGGCCGCGATGTCGGCGATCGTCTCCGCGGAGGGCTGGTAGGGATTCTCGTTGACGTTGAGCTGGACCGGGACGTCCAGCTGCGGGGCGCCGTACGGCTCGATCCCGGCGAGCTCGGCACGGATCGGCGGCCAGCGCTCTTCCGAGGCGGACCTCATGAGGAGAACCTCACCGACACCGCGGCGCCGTGACCCGGCAGGTCCTCGGCCTCGGCGAGCGTGACCACGTGGTCCTTGACCGCGGCCAGCCCCTCGCGGGAGTAGTCGACGACGTGGACCGACTTGGTGAACGCCCGCACCGAGAGCCCGGAGGAGTGGCAGGCGCAGCCGCCGGTGGGCAGCACGTGGTTGGACCCGGCGCAGTAGTCGCCCAGCGAGACCGGGGCGAAGGGCCCGACGAAGATCGCGCCGGCGTTCCGGATCCGACCGGCCACCCGCTCGGCGTCGGCGGTGTGGATCTCGAGGTGCTCGGCGGCGTACGCGTTCACGACGTCGATGCCCTGGTCGACGTCATCGACGAGGACGATGCCCGACTGCTTGCCGGTCAGCGACGTACGGATCCGCTCGACGTGCTTGGTCACCGCGACCTGCTTGTCGAGCTCGGCCTCCACGTCGGCCGCGAGCGTCTCGGAGTCGGTGACCAGTACGGAGGCGGCCAGCGGGTCGTGCTCGGCCTGGGAGATCAGGTCGGCGGCGACGTACGCGGCCTCGGCCGTCTCGTCGGCGAGGATCGCGATCTCGGTCGGGCCGGCCTCGGAGTCGATCCCGACCTGTCCCTTGAGGAGGCGCTTCGCCGTGACGACGTAGATGTTGCCTGGGCCGGTGACCATGTCGACGCGCTCGCACCCCTCGGAGGTCGAGCTCGGCGGGACCCCGTAGGCGAACATGGCGATCGCCTGGGCGCCGCCGACGGCGTAGACCTCCTCGACGCCCAGCAGCGCGCACGCCGCCAGGATGGTGGGCTGCGGAAGCCCCGCACTGAATCCATCGGGATTGGCCTTCTGCGGCGGCGAGGCCAGCGCGATCGAGGGCACCCCGGCGACCTGAGCCGGGACGACGTTCATCAGCACCGAGGAGACCAGCGGCGCCAGACCACCAGGAACATAGAGCCCCACCCGCCCCACCGGCACCTTGCGGTGCGTCACCCGCGCGCCCGGCGCCAGATCGGTGACGGCGTCCTCTTCGAGCTCAGCCGCACAGGTTGCGCGCAGGCGCGCGATCGACTCCTCGAGCCCGGCCCGGATCGCGGGGTCCAGCTCGTCGAGAGCCTTGGTCAGCGCGGCGGCCGGGACCCGGATGTCGTCGACCCGTACCCCGTCGAACCTCTCCGAGAACTCCGCGATCGCGTCCTGCCCGCGCTCGCGGACAGCGTCGATGATCGGCTGCACCGCATGGGTCGCCGCCTCGATGTCGAACTCAGCGCGCGGCACGGCGGCGCGGTAGTCGACGGTGCTGCGTTCAGCACCCCGAAGATCGATGCGGCGAATCATGGCTCCAGTCTACGAGCGAGGGGCCCTCAGAGCCGATCCGCAGACGCCACGTGGACGCCGCACGCACCTCCTCGGGCGCGCATACGGCGCCCGGATCGGGGAACCGTACGTTCTGACCCACCAAGGAGGATCGTCATGGCACGGACCGGACTTTTCCACCGAGATCACAAGCACACTCACCACAACGACGCCGAGACCCGCGAATACGGCCCAGACAGCCCAGGCGGCCCAGTCAGCCCAGCCCCCTCGGGCGGCGACCGCGGCCCGGGAGGCCTGCGTGGCCCGGGAGGCCCGGGTGGCCCGGCCGTAGTCGGTCACGACGACGCCATCGACCGCTCGGGCCGCTCACCCGAGGACGTCGACCGCACCCGACAGGAGGGCATCGAGCATCACCGGCACACCGAGGAAGGCCGTCGCGCCGCTCTTCGTGACACATACGGAGGCTTCAACTGGGGCGCCTGCTTCTTCGGCTGGCTGGTCGCGGTCGGCCTCACCGTCCTGCTCGGCGCGATCATCAGCGCGGTGGCCTCGGCGGTCGGGGCCAACCAGGGCTGGACCCAGGCCGATCTCGAGGCCAACCCAGGATCGCTCGGCATCGCGGCCGCGATCACCCTCGCCGTGGTGATGTTCATCGGCTACTTCGCCGGAGGGTACGTCGCTGCCCGGATGTCCCGCTTCGACGCCGGCCGGCAGGGCCTGGGCGTATGGATCGTGGGCCTCGCGGTCACGATCATCGCCGCCGTCGCCGGCGCCCTGTTCGGCTCCAGCTACGACATCATGCAGCAGCTCGACCTGCCCAGCGTGGGACTGAGCACCGACCAGCTCGGCTGGGGCGCGGTGCTCGCCGTTGTCGCGCTTCTGGTCGTGATGCTCGTCGGTGCACTGCTCGGGGCAGCAACAGGCCGGCGCTACCACTCGAGGATCGACAAGGCGACGTACGACTTCTGACGGCTCGGCTCGACAGCCGACGGACCTACGGGCGGGTTCGCGGGCGTACGCACCCGCGTCCCCCATAGGTTGGTGCCCGTGAATGAGCGCCAGCGAGTGAACCATGCAAACCTCACGCCGCCGCCTCCGTTTCAGAGCGCTCGCGCTACGGGGGTGGCAGCGTGACCGACCGACTGCCGATGTTCCCGCTCAATGCCGTGCTGTTTCCAGGGGTGACGATGCCGCTGAGGGTCTTCGAGGACCGTTACCGCGCGATGGTGCACCACCTGCTCCGGCAGGACGAGGAGAATCGCCACTTCGGCTCGGTCGCGATCCGCGAGGGCTATGAGGTCGGCGAGACCGGCGCGCAGTCGCTCTACCGCGTCGGGGTGAAGCTGCTGATCACCGAGGCCGAGCAGCACGAGGACGGCTCCTTCGACCTGGAGGTGCTCGCCGTCGACCGGATCCGGATGGACAGCATGGAGGGGGCCGGCGACTTCCCCGTCGCCGACGTGGAGGATCTCCTCGAGGACCAGGTCGACGTCCCGGGCACCGTCGTGGACACCGCGCGCGCGATCTTCACCGCTTACCGGGCCGCACTGCTGGAGTTCCGCGACGACCCGTTCACGGGCTCGCTCCCCAAGGACCCAGAGTTCCTCTCCTGGACCATCTCGGCCACCACTCCCCTGCCGATGCCAGACCGCCAGGCGCTCCTGGAAGCGCCCGACGCCGGCGTACGCCTCGGCATGGCCACCGACCTCCTCCGTGCCGAGCTCAAGGCGATGAACGTCATCCCGTCGCTGCCCGCCACCGAGGTCGCCCGCACCAAGTGGTCCCCGAACTAGGCCCGGAGCCGATGGTGGCGAAGAAGAAGCAGACCGGCGGCACCCCGGCAACGGTGGCGCTGACCCGCGCCGGGATCGACTTCACCCTGCACCCCTACGAGCACGACCCCCGGGCACAGTCCTACGGCCTCGAGGCGGCCGAGGCGCTCGGCGTCGAGCCGGAGCGGGTCTTCAAGACCCTGATGGCTGCGCTGGACGGCAGGCTCGTGGTCGGCATCGTCCCCGTCACCGGCCAGCTCGACCTCAAGGCGCTGGCCCGGGCCCTGGGCGGCTCGAAGGCGCAGATGGCCGACCTCCCCGCGGCCGAGCGGGCGACCGGGTACGTCGCCGGCGGCATCTCTCCCATCGGCCAGAAGCGTTCGCATCCCTCTGTCGTGGACGAGTCAGCCGTTGCGTACGAGACGATCTACGTCTCCGGCGGCCGTCGCGGTCTAGACCTGGAGCTCGCCCCGACGGACCTGATCAACATCATGCAGGCCACCACCGCCCCCATCGCCAGGTAACCCACCTGTCGAGTCGGCTCATCCTGACCACAATCGCGGTCGAGTCGGCTCGTCAGGACGCGCCGACTCGGCCCCGTAGTCAGTCAGAACGCGCCGACTCGGCTCCGTGCTCGTCGAGCTGGTGCGGGGACCACATCAAGAAGACGACCATCAGCGCCAGCATCGCCGACCCCGGGACGAGCAGTACGAGCCACGGTGAGGCCAGCTGGAAGCTGTCCTGGATCACGGTGCCGTTGGCGGCATCCTTGGCGAGGCCGGCGGGGTCCTCCGGCGAGAGCAGCGAGGTGACCAGGAGCATCAGGCCACCGCCGACAGAGCCACCGAGCGCCACCGCGGCGAGGGTGACGAGCTCGGAGCGGTTGAGCCAGACCGCGGCCGCGATGCCGACCACCAGCCCGAGCACGATCGCGCAGACCGAGAACCAGGCGGTCGCCGCGAAGACGCCCTGGTCGATGTTCTGCCCGATGGCGGGCGGGTCGATCGAGATGAGCCCGCGATACCACTTGCCTTCCAGCACCATGCCGGTCGGCGGGGTCCACAGCGTCGACGCCGCCAGGCCGGCCGCGACGCCGCCGACGACGAAGGCGGCAGCGATGATGGCCACCTGGACCAGCACCGGGCGGGAGAGGTCGGGACGGACGGAGCGGCGCCCAGTCTCGTAGAGACTGGGCGGCGGCGGCACGATCAGATTGTCAGGCATCCTGGTCCGAGTAGGTGTTTGAGGTCGGCGAACAGCTCGGGAGTCGGTGCCACCCGCAGCCGGTCGTCGAGCTTCATGACGCGGGTCGCGTCCCGTGTCATCAACCGTAGCCTGACCTCGGCTACACCGGGATAGGTGGTCAGTACGTCACGCAGCTGGCCGATCACCTGCGGCGTGCACCGAGTCGAGGGCAACGAGATCACCACCGGTCCGCCGGCGGCGCCAGGCCCACCGGTGATGTCGGGGACGGTGACCTCCTGGCCACGCAGCTCGGGTTGGTCCTTGTCACGGGAGAGCTGGCCCTTGACCCGGATGATGCCGTCCTCGATCAGGTGGGGCGCGGCGAGCTGGTAGGAGCTCGGGAAGAGCAGCACCTCCACCGACCCTTCGAGGTCCTCGAGGGTCACCGTCGCCCAGGCATCGCCCTTCTTGGTGATCCGGCGGTTGACGTTGGTGACCAGGCCCGAGACGGTGACGGTGCTGTTGTGCGGGCGCGACTCATCGGTCATCAGCTGACCGATGGTGCAGTCGGTGCCGTTGGCGAGGACGTGCTCCAGGCCCATCAGCGGATGGTCGGAGACGTAGAGCCCGAGCATCTCGCGCTCGTGCCCGAGGAGGGTCATCTTGTCCCACTCGTCCATCTCGGGGATGGTCACCGAGATCCCGAAGTCGCCTCCTTCCGCCTCGTCGAGCCCACCGAAGAGCGAGTCCTGTCCGATCGCCTCGTTGCGCTTGATGTCGATGTACTGATCAACCGCAGTCTCGTGGATCGCGACCAGCGACCGGCGCAGGTGCTTCATGTCATCGAACGCGCCGGCCTTGATCAGCGACTCGATCACCCGCTTGCTGCAGACCCGGTCGGGCACCTTGGCGAGGAAGTCGTTGAAGTCCTCGAAACGACCCTTCCCGGTGCGTGCCTCGACGATCCCGTCGACCACCTGAGACCCGACGTTGCGGACCGCGGTCAGGCCGAAGCGGATGTCGGTGCCGACAGCGGTGAAGTCGTGGGAGGACTCGTTGACGTCGGGCGGCAGCACCGCGATCTTCCGGCGACGACACTCGTTGAGGTAGATCGCCATCTTGTCCTTGTCGTTCTTGACCGAGGTCAAGAGCGCGGCCATGTACTCCGTCGGATAGTTGGCCTTCAGATAGGCGGTCCAGTAGGTGACCACGCCGTAGGCCGCGGAGTGCGACTTGTTGAAGGCGTAGTCGGAGAACGGGAGCAGGATCTCCCAGATGGTGTCGATCGCCTTCTGGGAGTAGCCGCGCTCGAGCATGCCGCCCTGGAACCCGGCGTACTGCTTGTCGAGCTCGGCCTTCTTCTTCTTGCCCATCGCACGGCGGAGCATGTCCGCCTGTCCCAGCGAGAATCCCGCCAGCACCTGCGCGATCGACATCACCTGCTCCTGGTAGACGATCAGGCCGTACGTCTCCCCCAGCACCTCCGCCAGCGGCTCCTCGAGCTCGGGGTGGATGGGCACGATCGGCTCGCGGCCGTTCTTGCGGTGGGCGTACTTGTTGTGGGAGTCGGCACCCATCGGGCCGGGCCGGTAGAGCGCGGAGACCGCGGTGATGTCGGCGAAGCGGTCGGGAAGCATCGAGCGCAGCAGGGCCCGCATGCCGCCACCATCGAGCTGGAAGACGCCGAGCGTGTCACCGCGCTGCATCAGCTCATAGGTCGGCGTGTCGTCGAAGGGCACGTCCTCCAGCACCAGGTCGATGCCGCGGTTGGCGCGGATGTTGGAGAGCGCGTCCTCGATGGTGTGGAGGTTGGAGAGCCCCAGGAAGTCCATCTTGACCAGGCCGAGCGACTCACAGGTCGGGTATTCGAACTGCGTGACGACCTGGCCGTCCTGCTTCGGCTCCATCAGCGGCACGATGTCGATGATCGGGTCGGAGGCCATGATCACGCCCGCGGCGTGGATGCCGGTCTGCCGGATCTGGCCCTCGAGGCCGATCGCGGTCTCGTAGATCTTCTTCACATCGGGGTCGGTGTCGTGCAGGCTGCGGAAGTCGCCGCCCTCCCCGTAGCGCTTGTGATCGGGGTTGAAGAGCTCGGTGAGCGGCACGCCCTTGCCCATCACGTCCGCCGGCAGCGCCTTGGTGATCCGGTCGCCGATCGCGAACCCGTGGTCAAGGATGCGGGCGGCGTCCTTGATCGCCTGCTTGGCCTTGATCCGCCCGAAGGTGGCGATCTGGGCGACCTTGTCCGTGCCGTACTTCTCGGTGACGTACTTGATCACCTCACCGCGGCGGTGGTCGTCGAAGTCGATGTCGAAGTCGGGCATCGAGGGACGCTCGGGGTTGAGGAACCGCTCGAAGAACAGACCGTGCTCGAGCGGGTCGAGATCGGTGATCAGCAGTGAGTACGCCGCGATCGAACCCGCACCCGAGCCACGACCCGGCCCCACCCTGATGCCGTTGTCCTTGGACCACTGGATGAAGTCGGCGACCACCAGGAAGTAGCCGCAGTAGCCCTTCTGGGCGATGATGTCGAGCTCGAAGTTGGTGCGGTCCTTGACCTCGTCGGTGAGCTTCTCGGCGGGGTAGCGTGCCTCGATCCCGCGCCAGACCTCCTTGCGCAGCCACGACTCCTCGGTCTCGCCGGCGGGGATGTCGGCGCGCGCCATGTAGCCACCGGTCGACTCGGTGAACTCGACGTCGCAGCGCTCCGCGATCAGCAGGGTGTTGTCGCAGGCCTCGATCAGGTCCTGCTGTCCCCACAGCTCGCGCATCTCGGCGGCGGTCTTGATGTAGTAGCCGTCGCCCTGGAACGCGAACCGCTTGCCGCCCTTGGAGTAGGGCGGCTCGGTCATCCGGCTGCCCGACTGCACGCACAGCAGCGCCTCGTGGGCGCCCGCGTCCTCGGGGTTGGTGTAGTGGGAGTCGTTGGTGGCGACCGGTCGGATGCCCATCGTCTTGCCGAGCTTGAGCAGATCGTCGCGGACCCGCTTCTCGATGGAGATGCCGTGGTCCATCAGCTCCAGGAAGACGCTCTCCTTGCCGAAGATGTCCTGCAGCTCACCGGCCTCCTTGAGCGCCTCGTCCCACTGGCCCAGCCGGAGCCGGGTCTGGATCGCGCCGGAGGGGCAGCCGGTGGAGACGATGATCCCCTTGGCGTGCTCGGCGAGGATCTCCTTGTCCATGCGCGGCTTGAAGTAGTAACCCTCGAGGCTCGAACGGGAGGAGAGCTTGAAGAGGTTGTGCATCCCCTCGGTCGACTCGGCCCACATCGTCATGTGGGTGTAGGCACCGCCGCCCGAGACGTCGTCGCCGCCCTCCTGCGCCTGGTCGCCGCGGCCCCACCGGACCCGCTTGCGCTCGGCGCGCGGGGTGTTCGGCGTGATGTAGGCCTCGATCCCGATGATCGGCTTCACGTCGTGCTGGCGTGCCCGCGACCAGAAGTCGTAGGCGCCGTGCATGTTGCCGTGGTCGGTCATCGCGATGGCCGGCATCTCCAGCTCGGCGGTGCGGCTGAAGAGCCCGTCGAGGAGCGAAGCTCCGTCCAGCATCGAGTATTCGGTGTGGACATGCAGGTGGACGAAAGAGTCCTTGGAGCCGGCCGCCATTGGCGTGGAGCCCTCCTCGAGGTCGTACGTGGAACAGTGGGCGCAGGGGCCCGTTCAACGCGTGCACGGACAACCTGGGGGAAGGCCTACAGACTACCGGTCACCTCCGACAGTTTTTGACGGGGCTCGCTGGTCTCGGCCAATACGCGACCCGCCTCCGGGCGCTAATGTCGACACCGTGGTGACGATCCTGGACGGCGGCCTGTCGAACGCGCTGGAAGCACGCGGTCAGGACGTGTCCGGCGCGCTGTGGACCGCTCGCCTGCTCGACCAGGCGCCCGAGGAGATCGCGGCCGTCCACCGGGCCTACTTCGCCGTCGGCGCCGACGTCGCCACGACCTCCGGCTACCAGGCGAGCGTGCCCGGTCTCGTCGAGGCCGGGATGACCCAGACGTACGCCACCGAGCTGCTGCGCCGCAGCGTACGCATCGCCCGCGAGGTCGCCGCGGAGGCCCCCGGCCGGCTGGTCGCCGCCTCGATCGGGCCCTATGGCGCCTATCTCGCCGACGGGTCCGAGTACCGCGGCCGTTACGGCGTCTCCGCCGCCACGCTGCGCGACTTCCACGCACCTCGGCTGGCGCTGCTGGAGACCGAGGACCCCGACCTCATCGCCGTCGAGACCATCCCGGACATCGAGGAGGCCGAGGTGCTGGTCGACCTGCTCGACGACATCGGCCTCCCGGTCTGGTTCTCATACTCCTGTGCCGGCACGCGCACCCGCGCCGGCCAGCCCCTGGCCGAGGCCCTGGCCCTGGCCGCCTCGGTCCGCTCGGTCGTCGCCGTCGGGGTCAACTGCTGCGACCCGGCCGACGTCCCCGCCGCCATCCAGCTCGCCACCGCCACCGGCGAGCCCGCCGTGGTGTACCCGAACTCCGGAGAGACGTACGCCGCGGGCAGCTGGTCCGGCACTCCCCACTTCCGCCCGGGCGAGGCCCTCTCCTGGGTCGAGTCCGGGGCAGCGTACGTCGGCGGCTGTTGCCGCGTCGGCCCCGCCGAGATCGCCCGCATCGCTGCCGAGGCGTCACTTCTGCAGGCCGAGTAGTCACGTTTGCAGGCCGAGTAGTCGATTCTGCAGGCCGAGACGTCACACCACTGCCAACTCGACCTGCAAAGTTGACCCCTCGGCCTGCGGAACTGACGTCTCGGCCTGCAGAGGTGACGCTTCGGTGCGGAAGGAGGGCTAGGGCCAGACCATGCGTACGTCGGGGGTCTTCTCCTGGTTGGCGGAGCCGTCGGTGCGCTCGACCTCGCGCAGACCATGGCGAGCGTAGAAGGCGCGGGCGGGGGTGTTCATCTCGAAGACCCAGAGGCCGAAGCCGTCGGGTGCGAGGGACTTGACCAGGTCGAGGAGCACCGTGCCCAGGCCCATGCCCTGAGCACGCGGGTGGACGAAGACGTCGTCGAGCCAGGTCTGGGTGAAGGCGGCGAAGGCGGAGACGTCACCGTCGACCTCGGCCACCCACACCTCGGAACCGGACTGGGGCGCGAGCACCTTGACCGCGAGCCACTCCCGGATGTCCGGCTCGGGGTAGATCGGGGCGGGCATGGGAGCCGCGGCGCGGGCCTCGACGTACGTCCGGACGATGGCGTCGATGTCCCCGGGCTCAGCGGGTCGGAGAAGCGCCTCAGTCGGCGTCGCGGATGACATCGAGCGCATGCTGAAGATCGTCGGGGTAGGTCGACTCGAAGGTGACGTACTCTCCCGTCTCCGGGTGCACGAAGCCGAGCTGCACCGCGTGCAGCCACTGCCGCTCGACCCCGACGCGACGCGCGAGAGCCGGGTCGGCACCGTAGGTGAGGTCGCCGACGCACGGATGCTTCAGCGCGGACATGTGTACGCGGATCTGATGCGTACGCCCCGTCTCGAGGTGGATCTTCAGCAGCGAGGCGAACCGATGTGCCTCGAGCGTCTCGTAGTGCGTGACCGAGTGGCGCCCGTCGGCGCGCACCGCGAACTTGTAGTCGTACTTCGGGTTCCGCCCGATCGGGGCGTCGATGGTCCCCTCGAGCGGATCCGGGTGCCCCTGGACGAGCGAGTGATAGGTCTTGTCGACCGTACGCTGCCGGAAGGCGTTCTTGAGGACCGAGTAGGCGTGCTCGGACTTGGCGATCACCATCACGCCCGAGGTGCCGACGTCGAGGCGCTGGACGATGCCCTCGCGCTCCTTGGCGCCCGAGGTGGAGATCCGGAAACCGGCCGCCACCAGGTGCCCGACGACGGTCTGACCCTGCCACCCCGGTGAGGGGTGCACGGCCACACCGACCGGCTTGTCGATCACCACGAACGCGTCGTCGTCGTAGATGATCTTGATGCCCTCGACGATCTCGGGCTTGATCTCGAGCGGGTCGGCCTGCGACGGGATCGTGGCATCGAGCATCGACCCGGCGCTGACCCGGTCGCTCTTGGCCACGGTGGAGCCGTCGAGGCTCACCAGTCCTTCGGCGATCAGCTCCGCGGCGCGGGTGCGGGAGACACCGAACAGCCGCGCCATCGCGGCATCGACCCGCTCCCCCTCCAGACCATCGGGGACGGACAGGGTGCGCTGGTCGGCATGACCGAAGTTCACTTCTGCTCGCCCTCGGACTCATCATCGGAGCCACCGCCGTCGATCGACCCGTCCAGCCCGATCCCCTTGAACGAGAAGATCACGATCAGCACCGCCGCCACGTTGATGCACATGTCGGCGACGTTGAAGATCGGCCAGTTGGGCAGCTGCAGGAAATCCACGACGTGTCCGAGGTAGAACCCCGGTTCGCGCAGCAGCCGGTCGAACAGGTTGCCGCTGATGCCGGCGATCAGGATGCCGAGCGCGATCGCCCAGCCCCGGTGTCGCACCCGGCGCGCGAACCACAGCACACCGATGGTCGCCACGATCGAGAGCGTCGTGAAGATCCAGGTGTGCCCGGTGCCGGCGCTGAACGCCGCGCCCGGGTTACGGATGATGTTGAGCCGCAGCACCGACCCGATCAGGTCCTCGGGCTGCCCAGGGACGAGCGTCGCGACCGCCCAGAGTTTCGTGACCTGGTCGAGGACCAGCAGAAACACCGCAACGGCCGCGAACTCTGCCCATCGAACAGGGTGCAGGTGGGACTCGGGGTCGGTGTCTGCGTCGCTCAGCGACGCTCCTCGCGCTGCTTGCATGTCATACACAGTGTGGCACGCGGGAACGCCATCAGCCGCATCTTGCCGATCGGCTCCCCGCACGACTCACAGATGCCGTACGTCCCCTCCTCGAGGTATCCCAGAACCCGCTCGATCTGCGCCAGCTTGTCCTTCTCGCTGTTGACCACGGTCAGCTCGTGATCACGCTCGAAGCTGGTCGCCCCCATGTCGGCCTGATCCTGGCCGGCACCGTCACCGGAGTCCTTCATCAGGCCGGACAGCTCCGTCTCGAGGGCCGTGAGCACCTCGAGGCTGTGGCTCCTCATCTCCCGGAGCTCGTCGATGACCTCGTTGAGCTCATCCTTGGTCCATGGGTCCTCGCCGTCCTTGACCTTCAGCTGGTCAGGAGAGACGACGGTCTTGGTTGCTTTCTTAGGCACGGCACTCGCTTTCTGGTGTGAGAAACGGCCCCCCGGGCCGCCCGATGGTTCAGGTTGGCTAGACGCTCGCCGAGGCAACCGTCATGGAAGCCGTGACGTAGGAGCTGGTATTCCCAGAAAGCTCGGAACGCACCATCCAGGTGCGCCCGACGGCCGCGCACGCGCGACACCTCATAGGCACAGACATGGAGTCCCCTTTCTCCTGCCATCACTTCGCGCCGCCGAGTCGGTGCGAAGAGCGTGCCCGGAATGTAGCCCGGGATTCGGCTCCGCTCAACCAACACACCGAAACTGGGGGCAGATTGGTCCGCAGCGCGGGAAATCCCGGCATTTCCCTTACAGGGCCCACCTCACCTGCTAAAACGCGTTGCGGCTTCGATCTCGACGCCGACAGACGCACATCGGCCGGCCCCGCGATGCGGGACCGGCCGATGTGAAGCTCTGACTACGAGGGCTCAGCCCTCGTCCTCCCCCAGGATGGAACGCAGACGCTTGGGCGCGGGGCCCGATTCGTTGACGGCCGCCGCCATGACGGGGGCCGCGGACTCAGCCGAGTTGTTGAGGGCGTCGAGCTGCTGCGTGAAGTAGCTCTTCAGGCGGGAGCGGTACTCCCTCTCGAAGTTGCGCAGCGTGTCGACCTCGGTGGTCAGGTTGTCCTTCTCCCGCTCCAGCTCGCCGAAGAGCTGCTGGCGACGCTCGGCGGTCTCGCTGTCGAGCATCTGTGCCCGGGTGCGAGCGTCGGCCTCCATGCGGTCGGCCTTCGACTTCGACTCGGACTCCAGGCGCTCGGCCTTGGTGCGAGCCTCGCCCACGATCTTGTCGGCGTCGTTCTTGGCCGTGTCGATGAGCGCGTCGTGGTTGCGAGTGGCCAGCTCGAGCAGTCGCGCCGCCGCGTTGGAAGCCTCCGGGACGGTCTCGACCCGGATCGTCTCGATGCCGCCGGTCTGCGGCGCCTCCTGGTACATCGGCATCTGGTGCGAGACCGGCTCGGGAGCCGGCATCGGCTCGGGAGCAGGAGGCTCGGGAGCCATCGGGAAGGACGGACCCCCACCCGACTGCGCAGACGCCAACTTCCCGCGAAGGTCGTCGTTCTCCCGGGTGAGACGTGCCAGTTCAGCCTCGACCTCGTCGAGGAACTGGTCCACCTCGCCCATGTCGTAGCCCTCGCGGAGCCGGACGGGAGTAAAGCGCTTGTTGCTCACGTCCTCTGGCGTCAGCGGCATGACCTCACCCATTCATTACTCGGTTGACTCAGACGTTCGGATTGCACCGCCGGGGGCGGCATCAGGTTAATGCAGTCGAAACTCTAGCGCCTGTCCACAGACACGCCAGACGCGGACCGCGTCCAACTCTCCCGCAGGCAGGTGTCAAAGGTCTCAGCTCTGGTTGAAAAAGCCGCCTTCAACGATCCTCTGCTTGGCCTCAGCCGTGACCGAGACGTTCGCAGGTGAGATAAGAAACACCTTGTTGGTGACTCTCTCGATGTTCCCATAGGTAGCAAAGATCAGGCCGGCAGCAAAGTCGACGAGCCGTTTCGCGTCGGGATCGTTCATCTCGGTGAGGTTCATGATCACCGGCGTACCGTCACGGTAGTTCTCGCCGATCTGACGCGCTTCGTTGTAGGACGTCGGGGTCAGCGTGATGATCTTGGAAAGCTCTGCCACTGCAGGCACCACCGTTGCTTTTCGCCGCTCGGACAGGTCGGCCACCGGGGCCGGACGCGACTGCTTGGAACGCACCGGCGCCTTGACCGGCTCGTGGGAGCGAGTCTCGTCGTCATCGCCCTCGTAGACATCGTCGTCATACCCGGTGTCCTCGAGCAGGCCGAGGTACTCACCGAACCTGCGCATCGCACCGCTCATGTCTTCACCTTCCCCAAAGTGCTTCTGATCCAGGACACTACTTGACACCCGGCCTCTCTCCGAGGACCGCAGACCCGACACGTACGTGTGTCGCGCCATGTGAGATCGCCTGCTCCAGGTCGGCGCTCATCCCCGCCGACAACGCTCTGGCCTCGGGATACTCGACCAGGAGGTCCTCCCGGATCCGCGCGAGCCGGGCGAACGCCGGCTCCGGATCCTCGCCCAGGGGCGCGACCGCCATCAGGCCCCGCAGCCGGAGCCCGTCGGTCGCCTCCACCTCAGCGGCAAGATCGCGTACGTCCCCGGGGTCCGCCCCGGCCCTGCCCTCGCGCCCCGGAGGGTCGAGGGAGACCTGCAGGAGGACGTCGAGGATCTGGCCGCGCTCGCCCGCGCCGCGGCTGAGCCGGGGCAGGAGCGAGGGACGGTCGACGGACTCGACCACGTCGGCGTAGGCGGCCACCGCGGCCGCCTTGTTGGACTGCAGTCCCCCGATGTAGTGCCAGCGCAGCCCGAGGTCGGCGCACTCGGCCGCCTTGGCCGCTGCCTCCTGGTGGCGGTTCTCGCCGACGTCGGTGACTCCGAGGTCGGCGAGGATGCGCACGTCGGAGGCGGGGAAGAACTTGGTGACCACGACCAGGTGGATGTCCTCGGCGGGACGGCCGGCCTCCTTGGCGGCCACAGCGATCCGCTCGCGGGTCTCGGCGAGACCGGCGGCGATCGCGTCGGCACGACTCGTCATCTCAGGCACCTCGCAGCCGGATCAACGCGCCCAGTGACATGCCGGCGCCGTCTCGGCGGTAGGAGTAGAGGTCCTCAGACTCGCGGGTGCACCGGCTCGCGTCGACCGCGTCGACACCGTCACGGGCCAGCTGGGCCAGCACGCCGGCGCCGACGTCGAGGCCGGGCGTACCCCAGCTCGTCGTCGCCTTCGCTGCCGGCTCGACCTCGGCGACCTCGGACTGCATGGCCTCGGGAACCTCGTAGCAGGCGCCGCACACGTACGGTCCCACCCAGGCGCTGATCGACGTCGCACCCAGCGTGCGCATCCGCGCGACCGTCTCGGTCACGACACCGGCGGCCATCCCGCGACGCCCGGCGTGGGCGGCCCCGATGACGCCCGCGGCCTCGTCGGCGAGGAGCACCGGCACACAGTCGGCGGTGCGTACCAGCAGCACCACGTCACGCTCGGTGGTGACGATGCCGTCCGCCTCCGGGCGAGTGCCGCACGCCGCGTCGACGACCTCGTTGCCGTGGACCTGGTAGAGGTCGGCGAACGGCGCTCCGTCGGCGAAGTCGGCGAGCAGCAGCCGATGGTTCTCGGCCTTCGCCTCCTCGTCGTCCGAGCCGGCGACCGCGAGGTTGAGCTCGGCGTAGGGCGGGAGGCTGACCCCGCCGTACCTGTCGGTGAACGCCAGGTCGACGAGGCCCGCGGAGGCTCGGAAGCTGTACAAGCGGAGGATCCTTTGCTTACTTCAAGAAGTCGGGCACGTCGAGCTCATCATCGCTGAACTGGACGCTGGGAGCGGGCTTCTTGGCCACGGGTGCGGGCTCGGCGGGCGGTGTCGCGGGCGGCGCCGCGGGCGGAGGCGTGGTCGGCGCCGGCTTGGTGGGCTCGGCGGGGGGCTCGGTGGCCTCCTCCGCACGCCGGGTCGCGACAGCGGTGGCCACCGAGGCGCTCTCGCTCTTGTTGTTGGCCGGCGGCGCGGCGGCGCGGCCCTGCATGGTGCCGAGCCCCGACTGGCCCTCGCGGCGCTTGGGCATGCCGCCGTCGAAGCCGGCGGCGATCACGGTGACCCGGACCTCGTCGCCGAGCGCGTCGTCGATGGTCGCACCGAAGATGATGTTGGCTTCCTCGTGGACCGAGTCGGCCACCAGCGCGGCCGCCTCGTTGATCTCGAAGAGACCGAGGTCGGAGCCACCGGCGATGGAGAGCAGCACGCCATGGGCGCCGTCGATCGACGCCTCCAGCAGCGGCGAGGAGACGGCCATCTCGGCGGCCTCGACGCTGCGGTTGTCGCCGCGCGCGGACCCGATGCCCATCAGAGCCGAGCCGGCGTTGGACATGACCGACTTCACGTCGGCGAAGTCGAGGTTGATCAGGCCCGGCGTGGTGATCAGGTCGGTGATCCCGGAGACACCTTGCAGCAGCACCTGGTCGGCCTGACGGAAGGCGTCCATGACCGAGACGTTGCGGTCGGAGATCGACAGCAGCCGGTCGTTGGGGATAACGATGAGGGTGTCGACCTCTTCGCGGAGCTTGGTGATCCCCTCGTCGGCGGAGTTGGCACGACGACGGCCCTCGAAGGCGAACGGGCGGGTGACCACACCGATGGTCAGGGCGCCGAGGCTGCGGGCGATGCGGGCCACGACCGGCGCGCCGCCGGTGCCGGTGCCGCCACCCTCGCCTGCGGTCACGAAGACCATGTCGGCGCCCTTGATGACCTCTTCGATCTCGTCGGCGTGGTCCTCGGCGGCGTTCTCCCCCACTCCGGGATTGGCGCCGGCACCGAGACCGCGGGTCAGCTCGCGGCCGATGTCGAGCTTGACGTCGGCATCGCTCATCAGCAGCGCCTGGGCGTCGGTGTTGATGGCGATGAACTCGACCCCTTTGAGGCCGACCTCGATCATCCGGTTGACAGCGTTGACGCCGCCGCCACCGATGCCGACGACCTTGATGATCGCCAGGTAGTTCTGTGCAGCTCCCACGGTGGTCGCCCCTTCGATCGCTGGGTTGGTCCTTACGGTCCGGCTTCAACTCTGACCCTCAGCCTGAGGGTTATAGTTATGTCAACCTCGCCGTTCTCAGAACAGTAGGCAGACGTACGTCCTCGAAACGGCACGACACGCGGACGCGGATCAGTTGTGCCGAACCGTTGCCGTCCGATAGCGGAGATCCGTCTCCCCGTAAGGTCAGTCGACGCTCTTGCTGGTGACGGGCTGGCCGGGCACCGAGACGTCGTAGCGGGCGACCTTGGGCTCGGCCTTCATCAGCGCGACCAGCACGTCGGCCTTGGTGTCGGACTGGGCGCTGCTCCCCCACACCACGCGCTTGTCGTTGTGCAGCTCGAGGGAGATCGAGTCGACGGTGGTCACCTCGACGTGGTCGACCCGCTTGGCCAGATCGGCCGGGAGCGCGGACGCCACCGCGGCGGCCTCCCGGAGCGCAGCCGAGTTGGTGCCGGTGACGGTGTTCACCATCGGCAGGCCGGCCGGTGCCTTCTTGTAGTCCCAGAACACGGTGCCGGTCTCGTCCAGGGCGCGCAGGCGGCCGCCGATGGAGACGACCGCCACCGGCGTACGTTCGGTGACGTCGATCCTGATCTTGTCGGGCCACTCGCGCGAGACGTTGACCGAGCGCACCATCGAGAGCCCGTTGAGCACGCGCACCCGCACGGCGCCGAGGTCGGCGGTGGCCAGCGGCTCCCCGACGGGGACGGCTGCGTAGTCGACGACCTCCTTGGCGCTGGTCATCTTCATGTCCCCGTGCGCCGAGGTGCCCTTGACCTGCAGCCAGGTCGAGAAGTAGACCGCCCAGATCCCGCCGAGCAGAAGCGCGATGATCAGGGTGCCGACGATGATGTAGCGCCACGCCAGCCAGCGACGACGCCACTGGCGGCGAGCGAAGGCCTTGCGGCTCTTGAGAGTGGCGGCATCGACCGCTGGACGATCATCATGAGCCGGTTCCGGCTCGGAATCCTGCTCGGAGCCCTGCTCAGCGCTCGATTCGGCCTCGACCTCCACCGCCTCCGAGTCCGCGCTTCGCGCGGTTACTCCCTCGCTCGGCGCGAGCGGACGAGCAAGCTCGCCGCTCGACCTCACTCCGGTCGTCTCCAGGTCGATCTCGCGCTCCCCGGACGCCGACCGGGCGATCTCAAGGGCCTCGGCGATCTCGGTGTCCGTATTTCGCTCGGTCACTCCCTCGCTCGACCCCTTCTCCCCCATACCTGCCCTCCAGTGTCACAGCCCTACAACGTCTACTGCTCTGCAGCCGTACGCAGCTTGGCGAGCACCATCGGGCCCACCTCTGTCACGGTACCGGCCCCGAGGGTCAGAACCAGATCACCAGGACGGGCGCGCCGGGCGAGCTCTTCGGCGGCCTCCTCGAGGCCCACGACGTTCGCCACCTGGCCCGAGGGCAGCGGCACCGCGTCGGCGACCAGCTTCCCGGTGACCTCGGGGTCGTAGTCCTCGCGAGCCAGGTAGACGTCGAGGACGACGACCTCGTCGGCGGCACCGAGAACGCGGCCCATCTCCTCGCCGAAGATCCTGGTCCGGGAGACCATGTGCGGCTGGAAGGCCACGATGAGGCGACCGTCACCCGCCACGGACCGCCCGGAGACGAGGTCACCGGCGATCTCGGAGGGGTGGTGGGCGTAGGAGTCGTAGACGCGTACGCCCGCTGCCTCTCCCTTGCGCTCCATCCGCCGCCGGGTGCCGGTGAACGACTCCAGCCCCGCCTTGAGCAGGTCGAAGGAGTGACCCAGGCGCAGGCCCACCGTCAACGCGGCGAGCGCGTCGGCGACGTAGTGGCGCCCCGGGATCTTCAGCGTGATGCGGCCCAGCTCGTCGAGCCCGTCGACGACCGTGAAGGAGGACGTGGTGCCCGCCAGGACGATGTCCACGGCGCGTACGTCGGCCAGCTCCGACTCGCCGACGCCGATGAAGCGGCGGCCCAGGGAGTGGGCGACATGGCGCAGGTCGGCGGCGCCGGGGTCGTCGATGACGGCGACCAGGAACCCGTCGTGCGCGAGCCTGCCCACGAACTGGGCGAAGCCCTCGCGGTAGGCCTCCTCGGTGCCCCACTGGTCGAGGTGGTCGGCCTCGACGTTGGTGACGACCGCGGCGTACGGCTTGTAGACCAGGAAGGCACCGTCGGACTCGTCGGCCTCGGCGACGAAGAGGTCGCTCGAGCCCTCGGCCGCGTTGGTGCCCGAGGCGGCCAGCTCGCCGCCGACGGTGTAGGTCGGCGCGGCACCTGCCGCCTGCAGGGCGACGGTCAGCAGCGAGGTGGTCGTGGTCTTGCCGTGGGTGCCGGCGACCGCGAGGACCCGGCGGCCCTCCATGACCGAGGCCAGCCCCGCCGAGCGCGGATAGATCCGCAGGCCCTTCTCGCGCGCGGCGACGTACTCGGGGTTGTCCTCGCGGATCGCCGTCGAGACGACCAGGGTGTCGACGCCCTCGACCTGGGAGGCCTCGTGGCCGACGAAGACGGTCGCCCCCTCCTCACGCAGCGCGGCGACCATCGACGAGTCCGCACCGTCGCTGCCGGAGACCTCGATGCCCCGGGCCAGCATGACCCGGGCGATCGCGGACAGGCCCGCACCGCCGATGCCGATGAAGTGGACCCTGCCCAGCTGCTCGGCGGGCAGGATGTGCTCAGGAACCGGCACCCTCATGACCTACCCCCGTTCGCCGCCGTCTCCAGCACGATCCGCGCCAGCCGCTCGTCGGCATCACGCGGGACCAGGTCGCTGGCGGCCTTCGACATCGCCTCCAGGCGGGCCCGGTCGGTGACGATCGGGGGTACGTGGGCGGAGACCCACTCGGTGTTCATGTCGGCGTCGGAGACCAGCACGGCTCCCCCGGCCTCGACGACCGCCCTGGCGTTGAGGGACTGCTCGCCGTTGCCGATCGGGAGGGGTACGTAGACGGCCGGGACACCCACGGCGCTCGCCTCGATCACCGAGTTGGCGCCCGAACGGCAGATCATCAGGTCCGCCGCGGCGAGGGCGAGGTCCATCCGGTCGACGTAGTTGAGCACGTGGTAGCCCGGGCCGGGCGAGACCAGCTCGTTCTTCGGGCCGATCACGTGCAGCACCTGGATCCCGTTGCTCGCCAGGGCCCGGTAGGCCCCGGAGACCGAGTCGTTGATCGTACGAGCGCCCTGAGACCCGCCGGTGACCACGATCGTGGGACGGTGCTGGTCGAGGCCGAAGAAGGTGCGCGCCTCGGCCCGCAGCGCCCAGCGGTCCATCGTCGAGATCATCCGGCGGATCGGCAGCCCGATGTACTCGCTCTTGGGCAGCTTGGTGTCCGGGAAGCTGACCGCGACCCGGTCGGCGACCCTCGCGCCGGCCTTGTTGGCGAGCCCGGGCATCGCGTTGCCCTCGTGCACGACGATCGGGATGTGGCGCCGCTTCGCGGCGAGGTAGGCCGGCATCGAGACGTACCCGCCATAGCCGACGACGACATCGGGCCGGATGCGGTCGAGCACCTCGTACGTCGCGTCGACCGCGCCCTTCAGGTTGACCGGCACCTTCAACAGGTCGCTGCTGAGCTGGCGCGGCAGCGGGACCGGCGGGATCAGCTCGAGCGGGTAGCCCGCGGCGGGAACCACCTGGTTCTCCAGGCCACGAGGCGTGCCCAAGCAGGTCACCTCAACACTCGGATCGAGGCGGCGCAGGGCATCTGCGGTGGCGAGCAGGGGGGATGTGTGTCCGGCGGAGCCACCGCCGGCGAGGAGGGCCTTCATGATGCGTCAGAACTTATCGGGTGCGTTGGCCACGGCGGTAAGCGGCTGCCTGTCGGGCATGATCCTTTGCCAAGGCTTTACGGTGCGCCAGCGCCGCGGCCGCCGCGGGCTCGCGACGGGCGAAGCCGATGACCACGCCGAGGGCCACCATCGACGGGATCAGCGCCGAGCCGCCGTAGGAGACCAGCGGCAACGGGATGCCGATCACCGGCAGCAGCGCGAGCACCATGCCGACGTTGATGATCATCTGGCCGAGCAGCCAGACCAGCACACCGAAGCTGAAGTAGCGCACGAACGGCCGGTCGGTCTGCCGCGCGACCTTGATCAGCGCGAAGGCGAGGGTCAGGAAGAGGCCGACCACGAGCAAGGTGCCGACCAGCCCGAGCTCCTCGCCCAGCACCGCGAAGATGTAGTCGGTGTGTGCCTCGGGCAGGTCTCCCCATTTCTGCTGCGAGGCCCCGATCCCCTGCCCCAGGAGTCCGCCCGAGCTCAGGGCGTAGAGACCGTGCGAAGGCTGCCAGCCGGCGCCGTGGAAGTCCTTGAACGGGTCGACGAAGCTGGTCAGACGCCCCAGCCGCTCGGTGTTGGTGCTGATCAGGAAGAGCACGCTGACCCCGATGACCGAGATCGCGATGCCGAAGAGCTTGCCCGGCGCGCCGACCACCCACAGCATCCCGAGCATGACTGCGAAGAAGACCAGCGCGGTGCCGAGGTCCTGACCGGCGAGCACGAGACCGACGGCGAGCGCCATCCCGGGCACCACCGGCATCAGCACCTCGTGGAGGCTGTCGAGCCTTCTCTCCTTGAGGGCGTACACGTGTGCCGCCCACAGCACCAGCGACAGCTTCGCGATCTCGGACGGTTGGATCTTGACCGGACCGACGCCGAGCCAGTTCTGCTGCCCGTTGACCGAGTGGCCCAAGAAGATGGTCAGGAAGAGGAGCACGCAGGCGAAGATGTAGGCCGGCCAGGCCAGCCGGCGTAGATGCCTGGGCCGGATCCGCGAGGCGATGAACGCGCACGGGATGCCGATCATCACCCACAGCACCTGCCGCCCGACGATCGCGTAGGAGTTGTCCATGTACTGGTAGGACCACACGCTCGAGGCCGAGAGCACCATGATCAGCCCGATGGTCAGCAGCAGCGCGGTGCTGGTGAGCAGCAGGTAGTAGGCGGCCAGCGGCCGGTTCAACGCCACCCTCAGCGCGTGGAACCAAGCCTTGACGTAGCCGAGAACGGTCCTCGGGTAGCTCTTGGCGGCCTGCTCTGCCGAGCCGGGACCGGCCTGGTCGGGGCTAGTGGTCGTCACCAGCACTCCCTCCACGGTTCCGATGCGCGTCCGGCCCCATTCTCGCCTCCCCCACCACCCATCCCCCACATATCTCCCCCCGCGTGTCGCTCACGTCGAGAGGTCGCTCCCGCCGGCCCGAAGAGTCACCCCGCCCGCCGAGTAGTCACTTTTGCAGGCCGAGACGTCACCGCGGTGACGTCTCGGCCTGCAAAAGTGACTACTCGGCGGGCGGGGTGACT
>NZ_JBOHDN010000246.1:0-17955 GCF_050699375.1 Nocardioides sp. | reverse complement strand
CTCCCTGGTGGGAGCGGCCCTTCGTGGTGGTGTGCACCTACCTCGTGGGTTGCTCCTCGCCGACAAAGTCGGTCACGTCCTGGACCGGGTGGCCCAGGACCTCGAAGGTGTTGATGCACTTGCTCATGTCCTCAACGCTACTGATCGGACACCTGCGCGGCCACTGGTTTGTTTGGCAGGGTGAGGGCATGGACGTAGCCGCCCGCACCGCAGCCAACCGCCACCTGCTCGCCGACTTCTTCGATGGGCTCGACGAGTCGCAGCTGGCAGCACAGAGCCTCTGCTCGGCCTGGACGGTGCGGGAGGTGCTGGGCCACAGCGCGATGCCGTTCTCGGTCGGGATCGCCCGGCTGCTGTGGCGTACGTTGCGGGCGGGTGGTTCCATCGACCGGGCTGCCGCCGCGATCGCCGCCGAGCAGGCGCGCAGGCCGGTCCCGGAGCTGACCGGGCTGCTGAGGACGTACGCCGGAAAGCGGGTGCCGGCGCCGGGCGTCGGTCCGATGGGCCAGTTCACCGACCACTGCATCCACCTGCGCGACTGCGCCCGCCCGCTCGGTCTCGACGCCGACGTCTCGCTCGCGGACTGGCGTGAGGTGCTCGACTGGCTGCCGAGCAAGCAGGCGGCTCTCGGGGTGGCCCCGGCCGGAAGGATCGACGGGCTCGCGCTGCGCGCGCACGACCAGGACTGGTCGTGGGGCTCGGGTGCGGAGGTCGCCGGTCCCAGCGAGGCCATCGCCATGGCGCTGGCCGGTCGGTCGGTCGCACTCGCAGACCTGTCCGGCCCAGGGGTCACGACGCTGCGGGAGCGCATCGCCTGACGGGCCCGGCCGCCGGGTAGGCTCCGCGAACGTGGAGGCGCCTGGTCGGATCTGGTTCGGATACATCGTCGCGGTCGTGATCGCGGTGGTCGGGCTGTTCACCTTGGACCTGCTGGCCATCGCGCTGGCCGCGATCGTGCTGGTCGCGACGGTGCTGGGGGAGTGGTATCGCGGTCGCCAGGCCGCGCTCGCCGCCGCCCAGCAGCGGCCGGACCTCGGTGATCTGCTCGCCCGCTGGGCGCGGGGCTGGGCCTACTCGCGGGGCTTCCCGCGGCCCGAGGGGGTTGCCGGCGGCGTACGTATCGAGATCGGTGAGCCCGGACGACGGGTCGAGTGGGTCGCCTCCGACGACACGGCGACGTTGGCCAGCCTCATCGACACTGTCCGGGCCACCTCGGAGGCATGGTTGAGCGTCGTGACCGAGGACCCCGGCGGCGTACGTCCGTGGCTCCTCGACGGCGGGTTGAGTGCCGAGGCGCACGAGGAGGCGCTGATGACGATCGACCTCGCCGACCACGAGTCGCGAGAGCTTCCCGACGGCTATCACGCCGACGTCGAGCGCGACGGTGGCCTGATCACCGCGACCGTTCGCTCGGCAGACACGGTCGCTGCGACGGGGCGGATCGCCGTCGTCGGCGCCGACGCGGTGGCCGACCGGATCCAGACCGAGCCGGAGCACCGCCGGCGCGGGCTCGGCGCGGCGACGATGAGCCTGCTCACCGCGGCCGCCCGCGAGGCCGGCGCGACCCGCGGGATCCTGGCCGCGACGGAGATGGGCGAACCGCTCTATGCCGCGCTCGGCTGGCAGGCTCGAGCGCGTCTCGTGGTGGCACGACCGGCCGCGCCGCGTACGCCCGTCGAGTCCCACCATGGTTAGAGATCGCGCGGGTAGGGCCGCGACGGCGCCCCCATCCGCGCGGTCTCTCAGTCTCAACTGTGGTTGAGTATCGCCCATGAACGACGACGCCGTGACTCCTGCGCCTGACGCCTCTGCGCCCGACCCCGAGCAGGAGGCCGAGATCGCGGCGTTCTGGGACGACGTGAAGCACCACGCCCACCTCAGTGCCGCGCCGGGCTACTTCGGGGCGTCACCTCTGGAGGCGCTGCAGCCCCCGGCGTGGGGCTTCGGAGGTACGCCTGAGGAGGCGGACGGGTTGCTCGAGCTCGTCCTCGAGGGCGTGAAGACGGCGACGGCCGCTGCGCAGTGGGACTTCGAGAACGGTGAGGAGCCGTTCCCGACCGTGGGCGGGATGAGCATCATCCTCGACGGGGCCGGCCACCCGCGGGCCCTGATCGCCACCACCCAGGTCGACGTCGCCCCGTTTCGGGACGTCCCGGAGGAGTTCGCCAGGCTGGAGGGCGAGGGCGACCTGTCCCTCGATCACTGGCGCGAGGTGCACGAACGCTTCTTCACCGAGTTCGCCGGTCCCGACCGCGAGTTCAGCGAAGACATGCCGGTCGTGATGGAGCAGTTCGAGCTCGTCTGGCCCAAGCCCGACTGAGTCCGCGCATGGGTGAGCAGCGCTCTCGCCTCGAGGCGGGCGACTGGTATCTCGACGATCCCGAGCTCCAGGAGCTTCGCCGCGACTGCTGGCGCCGGCTGGACCGCTTCAACGCCGCGGGCGCCGACGATGACGACGTACGCGGCACGGTGCTGCGCGAGCTGCTCGGCGAGGTGGGGTCCGGTGTCGAGGTCGTGCCCCGCTTCCAGTGCTCCTACGGACGCAACATCCGCCTCGGAGAGCGGGTGTTCGTGAACGCCAACGCGTTCTTCATGGACGACGCTCCGATCGTGGTCGGCGCCGACGTACGGATCGGGCCGGGCGCCCAGCTGGTGACCGCTCTGCACCCCGTCGATGACCTCGATCGGCGGCGCGAGGGCTGGGAACGGGCGCTCCCCATCGAGATCGGGGAGAACGTATGGCTGGGCACGAGCGTCACCGTCGGGGCGGGTGTGACCATCGGCGCCGACTCAGTGATCGGCGCGGGCAGCGTCGTGCTGAGCGACATCCCTGACCGGGTCGTCGCGGCGGGAACACCTGCACGGGTGATCCGAAAAGTCGGATGATGGGTGCATGACACCAGTGCAGCTGACCGATCGGGTGCGGGAGATCTGTCTCGGGTTCCCCGAGGCCGGGGAGCGGGTGACCCACGGTGCGCCCGGGTTCTTCGTGAAGAAGCAGTTCGTCATGCTGTGGCCGCAGGGACACCACGGGCGCGACGAACCGCACCTGTGGGCGGCCGCGGCGGCCGGAGCGCAGGACGAGGTCGTCGGCGACGATCCCGAGCGGTTCTTCGTACCTCCCTACGTCGGTGGGCGCGGCTGGATCGGGATGCGGCTCGACGGTGACGTCGACTGGGACGAGGTGGCCGAGGTCTGCCAGGACGCCTATCGGCTGATCGCGCCCGCGCGCCTGACCCGCGACCTGTAACGTCTTCGGACATGCCCAACGTCGCCGTCCCGGTCGTCCGGATCCAGCGCTGGGTGGAGAACTTCTCCGTACGCCACGGGGAGGCGCGGCTCGCGGTCGACTCCGGCGCGCTGACGGGTGCGGCCGTGGACGGGTCCTCGTTCATCGCGACGCTGCCCTTCGACAAGACGTACGCCGGCGGTGCCGACCTCGAGGGATTCGCGGCGGCAGCGACGGCCCCTGCCGAGTGGGGCATCCTGTTGGTGCGCAAGGGCGGTTTCGCGATCGCCCGGATGAGCGGCGGCGCGATCGCCGAGCACAAGATCGGGCGGCGCCATGTCCAGGGAAAGACCAAGGCCGGCGGTTGGAGCCAGCAGCGCTTCGCCCGCCGCCGGGCGAACCAGGCCAGCGCTGCGTACGAGGCGGCGGCCGACCACGCCGCCCGGATCCTCGACGGGCTGCGCGGGCCGCTGGTCACCGGTGGTGACCATGGTGGCGTCGATGACGTCCTCACGGACCGGCGGCTGCAGGCGCTGAAGGTGGTCGGACCGTGGCTGGCGGTACAGGACCCGAACCGAGGGGTGCTCGATCAGGCGATCGAGGAGGCCCAGAAGGTGCGGATCGAGGTCCTCAACGCCGACGGCTGACGTCTCGGCGTCAGGGGAGCTGCCAGATGCCTGGGGAGCCCTTGGTCATCAGGCCCTCGGTGAGGAGCTTCTGGCGGGCACGCCGAGCGGCGTAGCGCCAGCGGAGCTCACCTTCGGGTGTGGTCTCGAAGTCGCCGGGGAGGAGGCTGTCGGCCAGCTGGGCCTCCAGCTCGTCGAGGACGGCGTCGGCGGACATCGAGCCGCCCGCGGACTCGAGGACCTCGAGGATGAGCGGCGCGAAGGCGGCCGGTGGGGTCCACTTGCGGGGAGCGGACTTGGTGACGACCTTCGGGGCGGAGGCCGCCGTGCTCGTCGTGCTCTTGCGCACGCGGGTCGTCGGCTTCGCCGGCCTCTTCGCGGGCGGAGTCGGAGCGGGCGGGGCCGGGGGCCGCCCATGGATGCACTGCGACTCCGGCAGGTCGCACAGCTCGCAGTAGTCAGTCTCGGACATCGGCCCAACCCTATCGGCCTCGAGCACCGGACTCAGCATCTCGCCGTGGCGTCCCGGCGTGAATCCCGCTATGACCTGCGGCGGTGGGCTACTTTGGCAAGCATGTGGCAGCCCGACCCCGGGTGGCTCGTCCTTCCCGGAGGCACCGGACCCTCCACGCTGGGGGTCTGGCGAACCGCCGTGGGCGAGGAACCGGTGGTGATCAAGAGGTTGGGGGCACCGGGAGCCAGCGACCCGGGCGAGCTGGGCCGCCGGCGACACTTCGCCTACTGGCGGCGTGCCGCGGACGTCGCGAGCTCGGGGCTGGTCGAGGGCACCCCCGGGATGATCGGCGCCCGCACGAGCGTCGCCGAGGATGCCGACGGGATCACTCTGACCACCGACTGGGTCGAGGACGCTGCCAACTCAGGTCTCTTCGCCGCCTTGTCGATGGGCCGCTTCGCCGGCGCCGACCTGGGCGAGGTGCGCTGGCTCGCCCGTGACCAGTTCCGCGACCGGATGGCGCGGGTGGAGTACAACGGCGGCTGGCCGACCATGATGCGTACGACTGCCGCGGACATCGCTCACACCCTCTGGGAGCGGCGAGAGCACTTCACGAACCTTCTCGATGAGCTCCCTCGCGTCGCCCAGCACGGCGACCCGGCGCCGCAGAACCTCCTCGGCCGAACCGAGGACGGCGAGCGGCTGATCGCGATCGACTGGTCGAGCCTGGGCCACGGGCCCGTCGGCGGTGACCTGGGGCTCTATCTGCTGCACGCCAGGGAGTCGTTCGAGCCGCTGCTGGAGGCGTACGTCCTGGGGTTGCCGTCCGGTCTCGCGACCCGAGCCGAGGTGACTCTCGGCGCACAGGTCAGCGCGGTCTACACCGCGCTGAGCCGTGCCGAGTGGGCGCTGAGCCGGATCACGCCGGGGGAGGGCCCGCTGCTCGCCAAGTTCCGCCATCCCGCGGTGGCGCCCCACCTGCGTACGCTGCAACGCCAGGCCGCGCTGGTCGAGGCGCTGCTGGAGCGGTGATCCGGCCCGGCGCCTACGGCTGGTCGAGGTTCTGAGACCTGAACGTGTCGCAGGCGGCGATCGAGTCCGGGGTGGTCATCCCGTGGCGGAACCAGGCGATCCGCTGCTCGGAGGAGCCGTGGGTGAACGAGGAGGTGTCCACGCGCCCGGTGGTGGACGACTGGATGTGGTCGTCGCCGACGGTCTTGGCCGCGGAGATGCCCTCGGAGATGTCCTGGTCGGTGATGTCCTGGATGAACCCGTCACCCTCGGCGGCGGCGGTCCACATCCCGGCGTAGCAGTCGGCCTGCAGCTCCAGGCGCACCGCGTCGGAGTCGGGACCCTGCTGGGTGCGCACCTGGCCCATGGTGCCGAGCAGGTTCTGGATGTGGTGGCCGTACTCGTGGGCGAGCACGTAGGCACGTACGAAGGTGGTGTCCTGGCCGCCGAGCTGCTCGAAGATCGAGTCGAAGAAGGTCGGGTCGAGGTAGATGGTCTGGTCGGCCGGGCAGTAGAACGGGCCGACAGAGCTGCTCGCCGAGCCGCATCCGCCGGTCTCGACCTGACCGGAGAAGATGACCACGGACTGCTCGGGCTGGAACCGGCCCTCCAGGTCGGCCTGTGAGTCCCAGTAGCCGGTCATGGAGTTCTCGAGGGCGACCAGGGCGCAGTTCTCGTCGTTGTTGGCGTCCTCGCCGGTCTGGCAGGACCCGAAGTCGCCGGTCTCGCCGGCGTCGGTCGCCTGCAGCCCGCCGAAGGTGCCGGTGCCGACCGAGGACGAGCCGCCGCTGTCGCCGAGGACCTGGGGTCCGATGCCGGTGCACTGGGAGAGGAGGAAGAAGAGGAGGAGCACCACGACGGTGCCGATGCCTCCGCCGGCCCGGCCGCCGGGGATCGGGATCCGGGTGCCACGTCCACCGCCGAGCCCACCGCCGAGCCCGCCGCCACCGCCGCCGCCAGAGGTCCGGCTCGTGTCGAGTCTGGCTTTCGGGTTGAACCGCATCTTGTCCCCCTGGAGGTGGTGATGTGTGGGACCGGATGCCCCACCCATACACTAGTGACGGAGATGATCACTGCCCATGACCTAGAAGTCCGCGTCGGCGCCAGACTTTTGATGGAGAACGTCACTTTCCGCGTTGGACCCGGCGACAAGGTCGGGCTCGTAGGCCGTAACGGCGCGGGAAAGACGACCCTGACGAAGGTGCTCGCCGGCGACCACCTGCCCGCTGCCGGGTCGGTGTCGAACACCGGCGATATCGGCTACCTGCCGCAGGATCCACGAGTCGGTGACCCCGAGGTGATCGCCAAGGACCGGATCCTGTCCGCCCGCGGTCTCGACGATGCCGTACGCCGCATGCGGGCCGCCGAGGAGGAGATGGCCTCCGAGGATCCCAAGGCGCGCGAGAAGGCGATGAAGCGCTACCAGCGCGCGCACGACGAGCTCGACGCCGGCGGCGGGTACGCCGCGGAGACCGAGGCGTTGCAGATCGCGCAGTCGCTCGGCATCCCCGACCGGATCATGACCCAGCCGCTCAAGACGCTCTCCGGTGGCCAGCGCCGCCGGGTCGAGCTGGCACGGATCCTCTTCTCCAGCGCCGAGGTGCTGATCCTCGACGAGCCGACCAACCACCTCGACGCCGACTCGATCATCTGGCTGCGCGACTGGATGAAGTCCTACAAGGGTGGCTTCATCGTCATCTCCCACGACAACGACCTCCTCGCCCAGACCGTCAACAAGGTCTTCCACCTCGACGGCAACCGCGAGCTGATCGACATCTACAACATGCCGTGGAAGCAGTATCTGCTCCAGCGCGAGACCGATGAGGCCCGCAGGAAGCGCGAGCTGATGAACGCGCAGAACAAGGCCAAGACGCTCACCGACCAGGCCAACAAGATGCGGGCCAAGGCGACCAAGGCGACGGCCGCGCAGAGCATGCTCAAGCGCGCCGAGAAGATCATGGCCGGCGTCGAGGGGGAGCGCCAGCAGGAGAAGGTCGCGGCGATCAAGTTCCCCTCGCCCGCGCCCTCGGGAAAGACCCCGCTCACCGCCAACGACCTCTCGAAGTCCTACGGCGCCCTGGAGGTCTTCACCGCCGTCGACCTCGCCATCGACCGGGGGACCCGGGTGGTCATCCTCGGCCTGAACGGTGCGGGCAAGACCACCATGCTGCGCATCCTCGCGGGCGTCGACGAGCCCGACACCGGCCAGGTCGTTCCTGGGCACGGGCTGAAGGTCGGCTATTACGCCCAGGAGCACGAGACCCTCGACACCAAGCGGTCGGTGCTGCAGAACATGCAGTCGGCCGCGCCGCAGCTGACCGACACCGAGGCCCGCACCGTCCTGGGTGCGTTCCTCTTCACCGGTGACGACGTGCACAAGCCCGCCGGTGTTCTCTCCGGTGGCGAGAAGACCCGGCTGGCACTGGCCTCCCTGGTCGTCTCCGCGGCGAACGTGCTCCTCCTCGACGAGCCCACCAACAACCTCGACCCTGCCTCCCGCGAGGAGGTGCTCAACGCGATCCGTCGCTACGAGGGCTCGATCGTGCTGGTGACCCACGACGAGGGCGCCGTGCACGCGCTCGAGCCCGACAAGGTGCTCATCCTCCCCGACGGGGTCGAGGACCTGTGGAACGAGGAGTACGCCGAGCTGGTCTCGCTCGCCTGACCACTGCTGGACCTCCTCGACACCCCGCGCCGAGTCGGCTCGAACTGACGAGATCGGATGCCGAGTCGGCGCGTCATGACGAGCCGACTCGGCGGAGATTTTGGGCTCTTCACAATCGAGGGTGTTGTTGGGGTCGGAAGCCGCCAGTCTCGAGTAGTGATCTGGCGATGTAGTTCGTCAGGTTGCGGAACCCGAGGGCGGAGCCGCGGAGGTGTTCGAGGCGGCCGTTGATCGCTTCGGTGGGGCCGTTGGATGTGCCGGGCCGGTCGAAGTAGGCGAGCACGTCGGCGGCGCGCTTGGTCAGGGTGCGGCCGAGCGTGATGATCTCGCTGGGCGGGCTGGGGACGCCTCGGCTGATCGACTCGATCAACTGCCTCATCAGCTCGCGACCCCTACCCGGCCACCGACGCGCCGACCGGACTGCACCCTCAACTGCGCCTGCGAAGAGCCCAAAAACAGCCCCGATGCGAGGGTCGGCCCGCGTGCTACGTTCTGGCCATGACTAGACCCGGTGAGATCCTCGGCAGCGTGGTCGCCGCCGGCGAGCGCGAGCAGCTCGATACGTTCCTGGATTATCTGCGCGACGCCGTCGTGCGCAAGGCCCGCGGGGTGTCGGAGGAGGACGCCCGGCGCAGCCCGGTGCCGACCGGCACCAACCTCGGCGGCCTGATCAAACACCTGCGATGGGTGGAACTGGGCGGGTTCGCCAAGCAGATCGGGCAGATCCCCGCCGAGGAGCTGCCCACGCCGCCGTGGACCGACGCAGACCCGGAGGCCGACCTGCGGCTGGAGCCGAACGAGAAGCTCGACGACGTCATCGCCGCCTACCAGGCGGAGTGCGACCGCTCGCGCGAGATCGCCGCCCAGCACAGCCTCGACTACGCCGTCACCACACCGCGGGGCAGGGAGCTGACGTGGATGTACCTGCACGTGATCCTGGAGACCGCCCGGCACGCGGGCCACGCGGACATCCTGCGCGAGATGATCGACGGCAGCGTCGGCGACTGACGGCTCGCGGCGCGTCGTCGGTCCGTGTTCCGGGTCGTCGGAGGCGGCGTTACGACAGTATCGGCGGGGGCTGACCTCCAACACCGTGGGCCGCCACCCGAACGGATCGTGCGCCAACCGCCGGACCACCGCGTCCCTGGCCGCGCCCTGGCATCCGCAGCGACGACACCATCTGTCGGGCTCGACAACCCGGCACCGGAGAATCGCCCGATCGGGCTCCAACCGCTGCCCGAGCATTTCGAGCCCGAGATCATAGTCACCCCCATCCTCGGGAGCCCTCGACCCGGCCACCGACGCCTCGACCGGACTACACCGTTAACTGCGAAGAGCCAGACTTTGGTCAGGACGAGCCGACTCGGCGCTAGGACAGGGTGCGGGTGAAGGTCACCGGCATCGAGGTCGGGTAGCGGTAGGAGAGCGAGTCGGTGTTGCGTTCGACCCGGTCGGCCGGCACCGCGAGGGAGACCTCGGGCAGGCGCTCCAGCACGGTGCGTACGGCGGCCTGGACGATGATCGTGCCCGGCCGCATGGCAGGGCAGGCGTGCACGCCCGCGCTCCACGACATGTGGGCGCGGTTGCCGATCTCCAGCCACGGGTCGCCGCCGGTCATCAACGGGTCGACGTTCGCCGCGGCGACGCACGGCACCACCGCGTCGCCCTTGCGGATCAGCTGACCACCGAGCTCGACGTCGCGCAGCGCGAACCGCGGCGTGATGTTGTAGCAGGGCGGGTCGCGCCACATGACCTCGTCGATGGCCTGGTCGACGTCGAGGCGGCCGCCGCGCAGCCGGCCCGCGAAGCGCTGGTCGGAGAGCATCAGCAGCAGCGTCTGGGTGATCGTCGCGATGGTCAGCTCGTTGCCGGCGATGATCATCACGATCATCGCCTCCATGACCTCGTTGTCGTCCCAGAGCCCGGGGTCGTCGATCAGCCGCGAGGTGAGGTCGTCCTCGGGTTCGGCGCGGCGCTTGGCGATGTGCTCGACGATCTCCACCGCGAGCTCGATGACGCCCTCCTGGGCGAGCTGGCCGCCGCCCAGGACCTTGTGGGCGGCCTTGCGCATGGCGTCACCGACGTCGGGGCCCATGCCGAACATCGCGGCGACCGAGAGCAGCGGGATCAGGACGGCGTAGTCCTGGACCAGGTCGGCCTCGCCACGCTCGAGCATGTCGTCGACGAGATCGTTGCAGATGCCGCGTACCTGCGCGGCGTAGCCGTGCTCGTTGATCCGGGAGATGGCGCGGTCGACGGGCGAGCGCAGGCGGCGGCGGAGCTCGCCGTCGTTGTGGAAGGAGTTCTGCCGGGTGGTGACGAACGGGTAGATGGGCATGTCCGGGAGGATCCTGCCCTCCTGGACCGCGCTCCAGTTGTCGCCGTTGCGGGAGAAGACTTCCTCGTTGCGGATGACCTCGCTGAACTCGGCATAGCCCATCGCGAACCAGCAGCGTACGCCGGGGGAGAGCTCGCCGGGGGCTACCGGACCCCACTCCGCTCGGAGCCGTTGGTGCACCTCCCTCGCCTGCGGGCCGACGGTCTCGGCCGCTTGGGTGAGGTCGGTGAGGTCGGCGAGACGTACGGTGCGGGTGGGAGTCATCGCGATGGTGCCTGTTCGGTCGTTGGTCGGATTCAGCGCGTGTTCAGGGCGTGGCGCACGAGCGCCGCGAGAGCCCGGGCGCAGGCGTTGCGGTTCTTGGCGTTGCACACCACGATCGGCGTCTCGGCCTCGAGGTCGAGCGCCTTGCGGATCTGGTCGGGCTCGTAGTTCGGCGCGTCGGGGAACTGGTTGATCGCGACCACGAAAGGCAGCGACGTACGCGTCTCGAGCTGGTCCAGGACCTCGAAGGAGTCGGCCAGCCGGCGGGTGTCGACCAGGACCAGCGCACCCGCGGCGCCCTCGGCCAAGCCAGCCCACAGGTCCCAGAACCGGCGCTGCCCGGGCGTACCGAACAGGTAGAGCGCGATCTCCTCGGTCAGGGTGATCCGGCCGAAGTCCATCGCCACGGTGGTCGTCGTCTTCTCCGGGGTCGCCTCGAGGGAGTCGATCCCCTCGCTGGCCTGGGTGATCGACTCCTCGGTGCGCAGCGGATCGATCTCGCTGACCGAGCCGATCAGCGTGGTCTTGCCCACGCCGAAGGAGCCGACCACGAGGACCTTGACCGACTCGACGACCGTCGGCGCCAGATAGTGGTTCTCGCCCTCGGGGCGATCGGTGCCGGATCCCGGTTCGGGGGTCTCGTCAGAGGTGGTTGAGAGCATGCAGGACCTTCTGGAGGGTTTCGCGGGAGGGGCCGAGCGCGGCGTCGCTGTCCGGGCGTACGCCGATGAGGCCGGTGTCGATCATGTCCGAGGCGATCACCGCGAGGACGCTGACCGGCTGGCCGAGATGGACGGCCATCTCCGCCATCGAGATCACGCCGAGGCACTGGGAGAGGACCTCGCGTTCCTGGCGCCCCACCGTCTCGGCCGCGGCCGCCGGACTGGTGTGGCCGATCAGCAGCGTCGCCGGCGTCAGCCGATGGGTGGGCCGGGCACGACCGCCTGTCCGGACATAGGACCGGATCGGGTGGTCGACGTAGTCGTCTGGCTTGTCCTCGACCATCGGCTCACATCGAACGTCTGGGGGTGCTCATCGCACGTTCCCCGATCATCAGCACGGTCGCCTGCATCTGCTGGGCGACCAGCGCGGGGTCGATGCTCATCTCGGTGATCACGGCCAACCTCGAGCCGTCACCGGCGCCACGGATGAACAGGAACCCGCCGTTGAACTCGACCATCACCTGTCGCGGATGGGCGTCGGCACCGAACTGGCGGCTGATCCCGTGGCCGAGCGAGGTCAGGCCGGCGCACGCCGCGGCGAGCTTGTCGGCCTCCTCGCGCGGGGTGTGGCTGGTGCGGACCCTGACGAGCCCGTCGGCGGAGAGGACCACGACATGACGTACGCCGCGTACTCCCGCGACCAGCTCCAGCATCCAGCTGTTCTCATCGGTCATGGTTTCCTCCAGATGTTCTCGGCGGCCTCGGCGTCCGCGGTGGTGCTGTCGTCCTGGGGTGGGATCGTCGTGGCGGCCGGTGTGGGCGGGGCACTGAGGAAGCTGCTCATCCAGGCGCCGGCCTGCTCGGCGGTGGGTTCGGTGGACGGCTCGGGCCGCGGTGCGACGAACTGGTTCACTGCGGAATGCGGGCCGGTGAGGGGCCGCTCGCCGCGCTTCGAGCGACGCTGCGGGAGCCCGTCGGAGGTGAACAGCGACGGCTCGGCGAGGTCCGGATGTGCGCCGGAGTCCTGGCGCGGGCTCTGGTGCTGGTCCTGGTCCGGCAGCGGGTCCGGCGCCTTCGCGCCGGGGTGGACGGGCCAGCCCGGCGCCGATGATGCTGGTGGCGCCTTGGGGGCTCTGGCCAGGAGCGAGGCCGGGATGGTGGTCGAGACCGGCGTACGCGGCGGGACTCGGGTGCTGCGCGGCGCCGTACGGTCAGGCTCGACCGGGTCCATCGGCGCGGTCATCGCCTCGGGCACGAGCACGGCGACCCGTAGGCCGCCGTGGACGGACTCGGTCAGGTCGACCCGGAAGCCGTGACGGCGAACGTAGGTGCCGACGACCGCGAGGCCGGTCTGCGGGATCTCGCCGAGGTCGGGCAGGCGGACCTGCCGGGTGCCCGTGGCGATCTCCCGCATCCAGGCGAGGTTGGTCTCGTCCATGCCGACGCCGGCGTCGTCGATCTCGAGGGCCGCCCCGCGGCGTACGGAACGGATCGTGACGAGTACGTCGGTCGCCGGAGGCGAGGACTGGGTGGCGTTGGCGAGGAGCTCGGCGACCAGGTGGATCAGCGGCTCGACGTATGCGCCCTGCACCGCGACCGGCGGGTCGCCCTCCACCCGGACCCGGCGGTAGGCGGTGATCCGGCCGGCGGCGCCGCGGACGACGTCCGCGATGGCGAGAGGGTCGCGCCAGTGCTGCCCGGGCTGCTCCCCGCACAGGGTGGCGATGCTCTGCGCCATCCGAGCCTGCTGCGCCGCGGCGTGGTCGACCCGCATCCCCGCTTCGAGCACGTCCGGTTCGGCCGGGAACTTGGCCACCATCCGCGTCGACTCCTCCTGGATCCGGTGCGCGGAGGCCTGGACCTTCCGGGACAACGACAGCACCGCCACCCTCATCCCCGCCTCGCCCCCTCTTCCCAGCGAGAGGTCACTCGCGCCGGCCGAGACGTCACTTCTGCTGGCCGAGACGTCACTTCTGCTGGCCGACAGGTCACTGATGTCGGCCGAGGAGTCACTCACGCTGGCCGAGAGGTCACTTCTGCTGGCCGAGGAGTCACTCGCGCTGGCCGAGAGGTCACTTCTGCTGGCCGAGAGGTCATCTTCCTCACGTGGTGGTGCCAACTCGGCCTGCACAGGTGACTCTTCGGCCTGCGTACGTGACTTCTCGGCCTGCAGAAGTGACGTCTCGGCGGCAGGGGGTTCGGCGGGGGCGCTGGAGGGGTCGTACGCCATCGCGGTCAGCCACAGGGTGAGGGCGACTACGGGGATGCCGGCGAGGATCCAGCGCCAGAGCCACTGGTCACCTGAGGCGGTGACGAAGATGACGGGGGAGAGGGCGACGTAGAGCAGGATCGCGGTACTGCAGAGCCAGGGTCCGGCTCTGTGGAGCCGGACCAGGAGTGGTCGGGTCATGTCAGGGCACCTGGTGTGGGGGCGAGCAGTCAGGGCATGAACCCGCGGGCCAGGGAAGTCTGGATGAGTCCTGATCCAGCCACCCGGATGACCGGCGCACACACGCGCTCCACTTCATACCACCAACAGAGCGCTTGGTCACCTGCTGAGCGTGATTTTGACCATATTTCGACGACCCATCCTCGACGAGGCCGTATGCGCCCGGGCGACTAAGGTGACGGGGTGTCACAAATGGGTCCAGGCTTCGGTGCGTCCGGCGGGGCGATGGGCGGCGGCGGGATCATGCGCAACCTTCGCGCCGACCGGACCGTTCTACAGCGCGGTCTGCCGAAGGGGACGCTGAAGCGTGTCGTCTCCTACGCGGGGCCTCACCGGGCTCTGATCAGCGCGTTCTTGGTGTTCACCGTCTTCGACGCGGCCCTCGTGGTGGTGACCCCGCTGCTGACCCAGCGCCTCATCGACGACGGTGTGCTCGAGAAGGACGTCTCGGTAGTAGTCTGGCTGGCCGCCGCAATGGCGCTGGTGGCCGTGGTCGACATGGGGTTCGGGATCGTCTCTGGATGGTTCTCGACACGGATCGGCGAGGGCCTCATCTTCGACCTGCGCACCCAGGTCTTCGGGCACGTCCAACGACAGTCGCTGGCCTTCTTCACCCGTGCGCAGACCGGCGCCCTGGTCAGCCGCCTCAACACCGACGTGCTCGGCGCGCAGCGAGCCTTCACCTCGACCCTGTCCAACAGCGTCTCCAACCTGATCTCCCTCGTCGTGGTCGGTGCGGCGATGCTGGTGCTGTCGTGGCAGGTGACGCTGATGTGCGTCGCACTGTTCCCGATCCTGTTCCTGACCTCGCGCTGGGTCGGGCGCCGGCTGGCCGGGCTCACCCGCGAGCAGATGGACGGCAACGCGGCGCTGGCGACGACGATGACAGAGCGGTTCAACGTCGGCGGGGCGCTGCTGCTCAAGCTCTTCGGCCGGCGCGACGAAGAGGACGCCGCATTCGCGGACCGCGCCGACGTCGTACGCCGCCTGGGGATCCGGATCGCGCTGCTGACCCGTCTGTTCGGGGCGACCATGCAGGTGGTGCCGGCCCTGGCGACCGCGCTGGTCTACGGCGTCGGCGGCTGGATGGTGATCAACGGCGACGTCACGCTCGGGACGCTCACCGCGCTCGGTCTGCTGCTGGTCAGACTGCTCGGGCCGCTGCAGGCGCTCTCCAACGTACGCATCGACGTGATGACCGCTCTGGTCAGCTTCGACCGCGTCTTCGAGGTCCTCGACCTGCCCTCGCTGATCAAGGAGAAGCCCGACGCGGCCGAGGTGCCCGCGGACGCCGCGTCCGTGCGGTTCCGACATGTCGCCTTCACCTACCCGCACGCCGACGAGGTCTCGCTCGCCTCCCTGGAGACGATCGCGCGGCCGGAGAGCCGGGAGGTGCGCCAGGTGCTGACCGACATCGACTTCGTCGCGGAGCCGGGGGAGATGGTCGCCCTGGTCGGCCCGTCCGGAGCCGGGAAGTCGACGATCACCCACCTGATCGCGCGGCTCTACGACGTACGTTCCGGGGCCGTCGAGGTCGGCGGCCTCGACGTACGTGAGGTGACCCTGGAGTCGCTCGAGGATGCGGTGGGTTACGTGACCCAGGACGCGCACATGTTCCACGACACGGTGCGCGGCAACCTGCTCTACGCGCGGCCGGGTGCCTCCGACGACGAGGTGTGGGCCGCCTTGGAGGCAGCCCAGATCGCGCCCGTGATCAGCGGGCTCCCCGACGGCCTGGACACCGTCGTCGGTGACCGTGGCTACCGGCTCTCCGGCGGTGAGCGCCAGCGTCTCGCGATCGCCCGGTTGCTGCTCAAGGCGCCGCACATCGTGGTGCTCGACGAGGCCACCGCACATCTGGACTCCGAGTCCGAGGCTGCGGTGCAGACGGCCCTGGACGCGGCGCTGGCGGGACGTACCTCCATCGTCATCGCCCACCGGCTCTCCACCATCCGCGCCGCCGACCGCATCCTGGTCGTCGAGGACGGCCGGGTCGTGGAGTCCGGCACCCACGAGAAGCTGTTGGAGCGCGGCGGCCTCTATGCGGAGCTGTACGAGACCCAGTTCCGCCGCTGACCCACCCGCCGACCCGGCCCGTCTGCCCCAGATCTGGCTGTCGAGTCGGCGCGTCTGTCCCGGATTTGGGCGTCGAGTCGGCGCGTCTGTCCCAAGCCCACACGCTTCTGGGACAGTTGCGCCGACTCGGGCTGTCTGAGTGGGACAGTTGCGCCGACTCGGCATCGGGGTGGCTAAGTCTGTTTGGACTTTTCCTTCTCGTACGCAGCTTGGTAGGCCGCTTTCACGGCCTGCTTCTGGGCGAGCTTGGCGGCCTTCTTCGTGGCCCGTTCGTCGCTGCCCACATCGCTGCCGGCACCGCCATCGGGAGTGTCCTCGGCTTGTGCAGGCTGAGCCTGATGCTGCGTACGCCGCTCGTCGTACATCAGGTAGAAGAACCCGGCGACGGCGAGGATGCCGAAGAACCACCACTGCAGGCCGTAGAAGAAGTGCGGGCCGTTGTCGAGCTCGGGGAGATCGGCCTTGCGCAGCTGGGTGGTCGGCGAAGGCGACTCGGTGTCGAGATGGAGCCAGCCGGTCACCAGGGAGTCCTCGACCACGTCGGCGACCTGGGTCGAGGAGAGCGCGCGGGTGGCGTGGTAGCCGTCGACCTGGGCCACGTCGGTGGAATCCCCGGTGCCGTCGGCGCGAACCCAGCCGGTGATCGTGACCTCGCCCGTCGGTGGTGCGGGGAGATCCTCGAACTCGTCCTGGGACGTGGTCTGAAGCCAGCCGCGGTCGACGAGCACAGCGGTGCCGTCGGCCAGCACCAGCGGGACGACGATGTCGACGCCCTTGGCGTCATCGGGCGTGCGGTAGCGCCAGATGATCGTGTCGTCGACGGCGTACGTCCCGGTCGCTGTCACCCGCCGCCACTCGTCGTCCTCGGCAACCTTCTTGCCCGGAGCCAGGACGTCCTCGACGGGGGCGGGATCGGCGTGCTCGTTGGTGCGGACGATCTGATTGCTGGCCTTGCGGTCCTCGAGACGGTCGAACTGCCACTGGCCCAGCCACCAGGTCCCGTAGGCCAGGACCAGCACGAATACCGTGAATCCGGCCCAGCGACGGCTGAGCAGGAATCGGAACGAACTCACCTCATGAGAATAACTGGCATCCGGTCTCGCCTCACGATCCGGGTGTGGGCTGCCTAGACTGGTGTGATGGCGACCTCCCCTAGCGATCAGGCCGGTCTCACCGGCCAGGCCGACCCGACCCAGCCGAGGCTCGTCGACCGGTTCGGCAGAGTCGCGACCGACCTGCGGGTCTCGCTGACCGACCGATGCAACCTGCGGTGCACCTACTGCATGCCCGCCGAGGGCTTGGACTGGATGCCCGGTGACGAGGTGCTCGCCGATGACGAGGTGGTGCGCCTGATCGGCGTTGCCACCGGGCTGCTCGGCGTCCGCGAGGTGCGGTTCACCGGCGGCGAGCCCCTGGTGCGACGTGGACTGATCCCGATCATCGAGCGCACCCGGGCCCTGGCGCCCGACGCCGAGCTGTCGATCACCACGAACGCGCTGGGCCTGGCCCGTACCGCCGAGGCCCTTGCGGAAGCCGGGCTCAACCGGGTCAACGTGTCGCTGGACTCGATCCGCGCGGAGACGTTCGCACAGATCACACGGCGCGACCGGCTGCACGATGTCATCGCCGGTCTCGAGGCCGCGGCCGCCGCGGGCCTGGGCCCGGTGAAGATCAACGCGGTGCTGCTCCGAGGCGTCAACGACGATCAGGCCGCCGAGCTGCTCGCGTGGGCGGTCGAGCGCGGCTATGAGCTGAGATTCATCGAGCAGATGCCGCTCGACGCCCAGCACGGGTGGTCCCGGGACAACATGGTGACCGCCGACGAGACCCTCGCGGCGCTGTCCGAGGCGTTCGACCTCAGTCCCGCCGAGGAGCCACGGGGGAGCGCGCCCGCCGAGCTCTTCCGAGTCGATGGCAGCGCGGCCAAGGTTGGCATCATCGCCTCCGTGACCCGTCCGTTCTGCGGCGACTGCGACCGGGTCCGGCTCACTGCCGACGGGCAGGTGCGAGACTGCCTCTTCGCGCGATCGGAGTCGGACCTGCGTACGCCGCTGCGGGCCGGCGCCTCCGACGCCGACCTCGCCTCCCGCTGGGTCACCGCCATGGCCGGCAAGCGCGCCGGCCACGGCATCGACGACCTCGGCTTCCTCCAGCCGGATCGCCCCATGTCCGCCATCGGCG
>NZ_JBOHDN010000245.1:0-2441 GCF_050699375.1 Nocardioides sp. | reverse complement strand
GCGAGGTCTGGGGCTCTGGACCTCAGGCCGCCGCGTTCCGGCGGCATCTCTTCGCCGACGTGCGGATGCTCTTCGACAACCTCGGGCTGCGTACGCCACTGACCGGCTGGGCGTGGCGAGCGCTCGGCGTCGATGGACGGCCGGCACGCTTCCGGGCCGCGCCGCCCACCGCCGCCGCGTAGGTAGGACCGGCCTCAGGCCGGGACGGGCAGGGAACGGCTGATGATCTCCTTCATGATCTCGGTCGTCCCCGCGTAGATCTGCTGGACGCGCAGGTCGGTGAAGGCACGGGCGATGGGGTACTCCTCCATGTAGCCGTAGCCGCCGTGCATCTGCACGCACTTGTCGACGACCTTCATGGCCCGCTCCGAGCACCAGTACTTCGCCATCGCGACCGTCGGGATGTCGAGCTCGCCCTTGATGTGCAGCTCGATGCACTCGTCGATGAAGGATCGCGCCACCCGTGCCTCCGTGGCGACCTCGGCCATCGTGAACTTGGTGTTCTGGAAGCCGAAGACCGGGCGGCCGAAGGCGGTGCGGGTGTGGACGTACGAGATCGTCTCCTCGTAGGCGAACTCCATCGCCGCGACGCAGCCGAGCGCGACGATGAGGCGCTCCTGCGGCAGCTGCAGCATCAGCTGGACGAAGCCGTCGCCCTCCTTGGCACCGAGCAGGTTGGTCGCGGGGATGCGTACGTCGTCGAAGAAGAGCTCGCAGGTGTCCTGGCCCTTCATCCCGATCTTGTTGAGCACCCGGCCGCGTCGGAAGCCGGGGGCGTCGGTGGGGACGATGACCAGGGAGATCCCGGCGCCATTCTCCTCCGGGTTGGTCTTGACCGCGACCAGCACCATGTCGGCCTGGAGGCCGTTGGTGATGAACGTCTTGGCGCCGTTGACGACGTAGTCGTCGCCGTCGCGGATCGCCTTCGACTTGATCGACTGAAGGTCCGATCCGGTGCCGGGCTCGGTCATCGCGACGGCGGCGACGACCTCCCCGCTGGCCATCTTGGGCAGCCACTCCTGCTTCTGCTCCTCGGTGCCGTACGCCACCAGGTAGTGCGCCACGATCCCGCTGTGCAGCGGGGCACCCCACGAGGAGTCGCCGACACGGGCCTGCTCCTCGATCAGCACGGCCTCGTGGGCGAAGGTGCCGCCACCGCCGCCGTACTCCTCGGGCACGGAGAGGCAGAGCAGGCCGAGCTCGCCGGCCCGGTTCCACAGATCGCGGTCGACCTGTTTGTTGGCGATGAAGGAGTCGATGTTGGGCTTGATCTCCTTCTCGCAGAAGGTGCGGGCGAGGTCGCGCAGGTCCTCGAGGTCCTGGTCCATCCAGGGAGAGCGGCGGGTCACGGGCATTCCTTCCGGTCGATTCCCACAGTTAAGTGGGACACGATGTTCTGGATACAGGTTGTATCACCGCGACCGACCTGGATACAAGGTGTATCCGCGATACGGTGAATGCGTGGTGGACGTGGCGAAGTGGGTCGACTCGACGGTGCGGCGCCGCTCGGCCAAAGAGGCGCTCGAGGACGACTCGCGACGCTCCCGAGTGGTGGTCGCGGCGGTCGAGGCGATCGAGGAGGTCGGTCCCACCGTCGGGATGGCGCAGATCGCCGAGCGGGCCGGTCTGCCACGACCAAACGTCTACCGGCACTTCGCGGGCAAGGAGCAGCTCGACGCCGAGGTCACCCGATTCGCCGCCAACGAGCTGCTGCGCCGCGTACGTCCGAATCTGGCTCGCACCGGAACACCCCGAGAGGTGATCGGCGGGGTCATCGCGCCGTGCGTCGACTGGGCAGCCGAGCACCCCAACCTCTATCGCTTCGTCGCTGCCCAGCAGCAGACCAAGGCACTGCACCGCGCCCGGATGGGGCGCACCCGGTTCCTCAACGAGCTCGTCGAGGCGATGCGCGGCTACCTGAGCGAGACCGAGCTCAGCGGCGAGCCGCCCGACGGCGTCCTCGCCGGGCTGATGGGGATGGTCGACGCGAGCATCATCTGGTGGCTCGACCATGACGACGAGACCCGAGACGAAGTGGTGGACCGGCTCACCCGGCAGGTCGCCGGGGTGCTCTTCGACCTGCTCGCCCAGCTCGGGCTCGAGATCCCCGAGGACATGGTCTTCGCCCCAAGGGCATGATGGTGGCGGCTCCGCCCATTCAGCAGGCGCAGCGACCAGACGCAGCAAGATCAGACACAGCAACGAAGCAGCAGCGACGAGGAGCACGATGCCGAACAACGACAGTGGCCGCGCGAACATCGGCGTGGTCGGCCTGGCCGTCATGGGGTCCAACCTGGCCCGCAACCTCGCCTCCCGCGAGGGCAACACGGTGGCGGTCTACAACCGCACCTACGCCCGCACCGAGGAGCTCGTCACGGAGCACCCGGAGGCGGGCTTCCTCGCCTCCGAGACGATCGATGACTTCGTGGCGACGCTGAGCA
>NZ_JBOHDN010000244.1:0-23514 GCF_050699375.1 Nocardioides sp. | reverse complement strand
CGCGTACGCCGCCGGCAAGGATCCGGCGTTGGCCCAGGACTGGCTGTGGTCGACGGTCGCCTTCACCGTCGTCGCCTCGGTCTTGATCCACGGCGTCCTCGCCACCCCGGTCATGGCCCGCATCGATCCCGCCCGGGAATGACCATCAGGCGCCCACTCACACAGGCCCCGTCTTCGGACGTCAAACCGGGAGAAAAGACCGGTGATATGGCCTGATGTCGAAATGACGAGAGCCGCTGACCCTGGCGTTTTGCCTGGTCAGCGGCTCTTTCACTGGCTCCCCGAGTTGGACTCGAACCAACAACCCTCCGGTTAACAGCCGAATGCTCTGCCAATTGAGCTATCGGGGAATGCTCCTTGCGGCGCGGATGAAACTTTAGCAACCCTGCATCGGCGATCGGAAATCGGCGCCCCGGGAGGTCGTGACGGGTCAGGCGGCGTCACTCGGCGACGAGATCGCGGAGGCCGCGGCGGTGCTGTTCGAGGGCGGCGAGCTGGGCGAAAAGACGGTTGTACGCCTCGGGGTCGGCGGCACCGTCGGCGCGCTGCAGACGGCTCTTGACGTCGGCGATGCGGCGTTGGTCGAGGAGCTCGAGGAGGCGTACGACATATTGCAGGACGTACGCAGCGTTCGGCTCCTTCGCCGACGGGATCGGCTCCACGGCGAGCTCGGCGAGGATGCGGCTGACGAGCGGGTCCGGGGCGGCGGAGCCGAGCTTCTGGGCCCAGGCTGCATCACCGGTGCCGGCCCCGGGGCCGCCGAGCTTCACGATGACCTCCCACAGGGCCCGGTAGAGCGGGTGGGTGAAGGCCTCCGGGGTGATCTCGCCGGTGGTGCGGCCCAGCGCGACGGGGTGCTGCACGAAGAGCTTGAGGGTCTCCCGTTCGACCGCGAAGCGTGGCTCGCGCGGGTGTGGCATGGGCGGGCGCTTCGGTGCGGCCGGCGAGGCCTCAGGCGCACCCGGGACGACCCGCCGAGACGGGGCGGGCTGGGGCGCGGGGCGGCCGGCGGCGCGGCGTACCTCCTTGGCGGCCTCGTCGGGATCGACGCCGACGAAGCGCGCGAGGTCGCGGGTGAAGCCCATCTTCTTTGACTCATCACGCACCGAGGCGACCAGCGGAGCGGCCTCGCGGAGCGCGTCGACCCGCCCGTCGGCACGGTCCAGGTCATACTTCGATGCGATGTTGCGGAGCACGAACTCATAGAGCGGCACCCGGTTGGCGAGCAGCTCCTGGACCGCCTCATCACCCTTCTTGATCCGCAGGTCGTTGGGATCGAGGCCGTCGGGCTCGACGGCGACGTAGGTCTGCGAGGTGAAGTTGCCGTCGCCCTTGAAGGCCTTCAGGGCCGCGGCCTGGCCGGCGGCGTCGCCGTCGAAGGTGAAGACCACCGCGCCGCGCAGCTGCTGGTCGTCGGAGATGAACCGGCGCAGCACCTTGGCGTGGTCGTCGCCGAACGCGGTGCCGCAGGTCGCCACGGCGGTGGTGATCCCGGCGAGATGGCAGGCCATCACGTCGGTGTAGCCCTCCACGATCACCGCCTCGCGGGTGCGGGCCATCTCCTTGCGGGCCAGGTCGATGCCATAGAGGACATGCGATTTCTTGTAGAGAGGCGTCTCGGAGGTGTTGAGGTATTTAGCCTCGACGCGGTCGTCGTCGAAGAGCCGCCGCGCGCCGAAGCCGATCACGTCCCCGCCCGACTCCCGGATCGGCCACATCAGCCGCCCGCGGAACCGGTCGTAGTGGGACCGCCCCTGTGCCACCAGCCCGCCTGTGACGACCTCTTCGTCGGAGAACCCACGAGCACGCAGGTGGCGGTAGAGGTCCTCTCCCCCGCGCGGCGAGAACCCGACCCCGAAGTGCAGCGCCGCGTCGCGGTCGAAGCCCTTCTCGGCGAGGAACTGCCGCGCGACGACGGCGTCCGGGGTGAGCAGCTGCTCGGCGTAGAACTCGGCGGCGACCTTGTGCGCCTCGACCAGCTTCCCGCGACCAGGACCTCGCCGCACCGGCGCCTCGTCGCCCTCGTCGTGCTGGACCTGCACGCCGACCTTGTCGCCGAGCCGCTCGACCGCCTCGAAGAAGCTCAGCCCCTCGAGCTTCATCACGAAGTCGATGACGTCGCCGCCCTCGCCGCAGCCGAAGCACTTGTAGAACCCGCGCGAGGGGTTCACGTTGAAGGACGGCGTCTTCTCGTCGTGGAACGGACACAGGCCCTTGTAGGTGCCCGGACCCGCCCGACGCAGCGTGACGTGCTGGGAGATGATGTCGTCCAGGCGCGCCTTCTCACGCACCTCCTGGATGCTCGTCTCCTTGATGCGGCCCACCACAACGCCTGATCCTACGGGGCGGCCGACGATGCTGAGATGCTTGACCCGATGGCGACGGACACACGCACCAGACCCCGGCGGCGCCAGGCCGTATTCCGGGCCGGCATCGTGATGATCCTGGGCGGCGTGGGGCTCCTCGGTTACCTGGCCTGGGAGCTCTACGGCACCACGTACGTGAGCAAGGAACGCCAGCAGCGGGCGACCTCGAGAATCGAGGAGGGCTGGGGCTCGGGACGGACCGAGGTCAGGACCGAGTTCGGGTCGGCCTCGGCGCTCATCGAGATCCCGCGCTTCGGCGAGGACTACCGGATCCCGGTCCTCGAGGGCACCTCCGACCGGGCATTGGGCGCCGGCTTCGGCCACTTCTCCGGCACGGCGCGTCCGGGCGCGGTGGGCAACTTCGCCCTGGCCGGCCACCGGGTCACCGACGGCGAACCCCTGCGCGACCTGCCCTCGCTCCGCGAAGGCGACGAGATTCGAGTCCTGACCGGGGAGAAGACGTACGTCTACGCCCTCATCGGCGACGGCGACGACCTGGTCGTGCCGTTCACGTCCGGGTGGGTCACCGACCCCGTCCCCGACAACCCCGACCGCGGCGGCGAGGAGCCTGAGCAGGCCGGTGGCCAGCGCCTGATCACCCTCACCACCTGCGCCGAGCTCTTCCACACCGGCGACCGGATGATCGCCTTCGGCAAGCTGGTCTCCGAGGAGCCCACGAGCTAGAAGCCGAACGTACGCCGCGGCCCGAGGTCCGCTCTCCGGTCGGCCCACATGCGCTGCTCATCACGGACGCGCGCCACCTCGGCCGGGTCGATGGTGGCCACCACCATGCCGGAAGTGGCGTCATCGAGTCCCTCGACCACCCGGCCGAGCGGGTCGTAGATGGCAGAGCCTCCGATCAGTCCGGGCGGCCCGCCGACGAGCCCGGCGAAGGCGACGTACATCGAGTTGTCCAGGGCCCTGGCCGCGTAGTGCAGATCGCGGCGGTGTCCGCCGCCGGGAAAGTAGGCACCGCTGTTGACGTAGAGGATCGCTCCGTCGGCGGCCGCCGCGGCGGCGTGCTCGGGAAAGTTGGCGTCGTAGCAGACCGACAGGCCGATCTTGAGGCCGTCGACCTCGATCGTCGCGCCGTGCCCGCCCGACTCGAAGCGTTCGCGTTCGGGCGGGTAGAGGTGCTGTTTGTCGTACGCCGCGACCGGCTGCTCCGCCGGCGCGATGACGAGGCTGGTGATCGTGCGTCGTCCGGCCCGGGCGAGGGGCGAGTTGAGCACGAGGACCGTGCCGGTCTCGTCGACAGCGGCCTGCACCGGCCCGAGCCAGGCGATGTCGTCCAGGGATGGCAACGGTCCGTCGAAGGCGTCGGGGTCCCAGGAGGTCGTGAACGTCTCCGGGAGCACGACCAGACGGGCACCCTTCGCGGCCACCTCGCGGACCCGTTTCGCGGCCGTCTCGACGTTGGCCGCCACGTCACCGGGGACGGCCGTGTCCTGAACGACCGCCAATCGAAGCACCCTGCGAACCTATCGTCTGTTCACCGTGTAGCGGGAGGTAGTCCCAGACGTTCCGGCCCATCTACCCACCGGTAACGGGCCCGAACGTCCGGGACTATCTCAGTAGTCGCCGGACATCACGTTCTCGAGAGGCTCGCCGGCGGCGAAGCGCTCGAGCTGTTCGCGTACGACGCGGTGGGCGCGGGGCCAGGTCGCGCTGGAGGGGCCGCCGACGTGCGGGGTGATCAGCAGGTTCGGGGAGTCCCACAGCGGGCTGTCCTGGGGGAGCGGCTCGGGGTCGACGACGTCGAGGGCCGCGGAGATCCGCTCGGTCGCGAGCTCGGCCACCAGGTCGTCGGTGACGACCACTCCCCCGCGCGCGATGTTGACCAGGAGGGCGCCGTCCTTCATCCGGCCCAGGAACTCACTGTCGACCAGCCCGCGCGTCTCGTCGGTCAGCGGCGTGGCGATCACGATCACGTCGGCGTCGGGCACGAGCGAGGACAGCTCGTCGAAGCCGCGTACGCCACCGCGGGCGGTCCGCGCGACCCCCACCACCTCGGTCTCGAAGGGGAGCAGCCGCTGCTCGATGGCGCGGCCGATCGCCCCATAGCCCACGATCAGCACCCTCTTGTCGGCCAGCGCCGGGAACCACGCCTGCTGCCAGGTGTGCTTGTCCTGATGACGTACGTGGTCCGGGATGCCCCGCAGCGAGGAGAGGATCAGCGTGAGGGTCAGCTCGGCGGTCGAGGTGTCGTGGATGCCACGACCGTTGCAGAGAGTCACGCCCTGCGGGATCCGGCCGCGCGCCTCGTCGACACCCGCGGTGAGCAGCTGCACCACCTGGAGCGACTTCATCTGCTCGACGACGTCGAAGATGCGTGAGCCGAGCAGGTAGGGCGGCACGTAGAAGGCGACCTCCCCGACCGATCCAGGCACCTCGACCTCGGCACCGCCGAAGCGTCTGTGGTCGAAGACCTCGAAGCGGAGACCGGGAGGCACCTCGCCCAGCTCGGCGGGATCGAAGGGCAGCCAGACGAGTGGATCGCTCACTCTGGCGAGAGTACTCAGCCGAGTTCACCCGAATACCACCCGGGGCACGCCGGGAAGCGGTTTGCTTGAACAGCACCGTGAACTCCCCCTCGAGAACACTCGGAGACAACCTTGAGACTCATCACGCGCATCCTGGCCACCCTCACTGCCCTTCCTCTCACGGCACTGCCGCTGACGGCCCTCTCCCCCGCGTCCGCCGACTCGGCTGACGCAGCCCCGGGCACCACCGATGACACCGCGCCCGCGGGCACGTTCCGGGCGCTGACGTACAACATCGCCGGCCTGCCCGAGTTCCTCTCCAGCGCCCCGACACCGCGCAAGGAGGCGACGCTGGCGATCGGCGAGCGGCTCGACGAGTTCGACATCGTCAACGTGCAGGAGGACTTCAACTACCACGCCTACCTCTACCGCACCGACACCCACGCGTTCCGCACCCCGACGTCGGGAGGGGTCCCGTTCGGCAGCGGCCTCAACAGCCTCCACCATCAGCCGTACGAGGCGCTCGACCGCATCACCTGGGACGACTGCTACATCAACCAGGCCGACTGCCTGACCCCCAAGGGGTTCACCTTCCACCGGGCGCAGGTCGCCGACGGGGTCTGGATCGACGTCTACAACCTGCATGCGGACGCGGGCGACGACGGCGGCGACGAGGAGGCCCGGCGCTCGAACCTCGCCCAGGTCACGGCGTACATCCACGATCATTCCGCCGGCCGTCCCGTCCTGCTCATGGGCGACACCAACACCCGCTACACCACCCCGGGCGACCGGATCGCGCAGTTCGCGGCCGACAACGGGCTCACCGATGCCTGGGTCGAGATCCCCCGCGGAGGCGACGCTCCGGAGCAGGGCGAGCCTCCGCTCGGCTGCCCGTCGGAGAACCCCGGGACCGACTGCGAGGTCGTCGACAAGGTCCTCTACCGCAGCGGTGGCGGCGTGACCCTCGACGCGACCAGCTATGAGAACCTCGACGCCGGTTTCCGCTACACCGACGGCCAGATGCTCTCCGACCACTTCCCGATCGCGGTCGACTTCACCTGGTCTGTCGGCCAGTAGCGCGGGATGGGTGACGGGGGTCACATGCACCGCTAGGGTGACCGCCATGGATCCGTTGGCCCCCGCTCACCCCACCTGGGTGATGCTCGTGATCGCCGCAGTCGCGGTCGCCGTACTCCTCCTCCTCATCGCCAAGGTCAAGCTGCACGCCTTCATCTCGTTGGTGCTGGTCAGCGCGGTGACCGCGGTCGTGGCCGGCATCCCGGTCGCCGACGTGCCAACGGCGATGCTGGACGGCTTCAGCTCGACGCTCGGCTCGGTAGCGCTGCTGGTCGCGTTCGGGGTGATGCTCGGGCGGCTGCTCGAGGTCACCGGCGGAGCGCAGGTGCTGGCCGACACGCTGATCGGCGTGTTCGGCGAGAAACGTGCGCCGCTCGCTCTCGGCGTCGCCGCGCTGATCTTCGGGTTCCCGATCTTCTTCGACGCCGGCCTCGTCGTCTTCCTGCCGATCATCTTCGCCGTCGCGCGCCGCTTCGGCGGCTCGATCCTGATCTACGCGCTGCCCACCGCCGGCAGCTTCGCGGCGATGCACGCCGTCGTGCCGCCCCACCCGGGGCCCGTCGCCGCGGCCACCGAGCTCGGCGGCGACATCGGACTGACCCTGCTGATCGGCGTGCCGGTCGCGGTCCTCGCGTGGATCCCGGGCGCCTACCTGGTCGGCACCAGGCTCGGTGCCCGGTTCAGCCCGGAGCCGACCAACGTCTTCGCGAGCGGAGACGACGACAGTGACTCGACGTCCAAGAGCACTCCCCCGCCGTTCGCCACCGTCGTACTCCTCCTGGCCCTGCCCCTCGTCCTGATCGGTCTCAACACGGTCATCACCACGCTCCGCGCCGCCGGATCGGTCAGCGAGGACGCCGTCTGGGCCAGCGCGCTGGTCCTCATCGGCCAGACCCCGGTCGCGCTGCTGATCACCGTGCTGGTCGCGATCTTCGTGCTCTCGCCGGGCCGCTTCCCGATCGGCCAGGCGAGCAACATCCTCGACCAGGCGCTCGGCCCGATCTGCGCGATCATCCTGATCACCGGCGCCGGCGGCATGTTCGGCGGCGTGCTGCGAACCAGCGGGATCGGGGAGGCACTCTCCACCTCGCTCTCCGGTCTCGGGATGTCGCTCATCGTCCAGGCGTTCCTGATCGCCACCCTGCTCCGAGTGGCCCAGGGCTCCGCGACCGTCGCGCTGACCACCACGGCCGGCCTGATCTCCGCCCAGGTCGCCGCCGCCGGCCTCGGCAGCTTCGACATCGCCCTGCTCGTCTTCGCCATCGCCGCCGGCGCGACCGTCCTCTCCCACGTCAACGACTCCGGCTTCTGGCTGGTCAGCCGCTTCTTCGGGATGGACGTCATCACCACCCTCAAGACATGGACGGTCCTGGAGACCACCCTCGGCCTCTCGGTCTTCGTGATCGCCTCGGTCCTCTGGGTGGTCGTGCCTTAGCGCCGTACCCTGGCCTCGAAGGTCGCCAGGCCGGGGCCGGCGAGCTCGGGCAGCGCGTCGGCCCGGCCGCAGGCCGCCATCAGCAGCGCCTCGCCGGGACCGGTGACCTCGGCGCCGGCCCCGTGGGCCCAGTCGAGATCGGTGGCCATCAGCCGCAGGCCGCGTACGTTTCGCTTCGCCGGCAGCGGCGGCGCCATCAGGGCGAAACCCAACGTCGGGAGCAGCCGCTCGGACGGAACCTCGCGCGGCACGCCGAGCGCCCGCCGGATGTCCTGGTGATGGATGAGCGCGTCGGTCAGCCCGATCCGGGCACCGGCTACCGCCGTCGGGCCGGACGGCTTCGCGTGCGCGCGCAGATAGGAGACGAGCTCGCCCGGAGACCGCTCGCCGAACTCCTCGAGGCGGCGAGCGTTCATCTCACCGAACCGGAGACGCGCGCCCACAAAACGACGGGCGAACTCCGGCAGCCGAACCTCCTCGTAGCTGATCATGTGCGCGACCACCTCGCGCACCGACCACTCGCTGCACAGCGAGGGCCGCTCCCACTGCGGCGGGTCCAGGGTCTCGAGGAAGTCGGCGAGGTCTCGTCGCTCGGCCGTGGCGAGCGCGGTGCGGTCCAGCCCCATCACGACTCCGCGAGCGACCTGAAACGCTCCAGATAGATCCCCCAGGCACTGCCACCAGCGGCCCGGTCACGCCACCCCTGCCACCCGGCGCCGTGCCGGTCGAGGTGGCGGTGCTCGAGGCGTACGCGGGTCTCTTCCGCCCCTACCTCTGTGAAGGTGAGCTCGACCTCGCTGCACCTGGACCGGTCGGGCTCGAGCCGGAAGTCGGGGGTGATGTCCCAGGAGATCACCAGCCGGTGCGGCGGGTCGACGGCGAGCACTCGTGCCCATTGACAGGTGCTGCCGTCGACGCCGCGGTCGAAGACGCGACCGCCGGCACGGGGTTCCAGCACGGTCTCGGCTATCTCGACCGGAAGCATGTTGTGCTCGCGTGGCTTGATCCGGTCGAAGTCCTCGGTGAACACCTTGAACGCATGCTCGACCGGGACGTCGACGGTGATCTCCAGAGCCACGGACGTGGGTTCGCTGGTGGTGCTCATCGCTGCTCCTTCTCTGTTCGGTAGCTGGCCTCGGCCGTCTGCTTGAACGACTCCAGGGCCGGGGCCCAGTACGACTCCAGCTCGGCGCGCAGCTCGGCCAGACCCTCGAGGCGGGCCTGGTAGATCCGTCGCCGACCGGCAGGGGTCATCGAGACCAGGCCGGCTTCGCGCAGGATCTTGAGGTGCTGGGAGACCGCGGCCATGCTCACCGGCAGGGCATCGGCGATCTCTCCGACCGAGCAGGGCCCGGCGGCCACCCGCGCCAGGACCTGGCGGCGGGTGGAGTCGGCGACGGCGTACCAGACATCGGTCACGACATTTAAGGTAGCGCTTAAATGAGACCGGCGCCAGTGGTGCCGCGTTACTTCCCCAAACCGCCGAGACGTCACTTGTGCAGGTCGAGGGGTCACTCGATGACGTCTCGACCTGCACAAGTGACGCTTCGGCCTGCAGAGGTGACGCTTCGGCGAGTCAGGTACAGAGGCGGTGGTGCCAGGCCAGCGCGGTGACGTCGGTGAGCGAGGCGACCTGGTCGACCACGACCCGCAGCCGGGCTGCGTCGTCACCCGCTGCCCGCCAGTCGTCGGCGAACTGCCGGTCGAGGTCGTCCGGCCCGGTCGCGCTCAGGTGCTCGACGAGCCCGCTGAGCACGTTCCGCTGGTGGTCCATCTTGGCGACCCGGTCATCGGCCTTCATCACGTAGTGCGCCGCGATCCCCTTCAGGAGCGCGATCTCCAGGCGGGTCTGCTCCGGCACCACCAGGTCGGCGCCGTAGCGGCCGTAGCGGCCACCGCCGCCGGCGGCGTACGTCGCCTCCTTCACCGCTCCACAGAACCGGCCGATGACGTCGGAGGTCAGGTTCTTGAGCATGGCTTGGGAACGGCGAGAGGCGTCGTACGCAGCGCCGTCGGCGATCCAGCAGCCGGCGGCACCCAGGTCGGCGATGGTCGCCTCGGCCTGGGCACGGTCGAAACCGGGCACATACCAGTCGGCCACCGTCGCGGAGACGCCGTCGAGGTCGAGCCCGGCGAGGTCGATCTTGCCGGCGACGATGCCGTCCTCGACGTCATGGACCGAGTAGGCGACGTCGTCGGAGAGGTCCATGATCTGCGCCTCGACACACTGCCGCTGCCCGGCGCCGGGCGCGCGCAGCCAGGCGAAGACAGGCATGTCGTCCTCATAGACGCCGAACTTCCGGCCCGGTCGCTCGCCGTTGCGCCATGGATACTTGGTGCAGGCATCCAGCGTCGCCCGGGTCAGGTTGAGCCCGACCGAACGCCCGTCGGCATCGAAGGTCTTCGCCTCCAGCCGGGTGAGGATCCGGAGCGTCTGAGCGTTGCCCTCGAACCCACCGATGTCCTTGGTCATCTCGGCGAGCACGTCCTCGCCGTTGTGCCCGAACGGCGGGTGCCCGAGATCGTGAGCGAGCGCGGCGGTCTCGGCGATGTCGGGCTGCTCGGAGGCCGGTCCGTTGAGCGCCCGCGACAGGTCTCGCGCAACCTGGGCCACCTCGAGCGAGTGGGTCAGCCGGTTGCGTACGAAATCGTCGGCCTGCGGCCCCACGACCTGGGTCTTCGCCGCCAGCCTGCGGGTCGAGGCGGCATGCACCACGCGGGCACGGTCGCGCTCGAACTGCGTACGCTCCGGCGCCGAGACTCGCTTGGGCGGCTCGGCGACGATCCGCTCACGGTCGGCTGGCCCATATAGCTCCACGGTTGAGAGGCTAGCCCTATGCTCCGCGATCAGGGCAACAGCGCCGCGTAGTCCTCCGCGTCGAACCCGGCCGAGGACAGGATGTCGTCGAGCGTGATCCCCTCGAGCTCGGCCAGGACGGCCCGAGCGACGCGATGGTCGAGGTCGGTGAGGACTCCCTGGATGTTGGCGCCCACCGCGCAGGCGGGGTTGGGCCCATGGATGCCGAGGACCGGGTCGTCGCCCTGCAGCACCCGCCACACCTGAGCGAGGTTCACGACGCCGGGGTCCGCGGCCAGCTCCCATCCCCCGTGGGCACCGGGACGCGACCGGACCAGGGATGCCGTACGCAGCGGCCCGAGGACCTTGCGTACGTGAACCGGGTTGACGGCGGTGCTGCCGGCCAGCTCCTCGGAGCTGACCGGGGTGGTGCGCCCGGCGGCCGCGCACGAGGCGAGGTAGGTCAGGACATGGACGGCCACCGCGAATCGGGTGTTCGTCGGGGTGGCCATGACACCCATCTTGCCTTATTGCCATCACTATGGCTACATTTAGAGAACCGTCATCACGGTGACTACAGAAACGTTCTGCCTCCAGATAGGGACTTCTCCATGACCATTGCCATCACCGGCGCCTCCGGCCAGCTCGGCCGCCTCGTCGCAGACCAGCTCCTCGACACCGTCGACCCCTCAGAGGTCGTGCTCCTCACCCGCGATCCGGCCAAGCTCGCCGACTACGCCGAGCGCGGCGCCGACGTTCGCGCCGCCGACTTCGGGGAGCCCGCCGACCTTGCCGACGCCTTCTCCGGGGTCGAGCGGGTGCTGCTCATCTCGACCGACGTCGTCGGCGCCCGGGTCGAGGGACACCGCGCCGCGATCACGGCCGCGGCAAAGGCGGGGGTTCGCCACATCGCCTACACCTCGGTACCCGAGCCGACCCCGGACAACCCTGCCGGCGTCGTCCCCGACCACGCCGCCACCGAGGAGGCCCTGCGCGAGAGCGGCCTGGCCTGGACCATGCTGCGCAACAACCTCTACGCCGACATGCAGGTCGACTCCGTCGCCCAGGCCGCGGCGAGCGGCCAGCTGGTCTCCAACATCGGCGACGGTGGCGCTGCATACGTCACCCGGGCCGACTGCGCGGCTGTCGCCGTCGGGGTGCTGACGGGCGAGGGACATGAGGGCAAGGCGTACGACGTGACCGGTCCGCAGGCCTACACCGCGACCGACCTCGCCGAGCTCGCCAACCAGCAGTCCGGCAAGGCGGTCGAGGTCGTCCAGGTCGACGACGAGGCCTACACCGCCGGCCTGGTCGCCGCAGGCCTTCCCGAAGCCTTCGCCCCGCTGCTCACCTCGTTCGGCGCCGCCACCCGGCTGGGCAAGCTCGCCACCGTCACCGACGTCGTCGAGCGAGTGGGCCGCCGCACACCGACCGCCCTGAGCGCGCTGGTCTAGTGTCCTGCTGCCAGAAGTGAGCGATCAGCCACTCACCGTCACTTTCGGACTAACGTGTGGCCGGTGACGGACGACACCGTGCTCGACGAGCTCGACCAGCGGATCGTCGCCGCGCTGCAGATCGACGGCCGCGCCCCCTGGCGCAAGATCGCGAACGTGCTGGGCGAGCCTGAACGGAGCGTCGCTCGGCACGGGACCGAGCTCCTCGCGCGCGGCGCGGTGCAGGTCGTCGGCCTCCGGCACCAGAACAGTGCGGCGCTGCTGCGGCTCGAGTGCAGCCCAGGCGGATCGCCGGTCGCCGCGGAGTCCCTCGCGCGGCGGCCGGACACCACGTTCTGCTTCCTGATGACCGGCAGCGGCGACGTCGTCGCCGAGATCGCGCCGCTCTCCGGGAACCTCGGTCCCGCTCTGATCACGGAGCTGCCGGCCACCCCGGGGCTGGTGCGCATGGTGAGCTATCCGATCCTGCGGTACTTCCGCACCATCCGCGGCTGGCGGGTCGGCGGATTGACCGCGCAGGAGGCCGACGCCATGGCGACGCCGCTGACCGCTGACGTGATGCCGCCCGGCGTCGAGGAACTGACGCCGCGGGATGCCGACATCGTCGACCTGCTCACCGAGGACGGCCGGGCACCGCTGGAGACCATCGCGCGCCGGGCAGGGGTATCGGAGGCGACCGCGGCGCGCCGGGTCGAGGTGTTGCTGCGCAACCACCAGATCCATCTGCGTGCACTGGTCGAACCCTCGGATTTCGGCCTGCCCGTCCAGGCGATGCTGTGGATCACCGCCCCGCCCGCCCACGTCGGCCGGATCGGCGAGGCGTTGGCCGACCGGTCCGAGGTCCGCTACGCCGCCCAGGCGGCCGGCCCGCACCAGATCGTCGCCGAGATCACCGTGCCCGACACTGCCAGCGTGCACCGGTTCGTCAGCGACGACACGTGGACGCGCGGCGTCACCTCGGTCGACATCGGGTTGCTGCTCCAGGCACGGAAGCGAGGTGGCCGAATCCTCCCGTTCTGACCGCGGGAACCGGCCCTCATGCTCGGTCAGCCGAGCTGGATCTGGCTCCGCCCAGGGCCGGGCGCCGCTGCGCGGTGCCGGTGCGCTCCTCGAAGACGCGCGCCCAACGCAGCAGGTCGACGTCGCGGTAGTGGTTCGCCGTCAGCTGGAAGCCGACCGGCAGGCCCGACGTCGTGAAGCCGGCCGGCAGCGTCAGCGCCGGCAGGCCGGTCGCGGAGACGACGCACGCCGACCGCATCCAGTCCAGGTAGGTCTCCGAGCGCACTCCGGCGACCTGGTCCGGATAGCGCAACGTGGCTTCGAAGGGCAGCACCTGGGCAGTGGGCGACAAGAAGAGGTCGTAGCGGCCGAAGTAGTGGGCGACCGCGGCGTCGAGCCCGGTCCGGGCGGCGGCGACGTCGATCAGGTCCTCTGCGGAGTACGACCAGCCCAGTTCGACGTTCCAGGTCACCTCGGGCTTGACCAGGTCGCGATGGTCACGCACCAGGCCGCCGAGACCGGCGGCGAAATCGGTGGCCCTGGTGGCCTGGAAGACCCGGTCGGCCAGCCGCAGATCGGGGGCGGCCTCCTCGACGATGGCACCGGCCTCCTCGAAGACCCCGAGCAGAGCGGTCAGCACCTCGATCACCTCCGGCTCGACCGGCACCCCGATGCCGAAGTCGGGGCTCCAGCCGACGCGCACCCCTCGGAGGTCGCCGACCGGCTCGTCGGCCAACCCTGCGAAGTCCCGCGCGGTGACCGGCGCCGGCGGCACCACGCGCGGATCCGGACCGGCCACGGCGGACATGAACAGGGCGATATCGTCCACTGTGCGGGCCATCGGGCCGGTTCGGCCGAGCCAGGCACGGTTGTTCTGCGGCGAGGGCATCGGCAGCACGGCGTACGACGGCCGCAGCCCGACCACGTTGCAGAATGACCCTGGGATGCGCAGCGATCCGCCCATGTCGGAGCCCTCGCCCAACGGCTGGACGCCGACCGCGACGGCAGCAGCAAGACCACCGGAGGAGCCGCCGGCGCTCCGGTCCGGCGCGTAGGGGTTGGTGGTGGTGCCGAACACCTCGTTGAAGGTGTGAGAGCCGGCGCCGAACTCCGGCACGTTGTTCTTCCCGGTGGCGATGACGCCGGCGCTGCGGAGCCGGGCGACCACGAGGTCGTCCACTGCCGGCACGTGGTCAGCGAAGATCGGCGAGCCGTTCGTCGACCGGATCCCCGCGACCAGGTGGGTGTCCTTGTGGGTCATCGGCAGCCCATGCAGTGGCGGCAGCTCGGCACCGGAGGCCGCGAGCTCGTCGGCGGCTGCTGCCGCCACAGCGGCCTGCTCGGCGGCGATCGTGACGACGGCGTTGATGGTCGGGTTGACCTGTTCGATCCGGGACAGGTGGGAGTCGAGGGCCTCGCGGGCCGACAGCTCACGGCGGCGCAGCGCGGTGACGAGCTCACGGGCCGACAGGGTCTGGAGATCACTCACGGAACCGATCATGACCCGGGTTCGTGACCGCGACCACTGCTGGCCCGCCCCATGACGCGAATCGAAGGATCCAGCCACATCGGTGGCTGATTTCCCCAGGCCTTGCGGCCGATGTGACGCAGCCCACATCGTGGATCGCCATCCACACCATTCGTGGCCGGCAGATCCGGCCGATCGCCTGGAGGCATCCATGACCACCGTTCCCGCCGTCCTGACGGCCGATCCCGGATCGACCGACATCCTCGCGGTGGCCAACTCGCCCGTCGTGTGGCTATTCGCACTCGCCGTGTTCGCCGTGATCTTCGTCCAGACCGCGATCTACGTCCGCGCGGCCCGGCGGACGGCCCCCGCGATCGGCATGACCCGCAAGGACGTAACCGGCGCGTTCCGCGCCGGCGCGGTCGCCTCGATCGGGCCGTCGCTGGCCGTCGTACTCGTCGCCATCGCATTGCTGGCACTGTTCGGCACCCCGGCCGTCCTGGTCCGGATCGGTCTGATCGGCTCGGCAGCGACCGAGACCGCCTCGGCCGGCATCGCCGCCCAGAGCTTGGACGCGAGCCTGGGCGGTGACAGCTACACCCAATCGGTCTTCCTCGTGGCCTTCATCGCGATGACGCTCTCCGGCGCGATGTGGATGTTGGCGACGCTGATCCTCACGCCGATCCTCAAGCGCGGCGGTTCCAGGCTCGAGAAGGTCAACCCGGCGATCATGGCCATCATCCCGACCGCGGCGCTCCTCGGCGCGTTCAGCATGTTGACCGTCGGGGAGCTCGGGAAGTCCTCGGCGCACGTGGTCACGGTGCTGATCTCAGCCGGGACCATGACGCTCTGCCTCGTCCTCGCCCGGCAGCTCCGGGCGCACTGGCTGAAGGAGTGGGCGCTGGGCTTCTCGATCCTGGTGGCCCTCTTCGCGGCCTTCTTCGTCCACTCCCCTGTCGCCTGACGCGGCCGGCCACCCCGTACCCCGGAACGGAATCCAACGATGAGCTCCTCGACCACCACGTCCGATACCCCGATGTCCTCCGCCGACACGTCGCTGGCGGCCTTCGACGCCACCACGTCGCGGTGGGGCCGGCTGACGATGCTCGCCGGCCTGTGTCTCTCGCTGTCGGCCCCGCTCTACCTCCTGGCCACCGCGGACCTGGGCGTGACGGCCGCACAGATCCTGGCGGCATTCCTAGCCGTCGCCGCCACGTTCGGCATCTTCTGGGTCCTGGAACCGCTGACGTACTTCCCGATCCTTGGCCCAGCCGCGATGTACCAGGCGTTCATGATCGGCAACATCTCCAACAAGCTGCTGCCGGCGGCGCTGGTCGCGCAGTCCTCGCTGGACGTGAAGCCGGGCACCAGGAAGGGCGACGTGACCGCGGTGCTGGCCATCTGTGGCGCCGCCACGGTGCACTTGGTCTCGCTCCTGGTCTTCGTGGGGTTCTTCGGCACCTACCTGCTCTCGACGGTGCCTCCCGATGTCGTCGAGGTGGTCCGCATCTACATCTTGCCGGCGCTGATGGGCGCGGTGCTGGTCCAGGCGGTCGCCAGCCTGCGCCAGCTACGACCGACGATCGTCGCGATCGCGGTCGCCCTGGGCGTCCAGTTCCTGCTGATCCCGGTATGGGCAGAGGCGGCGTTGTACGCCGTCGCCCTCACTGTGTTCGCCACCGCGGTCCTCTCCTGGTTCACCCGTGACCGCTCGGCGGCCCCGGCGAACCCGACCATCCACGACGAAGGGGTCAACTGATGACTCTCTCGCTGAGCGCGGATCGCCGGTCCTGGGCCCGCGACGCGTACCTGCACCTGCACGCCCATCCCGAGCTGTCGATGCAGGAGAAGGAGACCGCGGCGTACGTCGAGGGCCGGCTCGACGAGCTCGGCATCGAGAGCTTCCGGTGTGGAGGCACCGGAGTCGTCGGTGTCCTGCGTAACGGCGACGGCCCGACCGTCGCCTTCCGCGCCGACACCGACGGCCTTCCGGTCGCCGAGGAGACGGGGCTGCCCTACGCCTCGACCGCGACCGGTACGCTCCCGGACGGCCGCATCGTGCCGGTGATGCACGCCTGCGGCCACGACATGCACACCGCCGCGTCGCTGGCCGCGGCGGCCGCGCTGGTCGCGGACCGCACGGCGTGGGCGGGCACTCTGGTGCTGATCTTCCAGCCCGGCGAGGAAACCGCTGCCGGGGCGAGGGCGATGGTCGAGGACGGGCTGTGGGACCGTGCCCCGCGACCGGAGGTCGTGCTGGGTCAGCACGTCTTCCCCTATCCGGTCGGCACCGTGCAGGTGCCGTCGACGACCGCGATGGCGATGGCCGACTCGGTGCGGATCACGCTGCGAGGCAAGCAGTCGCACGGCTCCCAGCCGCAGCACAGCATCGACCCGGTGCTGCTCGGTGCTCATGTCGTCACGCGCCTGCAGGGGATCGTGTCCCGGGAGGTCGACCCGCGCCGACCGACGGTGGTCACCATCGGCACCTTCCACGCCGGACTGAAGGAGAACATCATCCCGGAGACCGCCGAGCTGACCCTCAATGTGCGCACCATGGACCCCGACACCCGGGAGACGGTGCTGGCGGCCATCCGCCGGATCGTCGTGGCGGAGTCGCAGGCATCGGGTGCGTCGGATCCGGAGATCGAGGAGTTCAACTCCTTCCCGCAGTGCGTAAACCACCCCGAGACCTCCGCCCGCGTGCACGCCGCGCTCGCCGACGTCTTCGGTGAGGACAACGTGAGCGACCCCGAGCCGATGATGGGGAGCGAGGACGTCGGCCTGCTCTGGGACACCCTCGGCATCCCGGGTGCGTACTGGTTCGTCGGCGTCGCCACCCGGGACGACCCCGCGCCCGCGATGAACCACTCGCCCCGCTTCGCCCCGCTGCTGGCGGAAGGTCTGGACGCCTCGATCGCCGCCGCCCTCGCGGCGCTCGGCGCCTGGCTCTGCCCGGTCCAGTGACGCTGTGCTGCCAGGAGTGCGCTATGGCGCACTCCTGGCAGCACACGCCGCTCAGTTGACGGCGATGTGGACGTGGTCGTAGTGGTTGGCCGTTGGGTCGCCGCGGTCGTCCATCGGGCGCCAGCCTTCGTCTGCGCGGGCGGGGGTCCAGATGCGCTGGTACCAGATGATGTCGTAGATGTTCAGGGCGGCGGCGTGGTCCTGGACGTAGGCGGCGATCGCGTCGCCGAGCTCCTTGTCGTCCGTCATGAAGTCGAGAGCCTTGCCGTCGATGTGCTCGCCGTGCGGGTCATAGCCGTACGTCGTGCCGGAGGCGACCGCGGGGAAGGCGTTGCAGACCGCGCGGTAGAGGTTGACGGCGTCGGAGACGAGGCCGTCCTCGACCGAGGCGGAACCGCACGCGGAGAAGTCCAGCCCCGCGGGGGCGTCCTCGGACGGCGGCGGGGATGGCGTGGGGGTCGGCGTGGGCTCGGGCGGCGGCTCGGGCTTCGTCCTGCCGAGGTAGCCCTCGGGAATCCACACCGGGTTGCCCTCCAGGACGATCTCCTGGCGACCTCCCTCGTCGCGCCCGGTGTAGTAGACCGAGCGCCCCAGCTTCAGCTCGCCGAGCTCCTTGGCACGTTTTCCGTACGAGGCGTAGACGGTCACATCCTCCTGGATGTAACGCTGCACCGCCTTCTGAGATCCGCCGCTGACCGACGTCGGCCGCTCGATCAGCGACTCGATCGTCGCGACGTCGCTGAGCGCGTTCTTCGGCGCCTCCGCCCCACGGTCGCCACCACGACTGACCGGCTCCTCACGGCCGGTCGGATCACGGCGGTCGTGCGACATCCGGGTGTCCTCCCGGGTGGTCGGCAGGGGCGGGATCTTGGCCTTCGCCTTGACCTCGATGCGCCGCTCGGCCGGGGTCGGCAGCCGGAGCCCGGACCTCTCCTCCACCTCGGAGATCACGATGCCGGGATTGGCCGCAGCAGCCCCGGCGGCCATCGCGCCACCGGTCGCGAACGTCACGATCCCTGCGGTCACGACAGCGTTCTTGGTCCTACGGACAGCTCGATAATCGCCTCTGTGGCTGGTGGCCACTGCGCAATCCTTCGCTCGACAATGTGGGGGTGTCGCCCGAGAACGCCCATCGTCACTCCCCGATGAATCCGGGTCACGAGCCAGGGCACAGCGCCTGAGTCAAGCACACACCTGTGGGGGTATCCCACGATCGTCCGGAGACTTTTGCGAAGTTGTTAATCTGCCGATCGACCGAAAAATGCAGCTCGGCCCGGGCTCGAACGAGCCCGGGCCGAACGCTGTCGAAACCGACGGATCAGTTGGTCGAGACGTGGACGTGGTCGTAATGGTTGGCGGTGGCGGAGCCACGGTCCTCCATGGAGCGCCAGCCCTCCGAGGCACGCACCGGAGTCCAGATCCGCTGATACCAGATGATGTCGTAGAGGTTGAGCTCCGCGGCGTGCTGCTGCAGGTAGGCGGCGATCGAGTCTCCAAGACCCTGGTCGGAGAGCATGAAGTCGAGCGCCTTGCCCGAGGAGTGCTCGCCGTGACCGTCCCAGCCGCCGACACTCATGGAGGCGACCTCAGGGAAGGCGTTGCAGACCGCGCGGTAGACGGTGACCGCGTCGGAGACCAGACCGCTCTCCACCGAGGAGTCACCGCACGCGGCGGTGCTGATGCCCGCGGCGACACCGGTGGTTTCGGGCTTCTCGTCGCTGAGGTGACCGGCGGTCACCCAGGCGACCTCACCGTCGACGAGGATCTCGTCGCGGCCGGACTCGGTGCGACCGGTGGCGTAGACCAGCTCGGCCGCCTCGATCTCACCGGTCTGGGTCGCGTGCTTGCCGTAGGCCGACCAGAGGTTGAGAGCCTCGTCGGTCCAGCGCTTGAGCGCCTTCGCGGTGCCGGTCTCGACCTGCTCGGGTCCCTTGGTCAGTGTCTCCACAGAGGAGACCGACTCGCGGTCGTCTCCGCTACGGCTGACCACGGTCTCGCGCCGGTCGCCTGCCACCCGCGCATCGTCACGCGTGCTCGGCGTGTCCGCCTTGCCTGCCGAGGCGACGGACGCCCCAGCGCTCTTGGCGAAGTTCGTCGGCTCCGCGAACGCGGCTCCTGCGCCGACGGCGGCGCCGGTCGCGAGGACTGCGATGCCTGCGGAAGCAACTATTGACTTGGTCTTACGGACGGCCCGAGTGTCGCCTCTGTGGCTGGTAGCCACACGCAGTTCCTTTGCTCGACTACATGGTCAGTGCCCGCACATCCCGACGAGAAAAGCTGGTCTCACCCGTCGGGGAAGGTCGGGCACGAGGACCGAGTACAGCACACACAACAAGGGGTATTCCAATCCCTCTACGTGGTTTTTGCGTCCTTTTGTTTCTGTCGAACGACTGACTTCGCAGGCCCGGAACCCCCAGACGTACGCCGCCCGGAGCCGTCCGAGGGACCCGCTGATGCTCAGCCGCCGGAGGTCTCCGAGACGTTCTCCGCGAACCCGCAACCGCGCCCGTCGGCGTCGTCGAGCCACCCCTCCGGGAGGACCACCTTGTTGCGCGGCGCACCCTGCCGACCACGTGGCGAACCCAGCTGTGACGAGGGGAAAGGCTCGTTCCGGTCGAGCTTGGCGAGCATCTCGTCGAGGTCCTCGAGGGTGTTCACGAGGCCGAGGGTCCGGCGCAGCTCTCCGCCGGCGCTGAAGCCCTTGAGATACCACGCGATGTGCTTGCGGATCTCCTTGCAGCCGCGCTCCTCCCCCATGTGCTCGCAGAGCAGCTCGGCATGGCGCCGCATGATGTCCGTCACTTCGCCGAGCTTGGGCAGCACATTTACCGTGTCGCCGGCGAAAGCGGCCGCCAGATCGCGGAAGAGCCAGGGGCGTCCGAGGCAGCCGCGACCGATGACGACGCCGTCGATCCCGGTCTCCTCGACCATCCGGATCGCGTCGGCGGCCTCCCAGATGTCGCCGTTGCCGAGCACCGGGATGTCGACCGACGCGGCGAGCTCGGCGATGGCGTCCCAGTCGGCGGTCCCGGAGTAGGCCTGGGCGACCGTACGTCCGTGCAGCGCGATCGCGGCGGCGCCGCTCTCCTGGGCGATCCGGCCGGCGTCCATGTAGGTCAGGTGGGCATCGTCGATGCCCTTGCGGGTCTTCATCGTCACCGGCACGTCATAGGGCTCCGCCGCGCGTACGGCGTGCTCCAGGATCTCGCCGAGAAGCCCGCGCTTGTAGGGCAGCGCTCCCCCGCCGCCCTTGCGGGTCACCTTGGGCACCGGGCAGCCGAAGTTGAGGTCCACGTGAGCCACCCCGTACTCGGCGCAGAGGATCTCGGTCGCCTTGCCGACGTAGACCGGGTCGGTGCCGTAGAGCTGCACGCTGCGTACGGTCTCGGCCTCGTCGAAGACGAGCATGTCCTTGGTGTGCTGGTCTCCTTCGACCAGGCCGCGAGAGGTGATCATCTCGCAGACGTATAGGCCCGCTCCCTGCTCGGCGCACAGCCGCCGGAAGGCGGCGTTGGTGACGCCGGCCATCGGCGCGAGCACCACAGGGGTGTCGACGGTCAGGCTGCCGAACTTCAACGGGCCGGGAAGGGACATGCCATCCATTGTCCGGCCAACGGCGGAGCGTACGAAATTTATGGAGTCGAGGATGCCGATGGCGACTTCGACGCCTTGGGGGCGACGTACGGCGTCAGGTCACCTTCCCAGGTGATCGGGTCGAACTCCTCGTACGGCCGGAAGCTCACACCCTCCAGGTTGCCCTGGTCGGGAACGAGGATCACCAGACAGGCGTTGACGCTGGCGCCCGGCGCGAACGGCTTGGGCAGCGTCTTGACGTCGCAGGGCTTGAACGGCTCCTTGAACGCGGCCGCCTCGACGAGGCTGCCCTGGTCGTCGAGGCCCCACAACGGGACGTCGTAGCCGCCGAGGTCCGTCTCGCCCGCGTTCTTGATGGTCGCGCGCACGAAGTACGGCGCACGTGCCAGCGTCGCCTCGTCGAGCTTCCAGCCCGCGAAGCTCTGCTTGTAGGAGGTCGACTCGAGCTTGGCGATGGTGATCGAGATCTTGCCGTCGACGCCCGCCTTGGGCGACCACTCGACCGTCGCGGACTCTCCGAGCCTGCGGTCGGCGCCCGGCTCGGTCGTCGCTCCGGCGGACGGCTCGGCCGAACCGGAAGCCGAGGGGGACGTGCTCTCGGATGCCTTGGGCGCGTTGCTCCTCGGTGCGGTGCCGCTGCACCCCATCAGTGAAATGGCCATGACCGCACCCGTGACGGATGCGGCAACGACGGAACCCGCTCGCAACATGGGGACATCCTGCCGCACTCGCGACGACGAGCGCGGCAGGAGGTCCCTTACGACGTGATAACGGTCTGGCCGTGACGGCAGGCTCAGGCGCCGATGAGGCGCTCGGCGAAGTACTTCGTCACGCCCTCGAGCGGGATGCGCTCCTGCTTCATCGTGTCGCGCTCGCGGATGGTGACCGCGTTGTCCTCGAGGGTGTCGAAGTCGACGGTGACGCAGTACGGCGTACCGATCTCGTCCTGGCGGCGGTAGCGCTTGCCGATCGACTGGGAGTCGTCGAAGTCGACGGCCCAGTTGGCGCGCAGCTCGGCCGAGAGTGCCTTGGCCTTCGGGCTGAGGGCCTCGTTGCGGCTGAGCGGGAGCACGGCGATCTTGACCGGCGCGACCCGGTGGTCGAGACGGAGCACGACCCGCTTGTCGACGCCACCCTTGGCGTTGGGGGCCTCCTCCTCGGCGTACGCGTCGACGAGGAAGGTCATCAGCGCGCGGGTCAGACCGGCCGCCGGCTCGATGACGTACGGCAGGTAGCGCTCGTTGTTGGCCTGGTCGAAGTACTGAAGGTCCTGGCCCGAGTGCTTCATGTGGGTGCCGAGGTCGAAGTCGGTGCGGTTCGCGACGCCCTCGAGCTCACCCCACTCGGAGCCCGGGAAGTTGAAGCGGTACTCGATGTCGACGGTGCGCTTGGAGTAGTGGCTCAGCTTCTCCTGGGCGTGCTCGTAGTGGCGCAGGTTGTCGGGGTTGATGCCGAGGTCGGTGTACCACCGGGTGCGCTCGTCGATCCAGTACTGGTGCCACTCCTCGTCCTCGCCCGGCTTGACGAAGAACTCCATCTCCATCTGCTCGAACTCGCGGGTGCGGAAGATGAAGTTTCCCGGCGTGATCTCGTTGCGGAAGCTCTTGCCGGTCTGGGCGATGCCGAACGGGGGCTTCTGGCGGGTGGAGGTGACCACGTTGGCGAAGTTGACGAAGATGCCCTGCGCGGTCTCGGGACGCAGGTAGTGCAGACCCGACTCGTCCTCGAGGACACCGAGGTGGGTCTTGAGCATGCCGGAGAACTCGCGCGGCTCGGTCCAGGCGCCACGGGTGCCACAGTTGGGGCAGGCGACGACCTCGTTGATGTCGACGGAGTCGGGGTCCTCGATGCCCTTCTTCTCCGCGTACTCCTCCTGGAGGTGGTCGAAGCGGTAGCGCTTGTGGCACGACTGGCACTCGACCAGCGGGTCGTTGAAGGTCTCGACGTGGCCGGAGGCGACCCAGGTCTGGCGCGGCAGGATGATGCTCGAGTCGAGGCCCACGACGTCGTCGCGCTGCTGGACCATCGCCTTCCACCACTGGCGCTTGATGTTCTCCTTGAGCTCGACACCGAGCGGGCCGTAGTCCCAGGCACTCCGGGTGCCGCCGTAGATCTCGCCGCTGGGGTAGACGAACCCGCGCCGCTTGGCGAGGGAGACGACGAGGTCAAGGGTCGATGCTGGCGGCTTTGCCACGATGATTGCTCTCTGCTCGATGTGAACCCGGCCGGCTGCCGGGCCCCGGTGCCGTACTTGAGGGGGATAGGGAAATCGTATCTGCGGTGTCATCTTGTTATGTACGCCGCCTGCGGGACCAATTCACAGAACCAATTCGCAGAGCCGGTTCGCAGAACCAATTCGCGGGGCCAAATCGTTCGGCCGTTCGGGAGTGTGCCGATACCGTCGCTTGGCATGGAGTCGAATGCGCGTCGTCTGTGGAAGCTGCTCGAGCCGATCCATGCGGTGGGGTACTTCTCACCCGAGCCGATCACCCTGCTCAAGGAAGCCGGCTACCGCGGCTACTGGATGGGCTACTTCGCCGCTCGCTCGGCGCCCTTGGGTGCTGTCCCGCCCGAGGTGGTCCATGCCGTGTTCTACAACTTCGCGTTCTCGCACGTGTCTCGTGCGCTTCCCGACGCCTGGGGTTTCGCGCCTCCGGAGGTCGCGCACGCTGCCCGTCGGTCCGGCGCCGTGGCGGCCCTGCGCCGCCAGCTCGGCCCGCTCGCCGAGTCCGAGGATCTTGCTAGGGCCGCGTCTCTCGCCTCGCGCGCAGCCCTCTCCGCCCCGCTCGAAGGACGGACTCTGTACGCCGCGCTCCGCTCGCTCCCCGTCGCCGAGGACCCGTTGACTCTTCTCTGGGACGCGGCAACCCTGCT
>NZ_JBOHDN010000243.1:0-24612 GCF_050699375.1 Nocardioides sp. | reverse complement strand
ACTCGGCAGAGGACTCGGTCACAACGAGCCGACTCGGCAGAGGACTCGGTCACAACGAGCCGACTCGGGACTCAGGAGTCGACGGTGATCGGTTCGCCGCCGGAGACCAGGCGCCAGTCGACCGAGGCGAAGGCCGCCGGGTCGATGACCTGGTTGGCGGTGACCCAGTCGATGAGCAGCTGCCGGATCTCCACCTGCTGGTTGTAGACCACCGGGGCGTCGGTGACGTGCGGGAATCCCCCGCCGCCGGACTGTCGGTAGTTGTTGACCGCGAGCACGAACTCCTGCGCGTCGGTGACCGCGACCCCGTCGTAGGCGAGGCCGATGATCCGCGACCCGACCGGGACCGAGATGTCGATGTCGTAGGTCAGCGGCGCGTCCAGGGCGGCGATCGTGTCGAAGTTGTAGTCGGGGGTGCCGTTGGGCGCGGTGTCGGTGGGCGCGTTGGTCACATCGTCGATCGGGAACGGTCCGGTGCCGCTGATCTGCTTGAAGTAGCGCGCCGTGAACTCCAGGTAGTCCTTGAGCTGGGCGCCGGTCACCCGCACCGCCATCAGGGTGTTGTCGTAGATGTAGAGACCGGCCACGTCACGTACGGTCACCTCGCCCGCGGGGAAGGCCGCCGCACGGCTGAACGGGGCCGCGATCGAGATGACCGGCAGCTCCGCGTCGGAGCCGGTGAGCGCCGCCTTGACCGCGTCGGCCTGGACATAGTTGACGAAGTCGATGATGGGTACGTCCTCGACGACCGCCCGCGCGGCCAGCATCTCGACGGCCGAGGTGCCGACGACCGAGTTGACGTAGGAGATCACCGCGTCGTGCTGCTGCTGCACGGCGGCCGTCACCTGCGGGTCGGGGTCGACGGTGTTGGAGTTGAGGGTCTGCGAGGTCGCCGACTCCAGGACCCAGCGCGGCCGGCCGTGACCCTTCTCGCGGCGTACGACCAGGTCCATCACCGAGACGCGCATGCCCCAGTAGAGCGGCTCGGTCAGCAGCACCTGCTTGCCGGTCTCGGTGTTGGTGACGAAGCGCTCGGTGATCTCGCGGTGGGCGTGGCCGACCAGGATGGCGTCGACGTCAGGCACCTGCTCGGCGACCAGGGTGGCGGCGTTCTCCGGGGGCAGCTCGTCACCGTAGGAGCTGGAGGTGTCGGCACCGGAGTGGGCGCTGATGATGACCAGGTCGCAGCCGGCCTTCTTGAGCTCGGGCACATAGATCGAGGCCTGTTCGACCAGCCCGGGGAACTCCATCTTCCCCTCGACGTTGGCCTTGTCCCAGATCGCGATCCCGGGGTTGGTCAGGCCGAGCACACCGACCTTGAGGCGGCGGCCATGGCCGAGCTCGTACTCCTTGATGATGTAGGGCGCGAAGACGGGCAGCTTGGTCGAGGGGTCGACCGCGTTGGCGCCGAGCATCGGGAAGTCGACCTGCTCCTCGAACTTCCGGAGCGTGTCGATGCCGTAGTTGAACTCGTGGTTGCCGAGCGCCACCGCGTCGTAGCCGACCAGGTTCATCGCCCGCGCCATCGGGTGGACCGCGCCCTCGGTGATCGGGTCGATCCGGGCGTAGTAGTAGGCCAGCGGGGTGCCCTGGATCGTGTCACCGGCGTCGATGGTGAGGATGGGCTCGCCGTGCCGCTCCTCGCGGACTGCGTCGATCAGCGTCTTGACCTTCGCGACGCCGACCTCGTCGCCGGCGGTGTTCGAGAACTCGGCGTTCTTGTAGTAGTCCCAGCTGAAGACGTTGCCGTGCAGGTCGGTCGTGCCGAGAACGGTCAGCCGGAACGTGTCGGGCTTGCCGGCGCTGTTCACACCATGGGCAGGGGTTGCGGTGTAGCCGGCCGCGGCCAGCCCGGCAGCGCCCGTGACGGCGCCGGAAAGGACGGATCGGCGGGTGGCGTGTGGCATCGGTAACGTCCTTGCACGAGTAGGTAATCGCCTGCAAAGCAATTCCTACCACTTCGTACGCCACTTGGCGGTGCCTTTGAGAAGGCTTCAGGCAGCGAGGTGCTTCTTCTTGACCGGCTTGCCGTCGAGCGTCACCAGGCGGCGCTTCTTGACCGTCATCCCCTCGGGCAGGGTGCCTTCCTTGAGCATGCGGATCGGGCAGCGCTTGCAGCGCGACTTCGATACGCAGCACTCCGTCTTGGGAGGCTTCCTCTTCTTGCCCACACGCAGAGCGTAACAGCGAGGTTAGGCGAGCCTTACTTCGTCGTCACCGCTCCTCGGCCATACGCCGGGCCAGGACCGGGACGACGATGGCGGCGGCGACGACATGCAGGACCATCAGCGTGACGGCGCTGGGGACGTCGAAGCCGAAGGTGGCGTCGGGAACCAGCGAGGCGACGGTCAGCACGACGGTGGTGACGACGAAGGTACGTCGCGGGCGGCGGGCGACGCGGGCCATCACCGCGGCCATCGCGACCCCGATGAGCGAGAAGAACGCGGTCAGCTGGGCGAAGCCGAGGACCGGGATCGGCCCGTCCGCGGTCTCGAAGTTCACACCGGCCGCCGAGGCGGCGACCGCCAGGCCGGTGACGACGGCTGAGGCGGCAACGGTGGCGGCGACACCATGGAGCCAGACCGCCTTGCGAGCGGTGGGGCGAGCGGTGGCGTACTGCTGGGTGGTGGTGATCGTGGACATCTCGGTCTCCCGTGAAGTGGCGGGAGGCGCTGCTCGCCTCCCTCTGCCTACTCCACGAACGGCGCCGAGCCGGATCGACAGGGTCCCCGAAACTTTCGTGAAGTTTCGGGGACCCTGTCGATCCTTGGCTCAGGAGAGGCCGGTCAGGAAAGGCTGTTGGCCTTGCGGACGACCTCGACGATGTCGGCCATGATCTCGGTGAGGCTGAAGTCCTTGGGCGTGTAGACCGCCGCGACGCCCGACTCGAGCAGGGTCTTGGCGTCGGACTCGGGCACGATGCCGCCGACGATGACGGGGATGTCACCGAGACCGGCCTCGCGCAGGCCCGCGACCACGGACGGCACCAGGGACATGTGGGAGCCGGAGAGGATCGAGAGGCCGACCACGTGTACGTCCTCGGCGACCGCCGCGGCGACGATCTGCTCCGGGGTGAGCCGGATGCCCTGGTAGATGACCTCGAACCCGGCATCACGTGCCCGGACCGCGACCTGCTCGGCGCCGTTTGAGTGTCCGTCCAGGCCCGGCTTGCCGACGAGCATGCGCAGCTTGACGCCGAGCTCGTCGCCGGTGGCCTTGACCCGGTCGCGTACGGCGGCCAGCTCGGCGCCGGCCTCGGCGGCACCGACGGCCCCGGAGACGCCCGTGGGTGCCCGGAACTCGCCGAAGACCTCGCGCAGGGTGCCGGCCCACTCCCCCGTGGTCGCGCCGGCTCGGGCTGCGGCCAGGGTGGCCTCCATCAGGTTGGCGTCGGTCTTCGCGGCGGCGGCCAGACCGGCCAGGGCCTCGGAGACGGCCGTCTCGTCACGCTCCGACTTCCACGCCTCGAGCGACCCCTTGGCCGCTTCCTCGGCGCGCGGGTCGGCGACCATGATCGCGCCGTCCAGGTCGGCGGTCAGCGGCGACGGCTCGGTGGTGGTGAACTTGTTGACACCGACGATGACCTCGTCGCCGGCCTCGATCGCACCACGGCGACGTGCGTGCGAGGAGACCAGCTCCGACTTCATGTAGCCCGTGTCGACGGCGGCGATCGCGCCCCCCATCGCCTGGACCCGGTCGATCTCGTCCTTCGCGCCCGCGACGAGCTCGGCGACCTTGGCCTCGATGACCGGGGAGCCGTCGAAGATGTCGCCGTACTCCAGCAGGTCGGACTCGAAGGCCAGCACCTGCTGCAGCCGCAGCGACCACTGCTGGTCCCACGGGCGCGGCAGGCCGAGCGCCTCGTTCCAGGCCGGCAGCTGCACGGCGCGGGCCCGCGCGCTCTTGGAGAGCGTCACGGCGAGCATCTCGAGCACGATGCGCTGGACGTTGTTCTCCGGTTGTGCCTCGGTCAGGCCGAGGGAGTTGACCTGTACGCCGTAGCGGAACCGGCGCATCTTCGGGTCCTCGACGCCGTAGCGCTCGCGGGTGATCTCGTCCCACAGCTCGACGAAGGCGCGCATCTTGCACATCTCCTCGACGAAGCGAACGCCCGCGTTGACGAAGAACGAGATCCGGCCGACGACCTTGCCGAAGTCCTCCTCGGAGACCTGGCCGGAGGCCTTGACCTGGTCGAGGACCGAGATCGCGGTGCACATCGCGTAGGCGATCTCCTGCACCGGCGTCGCCCCGGCCTCCTGCAGGTGATAGCTGCAGATGTTGATCGGGTTCCACTTCGGGATCTGGTGGACCGTGTAGGCGATCATGTCCGAGATCAGCCGCAGGGAGTGCTCGGGCGGGAAGACGTACGTCCCCCGGGAGAGGTACTCCTTGATGATGTCGTTCTGCGTGGTGCCGGCCAGCTTGGCAGCCACCTCGGTCGGATCCATCCCGGGGTTCTGCTCCTCGGCGGCGACCTGATACATCGCGAGCAGCCACATCGCGGTCGCGTTGATCGTCATCGAGGTGTTCATCTCGGTGAGCGGGATCTGGTCGAAGAGCTTGCGCATCTCGCCCATGTGCATGATCGGCACGCCGACCTTGCCGACCTCGCCACGCGCGAGCGTGCTGTCGGGGTCGTAGCCGGTCTGAGTCGGCAGGTCGAAGGCGACCGAGAGACCGGTCTGCCCCTTGGCGAGGTTGTTGCGATAGAGCTGGTTGGACGCCTCGGCGGTCGAGTGGCCGGCGTACGTCCGCATGACCCAGGGGCGGTCCTTCACCGGGCGGCTGCTCTGATCGCCGCTGCGGCCATGCTCGGAAGGCGTGGTGTCCGTCATAGGACGAATGTTAGTCCCTCGGTTACCGATCAGTAACCGCGTCCGGTGTGGAAAATCCCACTCTGTCGCCGTCTCGATCAGGCGATCAACGGCGAGTTCTCGACCTCGAGCACACGATACAGCCTGGAGAGGTGGAGCATCCGGCGTACGGCCGGGGTGCACCCGTGCATGATGAGGCGGCGCCCCTCGGCGTGGGCCTGCCTGGTCGCGACGGCGAGCAGCTTCAGCGCCGTCACATCGGCACAGGTCACGCCGGAGACATCGAGCACCACGTCGCCCTCGACCGCGTCGAGATGGTCATAGATGACGCTGCGCACCATCCAGGTGCTGCGTACGTCGAAGTCACCGCTCAGTACAAGCGTCGGTCCGTCGATCACGATCTCCATGCCCTGCCTCCGTCGCCTTGGAAGTGGGTTGCCCTGGTTCTGCCTACACGTGAGAGACGTTGCCTCTCGCCCACTATGACGCGCCGTGGTGGCGATTGGTTGCACCACACCAGCCTCATTCGTCACTTGCGTCACGATTTTCTGTCAATCGACCCACATCGCGTCGATGCCGCGACGCAACCCACCCCAGGACGGCCGAATAGGCTCAGCACATGGTCAACCTGACGCGCATCTACACCCGCACCGGCGACGCCGGTGAGACCCGGCTCGGCGACATGAGCCTGACTGCCAAGACCGACCTGCGGCTGGAGGCGTACGCGACCACCGACGAGGCCGGGGCCGCGATCGGTGTCGCACTGGCCCACGGCGGCATCGACGAGGACGTCGTGAAGGTGCTGACGACCATCCAGAACGACCTCTTCGACGTCGGCGCCGACCTCTCGACGCCGGTCGTGGCCGACCCCGAGTATCCGCCGCTCCGCGTCGAGCAGGCCTATGTCGACCGGCTGGAGTCCTGGTGCGACGACTACAACGAGTCGCTGGAGAAGCTCCGCTCGTTCATCCTCTCGGGCGGCACGGTGGCCGCAGCGCACCTGCACGTCGCGCGGACGGTCGTGCGCCGTGCCGAGCGGGCGGCCTGGGCTGCGTACGAGGTCCATGGCGAGTCCATGAACAAGCTCGCGCTCACCTACCTCAACCGCCTCAGCGACCTGCTCTTCATCCTGGCCCGGCACGCCAACCGCGAGCAGGGCGACGTCCTGTGGGTGCCCGGCGGCGAGCGCTAGCGCGAAGCGCGCCCGAAGGGCGCGGATGTCACTGTCACAGCCAGCCGCGGCGCCCGGCCTCGTAGCCGAGCTGGAGGCGGGTGTCGACCTGCGCGCGGTCCATCATCTGGCGTACGCGGCGCTGGACCGTACGCAGCGAGAGCCCGAGCTGCGCGCCGATGGACGCGTCGGTCAGGCCCGCGAGCAGCAGCGAGAGCACCTTTGTATCGAGCGGCTCGAGACGATCGGCGGCCGTCTCGACAGTGCCGTCGGGCGTAGCCACCAGCTTCGGCGCCGAGGTCCAGATCAGGTCGAAGAGCGCGTTGATCGCGTCGAGCAGACCGCTGGGGTGGAGCAGGAGCGCGTCCGTGACGGTGTTGTGCTCGCCCGATGGGGACAAACCCTGCATCAACGGGATCAGCGCGATCTCGCGGTCGACGATGAAGGCCCGCAGCGGCACGGTCGGCACGACCCGCAGCTCGATCCCGATCTGGAGGCCGGAGTCGATGGTTTCGTAGATGCCGGGAGTGTCGAAGACGGAGCGCTCCAGGACGATGTCGTGCCTGACGCCGCGCTCGATGGCGGCACGCTCGGCTTCGTCGGCGTCCTCGCGGGTGACGACCGCTGCCTGCGGCTTCTGCAGCGCCTGGATGGTCTTCTTCGCCGAGTACTGCAGCTGGGCGAACCGCTGCGCGATGGCCTCGGTTCCGTGCACGACATCGACGACATCGGCCACGTCCCGGCGGGCGACGGAGCCGCGGTAGAGCCCGGAGAGCTCGGTCATCTCGACCTGCGCGCGCCGCAGCTCGTCCTGACGCTGGACGAGCAGCGCCCCCAGAGCCACGGCCGGCGGCGAGGCGACGTAGCGGTCCTGGCCTGCCGAGGCGCGCGCCACGAGACCCTTCCCCTCGAGCGCCGAGAGGATCGCGGTGGCCGCGTAGGTGTCCAGATCGGCCGCCTCGGCGAGCTCGTCGAGGTTCGCCGACGGCGCACCGACCAGCTGGCGGTAGACCGTCTCCTCGAGGGTGTCGAGGCCGAGCGCATCAAGCATCCGGGGGCCTTTCATGACTGTGGATGAACGACGGTCATCATGGCAGATATATGACACGTCGTAATCCCGCCAGGGCGGTTCGACTTGCATTCGCGAGCAATCTGGCCGAAAGTATTCATCGCCACCTCGGTCCGGATCCCCCCGCTCGGATCGAGGTGGCTTTCATTTTGCGCGACAATGTTGTGCGGACTGATTCGGATTCGGTTGCGCGGCACGCAAGGGCGTACGCGGTCTATGCAGGCTGGTGAATGCAAGGAAACCGCTTTGCTGGGCGCCACCGGTCTAGACCAGTGCCCGGCCTCGCCGGTGTCCCAGGGCCGCACGACCGCGGCGCGGCGCCGTCTCGCGGCGCCCCGAGCCTGCTGACGTCAAGCGTCGAGGAACTTCCAGGACGCGCCCCCAACGTCCACGAAGTCGCAGAACCGGCCTCATGCTGGAAGACTAGTGCGGGTGTCCTTGCTCGAAGCTCTCACGAACGACCTACTCCGGGAGACCTTCGACCCGCAGACGATGGAGCGCGGCGAGGCGTACGCGGCAGAGGGTCGAGTCGGTGACCCGGAGGTCCGGGCGGTCGGCGACACCACGCTGCGAGCGGCGGCCGATGTCAGCGGCACCCGGTCGGTCCCGTATCGCGTGGTCCTCATCCTGGAGACCAAGGACGAGGCGCCTCGGGTGATGAACACCTGCACCTGTCCTGTTCGTCTCAACTGCAAGCACGGCGTCGCCCTCGGCTTGACGCTGATCAGCCCCCAGCCGAGCGCCCCGGACCAGGGCTCGTCGTGGGAGACCGAGCTGCGTACGCTGCTGGGCCAGCTCGCCGAGGACAGCAAGCCCGAGGACGACCTGCCCGCGCTGGCACTCGAGATCGACGTGCAGGTCAAGCGGCCCAGCCCGCGCTCGGCCACTGCGGGCTCCCCCACTGTCGAGCTCCGGCCGATGCGTATGGGCAACCGCGGCCGCTGGGCGAAGACCGGCGCCGACTGGTCCAACATCCCCAGCGCTCTGCCAGGCAAGGACTTCCCGCGCGGCCAGCTGCTCCCTCTCCAGGAGCTCGCCCGGCAGCTGCGGTCCGACCGGCTGCTCTATGCCCGGGGCTCCTCGCTCACGCTCGCCGACTTCGGCGACTCGGCCGTCAATCTGCTCCGCGACGCCGTCCGTGGCGGCGTGACCGTGCTGCCCGGCGAGAACATACGCGGCGTGGTGATCTTCGACGAGCCGCTCTCGCTCGCCGGCGACCTGCGCCGCGAGGACGGGGACGCCGTCCTCCGCTTCGGCCTCGCCCACGGCGACCGGGTCTACGCCGGCCCGACGGTGCTCCCGATCGGACGCCCGACCCGTTCGGTGGGCGTGCTCGATGCCGGCGTGCTTCATCTCGGCGACCTCTCCGGGCCGCTGTCGACGCACGCACAGCGACTGGTGACGGCCAAGGAGCCGCTGACCGTCCCCGAGGCCGAGATCGGCACGCTGAGCGCTCTGCTGGGGCCGCTGGCGCGCCTGGTACCGCTGCGATCCGCCGACGACGCTCTCGACATCCCGGAGCCGCCGGCGCCCCGGCTGAGCCTGACGGTGACCTGGCGCAGCTCCACCCACGCCACGCTCGGCTGGACGTGGGCCTACGGCGTACGTCATTACCCGGTCGACTCCCGCGAGGATCTCGGCCTCGTCCGCGACCGCGCCGCGGAGGCCGACCTGCGTGGCCTGGTCTCGTCCGAGCTCCTCCGCAAGCAGGAGGTGCGCGACGGCGACGCGCTCGCGCTCGCCATCCACGATCTCCCCGCGCTGCGCGAGATCGACGGTGTCGACGTCACCGAGGTGGAGCGCCCCGACTTCCGCGAGACCGAGGAGGATCCCGAGATCTCCTTCGAGATCGCCGAGCAGGGCTCCGACGGAGGGATCGGCCAGGACTGGCTCGACCTCCAGGTCGTGGTCACCATCGGCGGCGAGCCGGTGCCGCTGCCCGACGTGCTCTCGGCGCTGACCCGCGGCGACGACTTCCTGATCCTCCCCAGCGGCACCTACATCAGCACCGACCGACCCGAGCTCGACCGGCTGCGCAACGTCGTCGAAGCCGCCGGGCAGCTCCATGAGCGCACCGGCGACGGCATCTCGGTGGGCAAGCACGACCTCGGCGTCTGGGCCGAGCTCGCCGAGCTGGGCGTGGTCGACCAGCAGGCCGCCGAGTGGGTCCAGCGCGCCCAGGCGCTGCGCGACCTGCGCGAGATCCCCCGGCCCGAGCCCACCGGGGTGGCGACCGAGCTGCGGCACTACCAGCTCGACGGCTTCCACTGGCTGGCCTTCCTGCACGACCAAGGCCTCGGCGGGATCCTCGCCGACGACATGGGACTCGGCAAGACGCTCCAGGTCCTGGCCACGATCTCGCACGCGGTGGCCGCCGGCACCACCTCGACCGCTCCGGGCTCCCCTTCGAAGCTGGGCAACCCGTTCCTCGTGGTCGCGCCCACCAGCGTCGTACCCGCCTGGGTCCAGGAAGCCACCCGCCACACCCCCGGTCTTCGCGTCGCGACGGTGAGCAAGCGCAGCGACCACGTCGCGGCGGCTCGGGAGGGCGCCGACATCGTGATCACGACGTACGCGATCCTCCGGCTCGAGCAGGACTCCTTCGCCGGCCGCCCCTGGGCCGGTCTCGTCCTCGACGAGGCTCAGCAGGTCAAGAACCACCAGAGCAAGACGTACGCAGCGGCCCGCCGCATCGATGCCCGCTGGCGCCTGGCGGTGACGGGCACACCGTTCGAGAACCGGCTGATGGAGCTGTGGGCGCTGCTCTCGATCACGGCGCCGGGCCTCTACCCGAGCCCACGGATGTTCCGCGACGCGGTGGTGTCTCCCGTGGAGAAGTCGGGCGACGACAGGGCGCTGCACCGGTTCCGGACCAGGCTGCGCCCGTTCCTGCTGCGCCGTACGAAGGAGCTCGTCGCCGACGATCTGCCCCCGAAGCAGGAGCAGGTGCTCGGCGTCGACCTCGGTCCGGAGCACCGCAGGATCTACGACGCCCACCTTGCCAAGGAGCGGCAGCGGATCCTGCACCTCCTCGACGACTTCAACGACAACCGGGTCGCGATCCTCAGCGCGCTCACCCGCCTGCGCCAGCTCTCCCTCGACCCCGGCCTGGTCGACCCCGAGGACGACGAGGTCGGCTCCGCCAAGCTCGACACCCTCGTCGAGCACATCGAGGAGCTTGCCGCGGAGGGCCACAAGGCACTGGTCTTCAGCCAGTTCACCTCGTTCCTGAGCCGAGCCCGCACCCGCCTCGACGACGCCGGCATCGACTTCGCCTATCTCGACGGCGCCACCCGCGATCGTGGCGCGGTCATCGAGAGTTTCCGCGACGGCGACGCCCCGGTCTTCCTGATCTCGCTCAAGGCCGGCGGCGTCGGCCTGACCCTGACCGAGGCCGACTACGTCTTCGTCCTCGACCCCTGGTGGAACCCCGCAGCCGAGGCCCAGGCCGTCGACCGCGCCCACCGCATCGGCCAGACCCAGCACGTGATGGTCTACCGCCTCGTCTCCACCGACACCATCGAGGAGAAGGTCATGGAGCTCAAGGAGCGCAAGGCCGAGCTCTTCGCCAAGGTAGTCGACGGCGAAGGCGCGATGGCTACGTCGATCGGCGCCGACGACATCCGCGCCCTCTTCGACTGAAACGGGCGCAGCCCGTCTGGTGTAGCCGAGTCGGCTCATCGTGACCGCGAATCCCGCCGAGTCGGCGCGTCTGCCCCACAAATACAGCTCGAGCCGGCGCGTCTGTCTCACAAGTACAGCCCGAGTCGGCGCGTCTGCCCCAAGCCCTGTGCCGGCGCTGTGCAGATCTGGGACAGACGCGCCGACTCGACAGCTGGTTGTGAGACAGACGCGCCGACTCGGCATGGTTAGGGAGGCGTACGACGCCGGGCGACTGTGACGGCCAGAGCGGCCGCGGGGAGCATGAGGACGGCGACGACCAGGAGGGCGCGGAGGGTGCCGACCTGGTCTCCTACGGCGCCCAGGATGGGTGGGAAGCCCAGGAAGGCGCCGTAGGCGAGGGTGGAGACGACCGAGACCCGAGCAGCGGCCCGGGATTCGTCGTCGGCGGCGATGCTGATCCCCAGCGGGAACCCGAGAGCAGCGCCGAAACCCCACAGGGCGATGCCGACGAGCGCGAGCTCGAAGGAGCCCGCGAGCACGGCCAGGATGATCCCCGCGCCGGCCAGCCCCGCAGAGGTGACCAGGACCGGCTGCCGTCCGACGCGGTCGATCACCTTCGCGCCCGCGAAGCGGGCGATGCTCATGCAGAGGACGAACGCCGCATAGCAGGCCACCCCGACCCGGTGGCTCACGTCGTAGCCGTCGATCATCGCCAGGGACACCCAGTCGTTGGCGCTCCCCTCGGCCGCGGCGAAAGCGAGCACCATCAGCCCCAGCAGGAGCGTGTGCGGCGAGCGCCAGGCCGCGATCAGCTCGCGCCGCGGCGAATGCCCGTCCGGAGGCACCTCGGCCGGGAGGAACCCGGCAGTGCCCCACCAGCAGACGGCCAGCGCGACGGCCGCGACGCCGGCGATGTGCCACACCGTCGACACCGTCCCCACCAGGGCGATGCCAAGCAGACCACCGAGTACGGTCCCCACGCTCCACATCGCGTGCAGCTGCGGCATCAGCGTCTTGCCACCACGCCGCTCGACCGCCGCGCCCTCGACGTTCATGGCGACGTCCCAGACCCCGTATCCGACGCCGTACGCCACGAGGAACAGCGCCACCAACCAGACCTGTCCGAGCCAGGTGCCGGAGACGGCTACCAGGCACAGCGCGACGGCGCAGAGGACCGCGCAGCGGCGTACGACCTGGGCAGCGCCCCAGCGCATCACCAGTCCCCCGGCGAGCGGCAGCGCCGAGACCGACCCGATGCCCATCGCCAGCAACATCAGGCCCACGGCCGAGTTGCTGAGCCCTAGGCCCTCACGCAGCGCGGGGATCCGGGAGATGAAGGTCGCGGCCAGCAGACCGTTGGTGGCGAACGCCACCACCGATCCGGCCTGGGCACGGGCAAGTGGCGTCACAAGTAAAGGCTAGTGGCGACCCTGGCCGCGCTCACAGTGGGATCAGTCGCGCTTCTCGTACGGGCCGCCGCGTCCGAAGATCGGCAGCACCCAGGGCTGGCGCAGCGGCGCGCCGGCGAGCGCGACGACGGCGAAGGCGGTCGCCAGGATCCACGCGATCCCGTAGAGCGCTCCCCCGAGCCCGAAGGTCACGATCGTGACCGCGAGCAGGGTGAGCTGCAGGTTGAGGGCACCGGCGGCGTGGTGCTTCACGAACTCCGAGCGCTTGCCGACGGTGTAGTAGAGGATCGCGGGGCCGACGGCGATCGGCACCCAGGTCGTCGCCTGAGCGAGGGCGGCCAGCAGCCGCTCCTCGGTGGTCGGCGGAGGCAGGAGATCACGGGCCGGCTTCGCGGGCGAGGGCGCCGGCGCGGGCTGTGCGACCAGATCGCGGGTGATCGGCTCGAGGGCGGCGTACGTCTTCGACCTCATGGTCAGGTCGAACCGGACGTCGAACTCGGCCTGGTCGAGCCGGCCATCGGCGTAGGCGGACTTGAGCACGTCGATCACACGGTCGCGATCGGCATCGGTGCAGCGGAGCTCATCTCCCTCGGGCGAGGCCGGCGGGGTGGGCGAGGTGGGAATGGGAGCGGTTGAGGACATACCTCAACGATCCGCTCTCGACGGGCTCCGGACAATCAGGGAAGCCCCCGAAAGCAAACCGGTCGACCCCGGTGTTGTGCCGGGGACAGCCGACTGGAGGGACCGTCAGAAGACGGTCCAGTTGGACCTGATCGGGCGGGACTCGAGCCACGCCTGGAAGCCGATGAGCGTCTGCTGGTCCATGGAGAGGTCGATGTGCTCGCCGTTGACCTCGCACGTGACGATCAGGCTCTCGGGGTAGAGGACGAGCTCCTCGATCCCCTCAGGTGAGCGGCTGGAGATGTAGGAGAGCTCGACCCGGCGCCAGACCCGTTTGGGCTTGGGCGAGAGGGAGAAGATGCGGAACCACTCCAGCTGTGCCTCACCGGAGTAGCGGCCGATACCGATGACCCAACCGCGCCCGGGACTGGTGTCCCGGACGCGGTGGCTCAATTCGAAGACTCCGCCGTTGCGGGCGAGCAGACGGCGACGTACGGCGATCCCGATGCCATAGGCGAGGACAAGCAGGAGCAGACAGGCCACAACGACCAAGAGCAGCTCCCACCATGCCATCCGGGTATCGCCCCTCTCCGCCTAAGCGGCCTTCTCGACAGCGCGGATGCGTGCCTCGGCACGACGGATGCGCTTCTCGGCGTCGTTGTTGGTGCCTAGCAGCCTACGGGCTTCCTCGAGCTCGACCTGTGCTGCGTCGAGGTCGATCTCGTGTGCCAGCAGGATGTGCTCGGACAGGATCGAGACGCGGTCGTTGGCCACCGAGAGGAAGCCACCGTCGACGGTCGCGATGACCTCGGTGCCCTCCTCGGGGGTGATCTCGACGACCGCCTCGGTGAGCGCCGACAGCACCGGCGCGTGACCGCGCAGGACGCCGACATCACCGTCGACCGTTCGTGCGATGACCATGGTGGCCCCGCCGCTCCAGACCACCCGGTCCGCAGCGACGAGCTCCACCTGCAGGGCGTCCGTCATCAGAGACCCTTCTGGATCTCGGCCCACTTCGCCTCGACGTCGTCGAGGCCACCGCACATGAAGAACGCCTGCTCGGCGACGTGGTCGTATTCACCGTTGGCGATCTTGTTGAACGCCTCGATGGTGTCCTTGACCGGGACCGTCGAGCCCTCGATGCCGGTGAACTGCTTGGCAACGTAGGTGTTCTGCGAAAGGAAACGCTGGATACGACGAGCGCGGGAGACGATGATCTTGTCTTCCTCGGAGAGCTCGTCGACACCGAGGATCGCGATCATGTCCTGCAGCTCCTTGTTTCGCTGCAGGATCTGCTTGACGCGCACCGCGCAGTCGTAGTGGTCCTGGCCGATGTACTGCGGGTCCAGGATTCGCGACGTCGAGGTGAGCGGGTCCACGGCCGGGTAGATACCCACCGAGGCGATCTCACGGGAGAGCTCGGTGGTCGCGTCCAGGTGGGCGAACGTGGTCGCCGGCGCCGGGTCGGTGTAGTCGTCAGCCGGCACGTAGATCGCCTGCAGCGAGGTGATCGAGTGACCACGCGTCGAGGTGATGCGCTCCTGGAGCACACCCATCTCGTCGGCGAGGTTGGGCTGGTAGCCCACCGCGGACGGCATCCGGCCGAGCAGGGTCGAAACCTCGGACCCGGCCTGGGTGAACCGGAAGATGTTGTCGATGAAGAGCAGCACGTCCTGGTTCTGAACGTCGCGGAAGTACTCCGCCATCGTCAGCGCCGAGAGGGCCACGCGCAGACGCGTGCCCGGCGGCTCGTCCATCTGGCCGAAGACCAGGGCGACCTTGTCGAGAACGCCGGCCTCCCCCATCTCCTCGATCAGGTCGTTGCCCTCACGGGTGCGCTCGCCGACACCGGCGAACACCGACACACCGTCGTGGTTCTTCGCCACACGGGCGATCATCTCCTGGATGAGGACGGTCTTGCCGACCCCCGCACCACCGAAGAGGCCGATCTTCCCACCCTGGACGTACGGGGTGAGCAGGTCGATGACCTTGATGCCCGTCTCGAACATCTGGGTCTTGGACTCGAGCTGGTCGAAGGCCGGAGCCTTGCGGTGGATGCCCCAGCGCTCCTTGACGTCGACGTTCTTCGGGTCGGTGTCGAGGATGTCGCCGGTCGTGTTGAACACGTGACCGAGCGTCGCGTCGCCGACCGGAACCGTGATCGGGCCACCGGTGTCGCGCACCGCGGAGCCGCGCACGACGCCGTCGGTCGGCTTCAGCGAGATCGCGCGGACCATGCCGTCACCGATGTGCTGAGCGACCTCCAGCGGGAGGGTCGTGGTCTCGTCGTTGAGCGTGACGTCGACCTCGAGCTTGTTGTAGATGTCCGGCATGGCGTCGACGGGGAACTCCACGTCGACGACCGGGCCGATCACGCGGGCGATGCGGCCCGTCGTGGTCTTCTCGTCAACCGTTGCAGTCATTGTTTAAGTCAGTCTTTCTGTGGGTTCTCAGTCGTTCGCAGCCTGGGCATCGGCGAGCGCGTTCACGCCACCGACGATCTCGCTGATCTCCTGGGTGATGCCGGCCTGTCGGGCCTGGTTGGCGATCCGCGTGAACTTGTTGATGAGCTCGTCGGCGTTGTCGGTCGCTGCCTTCATCGCCTTCTGACGCTGAGCGAGCTCGGAGGCAGCGGCCTGCAGCAGCGCGAACCAGATCCGGCTGTTGACGTACTGCGGGAGCAGGCTGTCGAGCACGGCCTCCGCAGAGGGCTCGAACTCGTACAGCGGCAGGGCCTCGCCCTCGCCGGGCGCTTCCTCACCTTCGACGACCTCCAGCGGAAGCAGGCGGATGGCCGTCGGCTTCTGCGTCATCATCGTCACGAATCTCGTGTAGACGACATGGACCTCGTCGACGCCGGGAGCCTTGGCCTCGCCGTCGGCGCCTTCTAGGAAGACCTCGATCAGCTTCTCGCCGATCTCCTTGGCCGCCTCGTACGTCGGCTGGTCGGTGAAGCCCGTCCAGGACTGCGCGATCGGGCGGCCACGGAACTTGAAGAAGCCCTCGGAGCGGCGGCCGACCAGGTAGAGGTCGACCTCCTTGCCCTCGTCGGTCAGCTTCGCGATGAGGCCTTCCGCCTCGCGCATGGCGTTGGAGACATAGCCGCCGGCCAGACCGCGGTCGCTGGCGAGCACCAGCACCGCGGCGCGGTTGGGGTTCTCCGGCTCGGTGGTCAGGGCGTGGTCGACGTTGGAGTACGTCGCCACGGCCGAGACCGCGCGGGTGAGCTCACGGGCGTACGGCGCGGCCGCATTCGCCCGCTGCTGCGCCTTGATGATCCGGGACGCAGCGATGAGCTCCATGGCACGCGTGATCTTCTTCATCGACTGCGTCGACTTGATCCGCGCGCGGAGTTCACGCACTGACACGGCCATGATCAGCCCCGCTTCTGCTTGACGATCTGCTCCTGCTCGACGTCCTCGTCCTCGAGAGCGTCAACCTTGGCCGAACCCGGCTTGATCGACTTGCCCTCGGAGGTCTCGAACTGGTCGAGGAAGGCCTCGTACGCCTTGATGACCCCGGACTCCGTGGCGTCGTCGAACTTCAGCGACTCACGGATGCCGGCCAGGACGCCCTCGTGCGAGCGGCTCAGGTAGTCGAGGAACTCCTGCTCGAACTTGAGCACGTCCTCGACCGGGACGATGTCCAGGCGGCCGGTGGTGCCGAGCCAGAGCGACACGGTCATCCGGTCGATCGGGTAGGGCGAGTAGGCCGGCTGCTTGAGCAGCGCCATCAGGCGCTGACCGCGGGCCAGCTGCTGCTTCGAGGCCGCGTCCAGGTCGGAGGCGAACATCGCGAAGGCCTCCATCGCGCGGTACTGCGCGAGGTCGACCTTGAGCGAACCGGTGACGCCCTTGAGCGCCTTGGTCATCGCGGCGCTACCGACGCGGGAGACCGAGACGCCGACGTCGATCGCCGGGCGCTGGTTGGCCGCGAACAGGTCGGACTGCAGGAAGATCTGACCGTCGGTGATGGAGATGACGTTGGTCGGGATGAACGCCGAGACGTCGTTGGCCTTGGTCTCGATGATCGGCAGGCCGGTCATCGAGCCCTTGCCCATCTCGTCGGAGAGCTTCGCGCAGCGCTCCAGCAGCCGGGAGTGCAGGTAGAAGACGTCACCCGGGTAGGCCTCACGGCCCGGCGGGCGGCGCAGCAGCAGCGACACGGCGCGGTAGGCCTCGGCCTGCTTGGTCAGGTCGTCGAAGACGATCAGGACGTGCTTGCCCTCGTACATCCAGTGCTGGCCGATGGCCGAGCCGGTGTAGGGGGCGAGGTACTTGAAACCGGCCGAGTCGGAGGCGGGAGCGGCCACGATCGTGGTGTACTCCAGCGCGCCGGACTCCTCGAGGGCGCCACGCACGGAGGCGATGGTCGAACCCTTCTGGCCGATGCCGACGTAGATGCAGCGGACCTGCTTGTCCGGGTCACCGGAGTCCCAGTTCTGCTTCTGGTTGATGATCGTGTCGATGGCGACCGTGGTCTTACCGGTCGCGCGGTCACCGATGATCAGCTGACGCTGGCCACGACCGATCGGGGTCATCGCGTCGATCGCCTTGATGCCGGTGGCGAGCGGCTCGTGGACCGACTTGCGGTCCATCACGCCGGGAGCCTGGAGCTCCAGCGCGCGGCGACCGTCGAGCGGGGTGACCTCGCCGAGACCGTCGATCGGGGTGCCGAGCGGGTCCACGACGCGGCCGAGGTAGCCGTCGCCGACCGGGACCGAGAGAACCTCGCCCGTACGTCGGACCGGCTGGCCCTCCTCGATCTTGTCGAAGTCGCCCAGGACGACGACGCCGATCTCTCGGGTGTCCAGGTTCAGGGCGAGACCAAGGGTGCCGTCCTCGAACTCGAGGAGCTCGTTGGTCATCGCCGAGGGCAGACCCGAGACGCGGGCGATACCGTCAGCGGTCGAAGCGACCGTGCCGACCTCTTCGGTCTTCGCGGCCTCCGGCTTGTAGTCCGCGACGTACTTTGCCAGTGCGTCCCGAATCTCATCGGGACGGATGGAGAGCTCCGTCATCTGTGCCTTCTCTCTCAGTACTTACAAGTCAGTCTGTGTCACGCAGGGGTGTGCGGCCAATTCGTTCGGTGGCCGCGGTGCCGGATCAGCCGGCGAGTGCTCGCTGCGCCCCTTCGAGGCGACTGGAGACGGTGCCGTCGATGACGTCGTCACCGATCGAGACCTTGATGCCACCGACGACGGCCGGATCGACCACTACGTTCAGGTGGACCTGGCGGCCGTACTTCTTCGCGAGGGCTGCGGAAAGGCGGGTGGTGTCCGCCTCCGAGAGCGGGGCGGCCACGCGGACGACCGCGGTGCTTTCGCCCGCGACCGAGGCCGCGACCTTCTGGTACTCATCCAGAGCGGACGAGGCGGTGCGGTAGGTGCCCGCCAGCGCCTGCTTGGTCAGGGCGACCGTCGCCGGCAGCGCCCTGCCACCGAGAAGGTCGTCGACCAGCGCGACCTTGTCAGCGTTCGTACGGGCCGGGTCGGAGAGCGCGTCGCGCAGCTCCGGCGTCTCCTGCACGGCCCGCTGGACCGCGAAGAGCTCGTCGGCGAGGCGCGGGGCCTCGTCGCCGGCGCCGCGAACCGCGGCGATCTCGCTGAGTCGCTCAACGGCGTCGCTCAGGTCTCCGGCGCGCGTCCAGCGGCGCTTGACCGCCAACTCGACGACGCCGAGGCCCGTCGCGTCGACCTTCCCGCCGAAGACCTCGCCGACGAGGCCGGTCTTGGCCTCCTGCGGCACCGAGACATCGGTGAGGAACCGGCGCAGGGACGGCTCGGCACGGAGGGTCTGGGAGACCTCGAAGAGGGTGTCAGCCGCCTTCGCAGCCGCCTCAGGAGAGGCGGAGGCCGCTGGCCCGGAAACCAAAGACAGCAGCTCCTCGGTCAGGACGGCAACGGCGTCGGCCGACGCTCCACGGAAGTCCATCAGTGAACCCCTGCCTCGAGGTCAGCGAGGAACCGCTCGACCACTCGACCGGAGCGCGCGTCGTCGTCGAGGGACTCCCCGACGATCCGACCGGCGAGACCGGTGGCCAGCGAACCGACCTCGGACTGCAGCGAGGCCGAAGCCTGCTGACGCTCGGCGTCGATCTGTGCCTTGCCGGCGGTCACGATGCGCTCTGCCTCGGCCTGAGCCTCGGTGCGCATCTCTGCCTTGATCGCAGCGCCCTCTTCGCGAGCCTGCTCGCGGATGCGGGCCGCCTCGTGACGGGCGTCGGCCAGCTGGGCCTCCAGCTCGGCGAGCTTGGCGTCAGCCTCGGCCTGCTTGGCATTGGCATTCTCGATGCCGCCTTCGATCGCCGCGGTTCGATCGGCGTACGCCTTCTCGAAGTTCGGAACGATGAACTTCGCGACTCCTACGAAGAGGATGGCGATGACGATGACACCGAGGATGATCTCCGGGACGTGCGGGACCAACGGGTTGATCTCGGTCTCCGCAGCGGTTACCTGGGTAAGGATCATGTCGGAACCTTCAGTAGTTCCCTACGTCAGAGCACGAAGGCGAGGGCGAGGGAGATGATGAAGAACTGCTCACACAGTGCGAAGCCGAGAATCGCGATCGCCTGCAGGCGGCTCTGAGCCTCCGGCTGACGAGCGACGCCGGCAACGTACGCGGCGAAGATCAGACCGACACCGACACCCGGGCCGATCGCGGAGAGGCCGAGGCCGATCATGTCTGCGCTGCCGTCCATGGTGGACTTCCTTTCGGTTGTGACGCGCTGTGCGTCAGTTGTTATGCGTCGAGTTGGTTTAGCTGTTGGTCCGAGCCTGAAGGGATCAGTGCTCGTCCGCGACTGCACCGGCGATGTACATCGCCGAGAGCAGCGTGAAGACATAGGCCTGCAGGAACATGATCAGCATGTCCAGGAAGGACACCAGGATGCCGAGCAGGAAGGAGAAGAGACCGGCCGAGACGCCCTGCCACGCCGGAGCGTAGTGCAGCATCAGCCAGGCGCCGCCGATGGAGAAGAGCGCGACCAGCAGGTGACCGGCGAACATGGTCGCGAAGAGACGGATCGCCAGCGTGAACGGCCGGACCACGATGTTGGAGAGGAACTCCAACGGGACCATCATGAGCAGGATCGGACCGCTCACGCCGCCGGGCACAGTCTGGAGCTTGAGGTAGCCGACGAAACCGTGCTTCGCGATGCCGACGATGTTGTAGATCAGCCAGGTGATGGCCGCCAGGGCCGCCGTGTAGCCGATGTGCGACATCGTGGGGAACTGGACGAACGGGATGACCCCGTAGAAGTTGTTGATGATGATGAAGACGAAGACCGTGAAGAGGTACGGCACGAACCTCATGTAGTCCTTCGACCCGATGATGTCGCGGGCGATGGAGTTGCGGACCATCCCGTAGACGTACTCACCGGCGAACTGCAGGCGGCTCGGGACCACGGCGGACTTGCGCGAAGCGGCGTAGAAGAAGCCGAAAGCGATCACGACGGACAGCAGGACCAGTAGGCTGACCTTGGTCAGAGCCCAGTCGCCGGACCCGACGATCGGCGGAAGGAAGAAGTCCGCGGGCCCCGGGATATGAGGCCCCGACTCCGACGCCATAACGGTGGCGGCAAGCGACTTCACGCTGTCTCCTGTTTGTTCGAACGTACGATTCTGGGTGGCGAGCTTCAAAGGCTCGGGCATCATCCCGGCGGCCGCCCCCGACGGCCCGGACGATATCAGGCGTTGACCGTGGTCATCCGTCCGCCCCTGGCAGCTCAAAGAGCGGGATCCGCTCGCGTCGCGCAAGCAACGCAAACGTGGTCGTCCATGCGACGGTGAGCGCGATGACCGAGAAGGCTGCCGGACGTACGACAGCGTCTCCCCCGGTCTGCGACACAATCAGCAGGACGATGAAGAGAATCAGGCCTGACGTGGTGAAAACGACAGCCGCGGCAGGCAACGACATAGCCGGCGACCTGGCCGCGATCACGAGCATCGCCCAAGAACCGAGCGACAGCACCACGACGGTGGCGACCGAACCGATCGCGGCACCAGTCAGGCCGTCGGCCCCAGCGAGGAGAAAGGCCACCACGACGGCAGCGAGCACAGCAACGGCGGACACTGCGGCAGAACCTCGCAGCACCTTGGTCTTGCTGGTTGCGGTCGTCATCGTCGGCGGCCGTTCTCTCTGGGGGCATTTCAGGTGTTCAGGAGCGTATCCCGAACGCTCGTGAAAACTATCACAAGCGCGTTTGGGTGCCCTAATTGATCGATCAAGACAACCTGATCAGGGCTGGTGCTCCAGCGGAGTGACGTCCTCGGGGACCTCGAGGAGCCTGTCGGTGCGCTCGCCGCGGATCTTGGGGAGGACGAAGGTGAGCAGCACGATGAGGGCGGTGGCGACGGCGAGGCCGGTGATGACGATCGGGCCGCGGTAGAGGGTCACGAAGACGGACCCGAAGGACACCAGACCGGCCCACAGCCACATGATCAGCACGGCACGACGCTGGGAGTGGCCGATCTCCAGGAGGCGGTGGTGCAGGTGCTTCTTGTCCGCGGCGAACGGGGAGCGGCCGGCGCGGGTGCGGCGTACGACCGCTAGCACCAGATCCACGAGTGGGACCACCAGGATCGTCAGCGGTAGGAGCAGCGGCAGGAAGGTCACCAGAAGCGCGGTGGAGGCGTCGAACGCGTTCACGTTCAGGCCGCCGGCGTTGTAGGAGCCCGAGAGCGTCACCGCGCTGGCCGCGAGGATCAGGCCGATCAGCATCGACCCGCTGTCCCCCATGAAGAGCCGGGCGGGATGCCAGTTGTGGATCAGGAAGCCGACGCAGGCACCCGCGAGCGCGACGCTCAGCAGAGCCGCGGTGGACGCGCGGCCGATGTCGTTGATCCGGGTGAACTGGTAGCAGAACAGGAAGAAAGCGAGCGCGCCGATGCCGACGACACCCGCGGCCAGACCATCCAGGCCATCGATGAAGTTGACCGCGTTGACCACGGTGATCACCACCAGTCCGGTGAGCAACGCGCCCTGGGCCGGGTCGACGGCGAACTGGGTGCCGTCGGGGAACGTGATGAACGTGTACTGCAGGTTGAAGCCCACCAGGATCGCCGTCGCCAGCACCTGCCCGCCCAGCTTGGTGAGCGCGTCCAGCTCGAAGATGTCATCGACGACCCCGACGACGCAGATCAGCGCCCCGGCCAGGATCACCACGCCGGTGTCCTGCAGCACGAAGTCCGGCGCATCTGCCAGGAACGGCAGCTCGCGAGCGACCAGATACGCCGCGACCAGACCGCCCAGCATCGCGACGCCACCCATATAGGGAACCGGGACGGCGTGTACGTCACGGTCGCGGACCTTCGCGACGGCCCCCGTACGCATCGCGAACTCCCGAGCGACCACGGTGAGCAGGTAGGTCACCACGGCGGCGACCAGGAAGAGGAGGAGGTAGGCGCGCATCAGGCTTCGGCGTCGGCGTCGGGGGTGGTCTCAGTAGGCTCGACCGGCGGCTGGCTGGTCTCGACCGCTTCCGGCTCCCCCGGCCGGCGGATGGCTACGTCGTGCTCGGCGAGGATCTCGTCGATCCGCTCGACACTGATCGCGCCCTCCCGAAGGACCTCCGGGTCATCGCCGGTGGCGGCGATGATCGTGGACGCCTCGCCGCCGGGCGACTCTCCCCCGTCGATGATGGCCTTGACCATCCGGCCGAGCATCTCGTCGGCCTGGTCGGCGTTGGTGGCGGCGGGCTTCGTGGTGCGGTTGGCCGAGCTGGTCGCGAGCGGACCGACCCGGTCGATGATCTTGCGCAGGATCTCGGAGTCGGGGATGCGTACGGCCACGGTCTGGCGGGCCTCACCCAGATCCCACTGCAGCGACGGCTGCTGGTGGAAGACGACCGTCAGCGCGCCGGGCCACAGCTCCTCGACGAGGGCGCGCGCCCAGTCGGGGATCCTCGTCGCGAGCGCGTCGAGGGTGGCGACGTTGGAGATCAGCACGGGCGGCGGCATCGAGCGGCCCCGCCCCTTGGCGGCGAGCAGACCGGCCACCGCGCCCTTGTCGAACGCGTCGGCGGCTACGCCGTAGACCGTGTCGGTCGGCACGACCACGAGCTCGCCGGCCTGAAGGGCGGCGACGGCAGCGTCGATCGCCTCGGTCTGCTCGTCCTCGGTCGCGATCGGGTAGCGCTCAGTCACAGTGCTCATGTTGCCAGTTGTGCGGTCGTGAAGCGCGGACGGCCTGCCAGATCGAGATGATCGCGCACGTCGGTCCACCTTCCGGTGCCGCTGAAGACCGCCGGGGCGCCGCCGGCGGCACCGTCCGGTCCCTGCTCGTCGGCGTGCTCGAACCCCACCACTCCCCCGGGTCTGAGCAGCTCTGCGGCCCGTCGCTCCAGGATGCGGATCGCGTCAAGGCCGTCCTGCCCGGAGAAGAGGGCGAGGTCGGGGTCGTGGTCGCGTGCCTCCGCAGCGACGGACTCCCAGGCCTCGAGCGGAATGTACGGAGGGTTGCAGACGATCACGTCGACGCTGCCGTCCAGGTCGGCGAACTCCTCGGCCATGTCGCCCTGCCGCAGGTCCACGCCGGTGCCGGCCAGGTTGCGTACGGCCCAGGGGTAGGCGTCCTCGGAGAGCTCGACCGCGTGGATCTGAGCGCCCGGGACCTCGTCGGCGATGCTCTTGGCGATCACTCCAGAGCCCGTGCAGAGGTCGACGACGATCGGGTGGTCGAGCGCGGCGGCGCGGTCGATCGCCCACCCCGCGAGGAGCTCGGTCTCGGGCCTCGGCACGAAGACACCGGGTCCGACGGCGAGCTCGACGTGGCGGAAGTACGCCACCCCGGTCAGGTGCTGCAGCGGCTCACGTTCCGCGCGGCGGGCGAGCAGGTCCGCGTACGCCTTCTCCTGGTCCTGCGCGACGTCATCGACGAGGAAGAGACGGTTGCGGTCGGTGTCGAGGACATGGGCCAGCAAGATGGCCGAATCGGTCTCTGAACTCTCGATCCCAGCCTCCGCGAGAAGCTTTCGGGCACTCGTCAGAAGTGTGCGCGGGGCGGTCATGGGCAACTACTCCTGAATGTGTTAGTCATGCTTTACCCGGCTGAGGGTAACGTTCGGGCGCCTCAACGGTTCTTCCGGTCATATCGGGGGACGCGGGAATTGGCCGCACACCCTGGCCGGGCGCTGTGCTGCCCCACCATCACACCCTCGTTCTCCCCGGAAGGAAACATCACCCCATGAAGTGGCTTTTGCTGCTCGTACTCATCCTCATCCTTGCCATCTTGATCTGGTTCTTCTTCGGTCGGCCGATCCGCAAGGACGCCAGGGCCGCTCACCGCGCGGACAAGGCCAACCCGGCCTCCGGTACCGCGACCGCGCCGGTCGCCGCTGCTGCGGTCGCCGAGACCCCTGCCGAGGCATCGATCACCGAGCCGGTCGCCGAGACCGCCGCTGACGAGGCCGCCGGGTCCGAGGACACCGACACCGACGCCGCGGCCTCTGCCGGCGACGCGGCTGACCGCGACGCCGAGGCCGACACGGACTCCGACCCGGACTCCGCTGCCGTCGTCGCGGAGGCCGAGAGCGTCACCGCGGCCGCTGCCGCCGATGACACGTCCGCCACCTCGGAGGCCGCCGGGTCGGCCGCCGACGCCGAGGTCACGTCCGACTCCTCCGACGAGCCGGACAGCTCCGCCGCAGATGGCGCCGACTCGACCGACTCCGCCAGCGCTGCCGACGCCGACGCCAAGATCGCGCCCGCGGCCGGAACCACCGAGGCCACCGGAACCAGCGACAACACCACGACGGCAGCCTCCGACGCTCCCGCAGAAGCCGCAGCGGACACGGAGACCGAATCGGTAGCGGACGCGGACGCTGAGACCCCGGTGCCCTCGGCTGCTGAAGCGCAATCCGCTGCGGCGGAGTCCGCCTCGACCGAGCCGGCAACCGAGAAGGCCG
>NZ_JBOHDN010000242.1:0-10818 GCF_050699375.1 Nocardioides sp. | reverse complement strand
GACCTCGATGGTCTCGACAAGCTCGACCACCGCAAGCAGGGCCGGACACGTCTTGTGCCCGGCCCCGCCATCCGTGATCTGTGGATCAGGTGTTGCACCACGGCTGCCCGAAGAACTCCGAACAGTCCAGGATCACCTCGGCCTTGCCGACCTGGCCCTTGTCGTCCGTCACGGTGAGGCGCACCGTGTAGGTGGCGTCACTCGCGGGATACAGGTGGTCGGCCGTGACTCCGGTGGCGCTGGTACCGTCACCGAGATCCCAGCTGTAGCTCAGCTGGCGCCCCTCGGGGTCCGTCGATCCGGAACCGTCGAAGGTGCATCCGCCCGGGCCGTCGCAGGGCCAGGTGCCGATCGCAGCCTTTGGGGGCAGATTGCCGGCCTTGACCAGGATGCGGGTCTTGGCCCGCTTCCCGTCGTCGTCGACCACGGTGAGGATCACCGAGTAGTAGCCCGCGGCCGGGTAGGTGTGACTGGGCGTGGTCCCGGTGCCGGTGGTGCCGTCACCGAAGTCCCAGGTCCAGCTGGTGATGGTGCCGTCCGGATCGGTCGAGCCGGAACCGTCGAAGCTGCAGCCGTTGTTGTCTACGGAGCAGGATGAGGTCGCCAGGGCGATGGGAGCGCCCGGGTCGGGCGACGACGGCGGGTAGACCGCCTCGTCGTGGAGGTCGAGCAGCGGCTCCTTCGACTGGTCCCCGGAGTTGTCGGTCCAGTCCTGGTTGCCCGAGGTGATCACGGCGTCCCGGATACGCAGCACGTCGGCTCGGGTCTTGGGGTCGTTGCCGTTGCTGGTCAACCACGCGACCGCACCCGCGACGTGCGGGGAAGCCATGGACGTGCCCGACATCGTCGTGTACCCCGTGCCCTTGTAGGTGGAGTAGATGCAGGATCCGGGTGCGGCCACCTCGACGAGGGGGCCGAAGTTGCTGAAGTCAGCCAGCGTGTCGTCCGGCCCCTGCGCACAGGAGTCCGGGCTGCCCGTGCCTCCCGGCTTGCCGTCGTAGTCACTGAGTGCCGAGACCGTTACGACGTCAGGGTGGTTGGCAGGGCTGAAGGCCCCCGCGTCCTTGTGGTCGTTGCCGGCCGCCACGACGAAGACGACGCCGGCGTCGACGGCACGGGTGATCGCTGCGTCCATGGCCGGGCTCCTGCACTCGCAACCGAGACTCATGTTGGCGCCCTCGATCTCGTCCGCGTGCGCCGCGACCCAGTCGATGCCGGCGGCGATGCCGTCGGTCTGGCCGCTGCCACTGTCGTCCAGGACACGTACCGACCACAGGCGAGCGCCCGGAGCGACGCCGACGACGCCGGACCCGTTGTCGAGCGCGGCGATGGTTCCAGCGACGTGGCTTCCGTGGCCGTGGCCGTCCTCGCCGGTGTTATCGGTGCAGGTCGTCTTGTTGAGGCAGTCGGTGCGGGCGACGACATCGAGGTCGGGATGCGTCGCAGAGATTCCGGTGTCGAGCACGGCGATGTCGGCGTCGACCCTGGTGTCGACGCCATCGCCCACCTCCAGCTTGGGGTTGGTGCTGGCGAAGCTGCGAGCGATTCCGGTCGGCGTACTCTGGTCGGTGATCCTGACCTTCTGCACGCGTTCGATCGACACGACGCGGCGGTCGCCACGCAGGTCGCGGATCTCATCGGATGTCAGCGGGGCAGAGAAGCCGCGCAGCGCCGTCCGGTATACGTGACTGGGCTTCTCGATGCCTGCCGCAGCCGAGAACGCCGCCGGGTCACCGGCCGACGCCGTCAGCCGGACGATGTACTTGCCAGCTGGTTCGGCAGGTGGTGCGGCAGATGGTGCGGCACTCGCCGCGGTGGGGGCACCGAGCGCGAGCAGCAGTGGCGCCAAGAGCGCGATGGAGAGACGTCGCACGTGAACTCCTTTGTCCGAGCGGATCAGATCGCCACACCCTAGGGCTGTGACAACGGCGTTCCAATGGGACAAAAGGTCGCGATCCACCTCTGTTATCAGCGCAGCTGGATGGCTGTGGAACCTTCACACAACTCGGCCAAAATCGCAGGTCAGGAGCGGTCCGGTTCAAATGATGAGTGCACCCCGGATCCCCTCGAGTGTCGAAACTTAAGAATCCATCCAGTGCCAACGCACGCCTGCGGCGCCCCTCATGTCGGTCCCGACCCTGCACGGTGAGTGCTCCGAACCCATCCAGGTCGTGTCCCCGGCCTGCTCTGGGGCTGAGGCTGTCCGCCGCCGATAGTTCGAAAGACGCACCCGCTCCGATCCGGCGAACTGGATCTGCAGACAGAACTGCCCCACGTTTGCAGCGAACTGTCGCCCGTACTCCTCGGCCACCGGACCCGGCGGGGTGCCGAACTCGTACTCGATCACCGTGTGGTCCCCCTCCATGAGGAACCGGTCGAACAGCAGCTCCACGACGACCAGACCGGTCTGCTCATTGACCCGCATCTGGCCTGGGGTGCAGTTGCGCACGTCCAAGAGCTCGGTTGGCGATCCCCAAGGGTCATCGGCCGCGTGCAGGACGAGGACCCGCCCCAGCCCATCGCGCTTCGCGCTCAGCACGAAGCGGGATCGCGTGCTCCGGTGCGAGCGGTCACCACGGATGGTGACGACGTCGTGCACGCTGTGGAGGTCGTAGTCCGACCGGTCGCTCGGACCGAACTGCTCCCGCAACCAGGTATGGACCGGCTGGGTCAGGTTGATCTCGAGCTCGTGGTCCGGGCTGTCAGCCCGGACGCCTCGCGGACGACGCGGACCGAGCAACGACAGCAACGACAGCAACGACGCAGTCGGCACGCCGAGTAGCGGCTCGAGAGCCTGGATCGCGCGGATCGATGCCTCACGCTCCGGCCTGCTGCGACCGCGTCGCCAGTAGCTCAGGGTCGCCTCGCTCACCGTGATCCCTTGGCCCTCGAGATGGTGCCGGATCCGGTCGAGGGTGAGTCCTCGGGCATGGATCGCGGCATCCAGTGCGTCAGAGAACGGGCCGACCCGCAGCGCTCGCGCAAGGTCCGCATTGATGGTGCTCGGCGGTGAGGGCATCAGGTTCCTCCTGGCCATGGGACGCCTGTGTGGAGACGCACCGGAGGGTCGTGGGGGTGATCAGGAATGTAGCAGTGTGGCCGGCCGGTCTGACGTACGTCGGTGGAGTCGAGCTTGTCGAGACCGCGACGGCGCTGGTCTCGACAAGCTCGACCTCCGAGAGCCTCAGGCGAGCGCGGCGTCGAGCGTGATCGTTGTGCCGGTCAGCGCCTGGCTGACCGGGCAGCCGGCCTTGGCCGCCTCGGCGAGACTGACGAAGGTCTCGTTGTCGAGGCCCTCGACCACTCCACGGGTGGTCAGCTTGATGCCGGTGATGCCGGTGCCCGGGGTGAACGCGACCGCAGCGCTGGTCTGCAGGCTGGTCGCCGGGGTGCCGTTGTCGGCCAGGCCCTTGGAGAAGGCCATCGAGAAGCAGGACGAGTGCGCTGCCGCGATGAGCTCCTCGGGGCTGGTCTTGCCGCCCGGCTCCTCCGAGCGGGCCGGCCAGGAGACGTCGTACGTCCCGAGGCCGGAGGAGTCCAGCGTCACCTTCCCGGCGCCCTCGAAGAGAGTGCCCTCCCAGACAGTGGTGGCAGTGCGGGTGGTGGCCATCGTTATCTCCCAAAGATCGTGTGAGTGCGTACGCCTCCGATCCTGCCACGGGGTGCGTGGGAGACTGGCTGTGTGACGTTTTATGAGGAGATCGGCGGGATGGACACCATCCGCACGATCGTGGCCAAGTTCTACGAAGGTGTGGCGACCGACGAGCTGATGCGGCCGATGTATCCCGAGGAGGACCTGGGCCCGGCGCAGGAGCGGCTGACGCTCTTCCTGGCGCAATACTGGGGCGGCCCGAAGACCTACTCCGAGGAGCGCGGTCACCCGCGGCTGCGGATGCGCCACGCCCCCTTCGAGGTCACCATCGAGGCCCGCGACCACTGGCTCCAGCACTTTCGCGAGGGTCTCGACGCCGCCGGCCTGACCCCTGAGCAGGACGCACAGTTCTGGGCGTACGCCGAGCACGCGGCCAACTTCATGATCAACACCCCTGGGTGACCCTCCGGCGGGCCGGCTCGTCACGACCGCGCGTGACATACATCTAGAGTGACGCCCGTGTCGATGAGCTCATCCCCAGCGCGGCAGCGCCGGGCAAGACCGCTGCTGCGCCATCCCGGACAGGTGGTCGTGGCCGGGTTCGCGGCCACGATCCTGATCGGCACGCTGCTCCTGATGCTTCCGGTGGCGCGCACCGAGCCCGGCCACGCGCCGTTCCTGACCGCGTTGTTCACCGCGACCAGCGCCGTCTGCGTCACCGGACTGGTCGTGGTCGACACACCGACCTACTGGTCGACGTTCGGTGAGGTCACCATCCTCGGGCTGATCCAGGTCGGCGGGATCGGGATCATGACCCTCGCCTCGATGCTGGCGCTGGTCGTCTTCCGCCGCCTCGGACTGCGGTTCCGGCTCACCGCCGCCGTGGAACACACCAGCTCCGGCCTCGGCGACGTACGCAGCGTCATCAAGGGAGTGGTCGGGATCAGCCTGGTCATCGAGCTGATCATCGCGATCCCGCTGACGCTGCGGTTCTGGCTGGGCTACGACTCCACCCTCGAACGGGCTGCGTACGACGGTGTCTTCCACGCCATCTCCGCCTTCAACAACGCCGGCTTCGCGCTGCGGTCGGACAATCTGATGGGGTTCGTCGACGACCCTTGGATCTGTCTGCCCATCGCCGTCGCGGTGATCGCCGGTGGCCTCGGCTTCCCGGTGTGGTTGGAGCTGCTGCAGCGTACGAAGGTGCGGATGTGGAGCCTGCACACGAAGATGACCGTCTCCGGCACCATCGGCCTGCTGCTCATCGGCTCGTTGTTCTTCACGGCGGTCGAGTGGAACAACCCCGACACCTTGGGCGCGCTGAGCTCTCCGGGGAAGGTGCTGGCCGGCTTCTTCCAGAGCACCATGACGCGTACGGCCGGGTTCAACAGCCTCGACTACGAGCAGATGCACGAAGGCACGCTGCTCGGCGCGGACGTGCTGATGCTCATCGGCGGCGGGTCCGCTGGCACGGCGGGCGGCCTCAAGATCACCACCTTCATGCTGCTCTTCTTCGTCATCCTCGCCGAGGTGCGCGGCCAGCGCGAGGTCGAGGCGTTCGACCGGCGCATCGACCCGCGGGCCATCCGTCAGGCGCTCACGGTCGCGCTGCTCTCGGTCGGTTTCGTGGTCACCGGCACCATCGCGCTGCTGCACCTGGTCGACGCACCCACGCACCAGGTGCTCTTCGAGGCCGTCTCGGCCTTCGCCACGGTGGGGCTGTCGGCAAACCTCACCTACGACGTTCCCTCGGGCGGTCAGATCGTCCTCATCGCGATGATGTTCGTCGGCAGGATCGGTCCGATCACCCTTGTCTCCGCACTGGCGCTCCGCGACCGCGAGAGCCTGCACCGCTACCCGGAAGGACGGCCCCTCATTGGCTAGGACAAGGTTGAACAAGAACGGCACCACCCGCGGCGGCGTCGCCGTGCTCGGCCTCGGCCGGTTCGGCAGCGCCCTCGCCCTCGAGCTCGTCGAGGAGGGCGAGGAGGTGCTCGCCGCCGACATGAACCCTCGGACGGTGCAGGAGCACGCGGGTCTGCTCACCCACGTGGTCGAGGCAGACACCACGAGCGAGGACGCGATGCGTGGGCTCGGGCTGGGCGAGTTCGGCACCGTGGTCGTCAGCATCGGCACCGACATCGAGGCGAGCATCCTCACCGCGTCCGTCGCGGTCCACCTCGGCGTACGCAATGTCTGGGCCAAGGCGATCAGCGCACCGCATGCCAGGATCCTCACCCAGATCGGGGTGGACAACGTCGTCCGCCCCGAGCACGACATGGGACAGCGCGTCGCTCACCTGGTGCGGGGCCGGATGCTCGACTACATCGAGTTCGACGACGGCTACGTGTTCGTCAAGACCCGGCCGCCGGCCGTGCTGCACAACCGCAGTCTCACCGGCGTCGGCGTGCGTCAGACCTATGGCGTGACGGTCGTCGGGGTGAAACCGGCCGGCGGCACGTTCACCTACACGACGGCCGACACCGTCATCCGTCCCGACGACCACATCGTCGTCTCCGGACCACAGCACAAGGTCGAGGCCTTCGCGCGGCTCTGACACGGGCTCTCACGGGCCCTGCTCGAGGGTGTAGCCGACGCCGGGCGTGGTGACCAGGAGGCGCGGGTGAGCCGGGTCGTCCTCGAGCTTGCGGCGCAGCTGGGCGGCGTAGACGCGCAGGTAGTGGGTCTCCTTCGCATACGCGGGACCCCAGACCTCCTTGAGGATCTGCTCGCGTGGCACCAGTCGGCCGACGTTGCGCGCGAGCAGCTCCAGGAAGGACCACTCGGTCGGGGTGAGGCGTACGTCGTCGCCCGCCTTGTGCACCCGCTTGCGAGCGAAGTCGATCTCGAGGTCACCGACCGCAAGCGTGGTCGCGGCCGGGGGCGCGGACTCCTGGGAGCGACGTACGGCGGCGCGGAGCCGGGCCATCAGCTCGTTCATCGCGAACGGCTTGGTCACATAGTCGTCGGCGCCCAGGTCGAGCGCCTCGATCTTGTCGTCGCCGTGCTGGCGCGCGGAGAGCACGACCACCGGCACCTGGGTCCAACCGCGCAGCCCCTCGATCACCTCCGTGCCGTCGAGGTCCGGGAGCCCGAGGTCGAGCAGGACGACATCGGGGTGGGTCGCCGCCGCGGCGGCGAGCGCCGAGCGGCCGTCGGCGGCCGTCTCGACCTCCCAACCGGCGGCACGCAGGTTGATGGCGAGCGCCCGCAACAGGGCCGGCTCATCGTCCACGACGAGTACACGACTCATCGGGCCGCCCCCGTAGCGCAAGCGCCATCGTACGGACGCGGCCCGATGAAAGATCCGACGTTCACTCGCTGACGCTCGCTCATCGCCCGCTCCTCGCGCGCGGGACCGCGACAACCATGGTCAGGCCGCCGCCCGGCGTGTCCTCGGCCGAGAGTCGGATGCCCAGCGCTTCGCTCAGGCCCTTGGCCACGGCGAGACCGAGCCCCAGTCCGCCGGCCGAGGTGTCGTCGAGACGTTGGAACGGCTCGAACATCCGGTCCCGCTGCTCCTCGGGCACCCCCGGTCCACGATCGACGATCATCACCTCGACAGTCTCCGGCGTCTCGTGCGCCAGGACACGCACCGCCTCGCCGGCGTCGGGACCGTGGCGGCTGACCCGGACGGCGTTGCTGACCAGGTTGGCGACGATGCGCTCCAGCAGACCCGAGTCGGTGCGTACGAGCGGGGTGTCCTCACCGACCTCGAAGGCGATAGATCCCCGAGGCAGGCCGGCGACCGCCATCGGCAGCGACTCCTCCAGGCTGACGTCCCGCATCGCGGGGTGTACCAGCCCCGCCTCGATCCGCGAGAGGTCGAGCAGGTTGTCGATGAGCGCCTCGAGCTGGTCCGCGGAGGTGGCAGCCGACTCGACGAGCTCCTTGCGGTCCTCCTCGGGCACTCGACCCACCAGCAGTCCGTCGAGAGCGGCACGCATCGTGGCCAGCGGCGTACGCAGGTCGTGGGAGACCGCGCGAAGCAGCGCCGTCGAGGTCTGCTCGGCACGCTCCAGGGCGAGAGCGCGGTCGGCCTGGTCCCGCAGCCGTCGATGCTCCAGCACCAGCGAGGTCTGCACCGCGAACGCCTCCAGCACCCGGCGGTCCCGGGCCCGCAGAGGGGTGCCACGCAGCACGATCACATGGATGTCGTCGACGGCGACCTGGGCATCGCCCTGGTCCGGCTCCGCCGGATAGCCCGCCCCCGCACCCGCGAGCCGCACCCACCCCTGCGGCGTCTCCTCCAGCAGGACCACCGACTGCTGGGCGAAGGTCTCCCGCACCTGATGCACGATCGCCTCGGCAGTGTCCTGCCCGGTGAGCACGGAGCGGGACAGCGCGCCCATCGTGGCTGCCTCTCCCCTGGCCTGGCGTGCCTCGGCCGCCCTCCGCGAGGCATTGTCGACGACGGTCGCGACGCCGACGGCGACCGCCACGAAGATCACCAGCGTCACCAGGTTGCGCGGCTCGGCGATGGTGAACCGATGCACCGGTGCGGTGAACCACCAGTTCAGGTGGGCGAACCCGGCCATCGCGGCGACGACCGCCGGCCAACGTCCGCCGACCATCGCAACCAGGACGGTGGCGGCCAGCAGCAGCATGCTGGCGAGCGGAAGCTGGCCGGAGATGTCGCCCTCGATGCCGTCGTTGTGCAACAGCCAGACCAGGCCTACGGGCACCAGGATCGCGCTCAGCCATCCCAGCATCTGCCGGGTCCGGCTCAGGGGCGAGCCGAGTCCACCGCGGACCCTGGACCCTCGAGCGATCTCGTCATGGGGAACCAGGTGTACGTCGATCGACCCCGCGGTGGATGCGATCCGGTCCCCCGTGGTGCCGGTGAAGAGCCGGCGCAGCCGGCCGTGCCGGGAGACGCCGACGATGATCATGGTGGCGTTGGCACCGGCAGCGAAGTCGACGACGGCGGTTGCCGCGTCCTCGCCGATCACGCTGTGGAAGGTGCCGTCCAGTGACGCCGTCAACGACTGGATCCGCTCCAGCGACCCGGCTTCCGGCCTGGCCAGCCCATCGGCGGTGACCACGTGCACGGCCAGCAGCTCCGAGCCCTTCGCCCGTTGGCACAGCCGGGCGCCTCGCCGCAGCAGGGTCTCCGACTCGGGGCCACCGGTGATCGCGACCACGATCCGTTCCTTGGTCGGCCACGGATGCTCGATCCGGTGCTCGCGACGGTAGTCACCGAGAGCGTCATCGACCCGGTCCGCCAGCCACAGCAGGGCGAGCTCACGCAACGCGGTCAGGTTGCCGACCCGGAAGTAGGAGGTCAGGCTCGCGTCGATGTTCTCGGCCTTGTAGATGTTGCCGTGCGCCATCCGCCGCCTCAGCGCGTCGGGGGCCATGTCGACGAGCTGGATCTGGCCGGCGGTGCGGACCACCTCGTCCGGCACGGTCTCCCGCTGGCGTACACCGGTGATCCGCTCGACCTCGTCGTTGAGCGACTCCAGGTGCTGGATGTTGACGGTGGTGATCACATCGATCCCCGCCGCCCGGATCTGCTCGACGTCCTGGGCCCGTTTGGTGTGCCGGCTGCCGGGCACGTTGGTGTGCGCTAGCTCGTCGACGCAGACCACCTTCGGCGCGCGGGCGATGACCGCCTCCACGTCGAGCTCGGTGAAGGTCGCCCCGCGATAGCCGATCTCCCGGCGCGGGATCACCTCGAGTCCCTCGATCTGGCGCGCGGTGTTGCTGCGGTCGTGGGTCTCGACGAACCCGACCACCACGTCGGTCCCCCTCGCCTGGCGCCGCTGCGCCTCGCCGAGCATGGCGTACGTCTTGCCGACGCCTGGCGCGGCTCCGAGATAGACGGTCAGACGGCCCCGCTTCAGCGGGGACCGTCCGTCCGTTGACGTGGTCTGCACGTCCCTATTCAACCTCTCTGCGCGCGCACCGCGATGTTGAGCTCGAGCACATTGACCCGCGGCTCACCGAGGAACCCGAAGGTCCGGCCGTCGGTGTGCGAGGCCACCAGCGCCGCCACCGTGTCCTCCGAGAGCCCGTTGGCGCGGGCCACCCGGGACACCTGGAGGGCTGCGTAAGCCGGTGAGATGTCCGGGTCGATCCCGGAGGCGGAGGCGGTGACGGCGTCGGCGGGAACCTGGCCGACCGAGACGCCTTCGCGCGCGGCGACCTCGCGCTGGCGCTCCTTGATCGCCTTGACCAGGTCCGGGTCCTCCGGGCCGAGGTTGGAGCCGTACGTGGACAGCGTGTCCCAGCCGTCGCCGGCCGCGCTGGGACGCGGGTAGAAGAGCCCCTCGTCGTCGTTGCCCTGCCCGATCAGGGCCGAGCCGACCGCCTCGGCGGGGTCGTTGGTGCGCTCGCCGGTCCCGGTGACCAGGGAGCCGTCGGCCCGCCAGCCGAAGGCGGCCTGGGCGACGCCGGTGACGGCGAGCGGATAGACGATCCCGCACAGCAGGGTCGCGGCGATGAGGACGCGGAGCCCGGCGAGCGAGTGGCGTAGCAGTGCGAAGAGATCTGACATGTTCACAGTCCTGGGATGAGGGAGATGACGAGATCGAGCAGCTTGATCCCGACGAACGGCACGATCAGGCCACCGACGCCGTAGAGCAGCAGGTTGCGGCGCAGCAGGGCCGAGGCCGAGGACGGCCGGTAGCCGACTCCGCGCAGCGCCAGCGGGATCAGCGCGACGATGATCAGCGCGTTGAAGACCACCGCGGAGACGATGGCCGACTCCGGCGAGGACAGCCGCATGATGTTGAGGACGTCCAGCGCGGGGAAGGCGCCGACGAACATCGCCGGCAGGATCGCGAAGTACTTCGCGATGTCGTTGGCCACCGAGAAGGTGGTCAGCGCTCCCCGGGTGATCAGCAGCTGCTTGCCGATCTCGACCACATCGATCAGCTTGGTCGGGTCGGAGTCGAGGTCGACCATGTTGCCGGCCTCCTTGGCCGCGGTCGTCCCGGTGTTCATCGCGACGCCGACGTCGGCCTGCGCGAGCGCGGGCGCGTCGTTGGTGCCGTCGCCGCACATCGCGACCATCCGCCCGCCACGCTGCTCGCGCCGGAGCAGCGCGAGCTTGTCCTCCGGGGTCGCCTCGGCGAGGAAGTCGTCGACGCCAGCCTCCTTGGCGATGGCCGCGGCGGTAGCCGCGTTGTCGCCGGTGATCATCACCGTCTTGATGCCCATCGCGCGAAGCTCGTCGAACCGCTCGCGGATGCCGGCCTTGACCACGTCCTTGAGATGTACGA
>NZ_JBOHDN010000241.1:0-5123 GCF_050699375.1 Nocardioides sp. | reverse complement strand
CTCCGAGAGCGCCGGATCGTTGCCGTCGCGGGAACCGAGGAAGACCGCCAGGTGCTTGATCATGGGCCAGAGGCTAGTGGCCATCGCCTCGATTTCGGCCTCGGCCCGCCGCCATGGCACGCACTGGGCGGCGTTGCCCCCGCTCGAAAGACCCCGGTATGCCTTCGCGGGGGCGCCTTGCCCAGCCCGCACCCTGACGACGGACCAGGGACGAACTATCGGCTCAGACCACTAGCGGTCTACTTCAGCTGCGCGGACGTGAGCCCGAGAACGCGACGGGCCACGATCAGCTGCTGGATCTGCTGGGTGCCCTCGAAGATGTCGAGGATCTTCGAGTCACGGGCCCACTTCTCCAGCAGCTCACCCTCGGAGTAGCCGATGGTGCCGGCCAGCTCGACGCACGACAGGGTCACGTCGGAGCCCATCCGGCCCGCCTTGGCCTTGGCCATGGAGGCTTCCTTGGAGTTGGGCTGACGGTTGTCGGCCATCCAGGCGGACTGGAGCATGAGGAGGTAGGCCCCCTCGTAGTCCGACTCCATCTGGATGAACTTCGCCGCGGCCGCCGACTGCAGCTGAGCCGGACGGTCGTAGTCGATCGTGACGCCGGCCTTCTCGAGCAGGTCGCGGGTGTAGTCGAGCGCGGCACGGGCACAGCCGACCGCCATCGACGCCACCAGCGGACGGGTGTTGTCGAAGGTCGCCATCGCTCCGGCGAAGCCCTCCTTGACGTTGACCTCGGGCGAACCGAGGAGGTTCTCGGCCGGCACCCGGCAGTCGGTGAAGGTGATCGTGGCGGTGTCGGAGGCCTTGATCCCGAGCTTGTGCTCGAGACGCTCGACCTTCATCCCCGGCGTGCCCTTCTCGACCACGAACGACTTGATCGCCGCCTTGCCGAGCTCCTTGTCCAGGGTTGCCCACACCACGACCGCGTCGGCGCGGTCACCGGAGGTGACGAAGATCTTCTCGCCGTTGAGGACATAGTGGTCACCGTCGAGGATCGCCGTGGTCTTGATGTTGGCCGAGTCCGAGCCGGTGCCCGGCTCGGTGATCGCCATCGCAGCCCATACGCCGTCGAAGCGCTCGTGCTGCTCGTCGTTGGCGACGCTCGCGATGGCGGAGTTGCCGAGGCCCTGGCGGGGCATGGCGAGGGTGAGGCCGACGTCGCCCCAGCACATCTCGTTGACGGAGAGGACCGAGGACATGTTGGCGCCGTTCTTGACCTTGCCGTCGTCGGGCTTGGTGTCGCGACGTACGCCGGTGGCGCCCGCGCCCTCACCCTGACCGGACTCGGAGAGGCCGTCGGCCATGGCGGCGAGCATGTCGAGCTCGGTGGGATACTCGTGCTCGGCCTTGTCGTACTTGCGCGAGATCGGACGCAGCATGTTCATCGCGACCTGGTGAACCTGCTCGCGCAGCGGCTTGAGCTTCTTGGGGTCTTCCAGATTGATACTCATCAGACAAGCACCGTGCCTTCCATGATGCCGACGGCACGCAGGTCGCGGTACCACCGCTCGACCGGGTGCTCCTTGACGAAGCCGTGGCCACCGAGCAGCTGGACGCCGTCGAGGCCGATCTGCATGCCCTTGTCGGCACACAGCTTGCGAGCCAGCGCGATCTCGCGCGTCGCGTCGATGCCCTGAGCGACGCGGGATGCGGCCTTATAGGTGACCAGGCGCATCGCCTGAAGCTCGATCGCGATGTTGGCGACCATGAACGCCACCGACTGACGGTGGGCGATCGGCTCCCCGAAGGCCTCGCGCTCCTTGACGTAGGGCGTCACGTAGTCGAGGACGGCCTGGCCGACGCCGAGGGAGAGCGCGCACCAGGCGAGGCGGGAGAGGCGTACGGCCTCGGTGTAGGTCGATCCGTCGGCCTCACCGAGGACGGCCCCGGCGGGGACCTTCACGTCGGTCAGGATCAGCTTGGTCAGCGAGGCGGCACGAACGCCCATCGCAGGCTCGGACTCGATGGTCAGGCCCGCGGTCGCGGACTCGACCAGGAAGAGGGTCGGCTTGCCGTCGAGCGACGCACCGATGATGAACAGCTCGGCCTCGGCGCCACGGGCGACCAGCGACTTGGCGCCGTTGATCGTGTAGCCGTCTGCCGTCTTGGTGGCGGTCGTCGACGGGGTGAGCACGTCGAAGAGGACACGGTCCTCGTTGAGCGCGAACGCGGCCGCCGGCACCGAGCCTTCGGTGAAGGCCGGCAGGTAGGTCTGCTGCTGCTCGTCGGTGCCCCACAGGCCGAGCGCGGTCGCGACCGAGCCGGGTGCGAGTGCGGCGACGGCCAGCCCGAGGTCACCCTTGGCGAGAGCCTCGGCGACGAGAGTGCCGGCGACCGCGGAGCGGGTCTCGGAGATGCCGCCGAGCTCCTCGGGGACGCCCAGGATCGGCAGCCCGATCTCCAGGCTCGACTTGAGCAGGTCGTCGGGCGCGGCGCAGGCCTCGTCGGCCTCGGCCGCGGCGGGACGTACGGCCTCGGCGGCGAACTCCGTGACCACGTCGACGAGCATCTGCTCGTCCTCGCTCGGGGTCAGGTCGAAGACGCCCTTGGGGATGGCGTTGGGCACGCGTACGCCGGGGGCGCCCTGCTTGCCCTTCTTCTTGAACGCGCGGCTGGTCGCCGCCATCGTCTTGAACCCGCTGCGGGTGACCGTGAAGACGACCTGCTCGGTCTGCTTGCGGACACCGAGCCGGTCGAGCGCTGGACTCTGCGAGAGCTTGCGCAGACCGGCCACGGCGAACCCGATCGGGTCACGCGACTCGCCGGACGGAACGCCGTTCGCGATCCCGCCACGTAGGCCTTGGAGGATACTCATGAGTAGAACTGTAACTGGGAGTTACAACACGGTCTACACTTCACCGGGGTGACGGCGGTAACAAACCACATACGGCTTCTTTATAGGCTTGGCACATGGCCGACTCCTCGCTCGAATCCCCTGCTCCGCACGAGACCACAGCCCCGCTCGCGCCCCACGGCGCCCTGCCGGAGGGCGGCACGGTGCGGCCGATGACTCGTTGGGGTACGCCCGTCATGCACCGCCCCAAGAAGAAGGTGGAGGCCTTCGACTCGACGCTCGCGGATCTGGCCGCCGACATGGTCGCCACGATGTACGCCGCCGAGGGCGTCGGCCTCGCCGCCGACCAGATCGGCGAGGATCTCGCCATCTACGTCTTCGACTGCCCCGACGCCTCCGGCCGGCGTACGGTCGGGGTCGTCTGCAACCCCGTCCTGACGCTGCCCGAGGGCGACGACCGCCGCCTGGACGTGGACCTGGAGGGGTGCCTCTCCTTCCCCGGCGCCTTCGTGGAGTGCGGCCGTCCCGACTGGGCGGCCGTCGACGGCGTCGGTCTTTCGGGCGAGCCGGTGCACTTCGAGGGCGACGGGCTGCTGGCCCGCTGCCTGCAGCACGAGACCGACCACACCAACGGCACCGTCTTCGGCGACCGCATCTCCACCAAGGCCCGCAAGAAGCTCACCAAGGAGCACGACCGCGTGGCCCAGGACTTCCCCTCCGAGTGGCCGGTAGAAGCTCCCGCCGACTAGTCAGTTTCTGACCCCGAGACGTCGGTTTCCGACGCGATGGGCAACGGCAGAAATCGACCCTTCGGCGTCAGAAACCGACCTCTCGGCGGCTCGTGGGCGGTCAGGACATCCGGTCCACGATGTACTCGGCGATGGCTAGGCTGGATGTGGCCGCAGGACTGGGCGCGTTGCGCACCGATGTGATGACGTCGGAGTGGTGGATGACGAAGTCGTCGACCAGCGAGCCGTCGCACTCGACGGCCTGGGCACGGATCCCGAGGCCGGACCGGACGACGTCGGTGGCGCCGACCTCGGGCACGTAGCGCTGGGCGTCACGCATGTAGGCGTGCTTGGAGAGTACGCCGCGGATCTCAGTGAGCCCGGTGCGCCAGTGCTGCGCGGCGAACCGCCAGAAGCCTGGCCAGGCCAGGGTGTCGACGAGGTCTCGCGGAGTCATCGAGGTGCGGCCGTAGCGCTGCCGACTCATGGCCAGGAAGGCATTGGGGCCGACCTCGAGCCCGCCGCCCACGCGGCGGGTGAAGTGCACCCCGAGGAACGGGTAGCGCGGGTCCGGGACCGGGTAGACCATTCCGTTGACAAGGTCCTGTTTCGCGGCGCTGACCTGCATGTACTCACCGCGGAACGGGATGATCCGAGGCGCCTTCGGACCTCCGGTGAGCTCACCGAGCCGGTCCGAGTCCAGGCCGCCACAGACGACCAGGTGGTCGACCATGGTGCGGCCCACCGGGGTCTCCACCGCCACCCCGCCGGTGGCGCGGTGGACGCCCGTGACCTCCTCGCCGAGGCGTACCTCTCCCCCGGCTTCGATGATGCTCCGGCCGAGCGCCTGGGCCACGGCGACGTAGTCGATGATCGCCGTCCTCGGCGAGTGGAGTGCAGCCAGCCCCACGGCGTACGGCTCGATCTCCTTGATCTCCTCAGGGCCGACACGTCGCAGACCGGGTACGCCGTTGTCGGTGGCCGTCTTCTCCAACGCGTCGAAACGGCCCATCTCGGTCTCCTCGACCGCGACGACGAGCTTTCCGCACTCCTCGAAGGGGATCTGGTGCTCGGCTGCGAAGTCCTTGAGCAGGCCGCGGCCGCGGGTGCAGAGCTGCGCCTTCAGGCTGCCGGGTTTGTAGTAGATGCCGGCATGGACCACACCCGAGTTGTGCCCGGTCTGATGCGCACCGAGGCTGCTCTCCTTCTCGAAGACCACCACCCTGTCATCAGGGTGGCGCAGCAGGAGCTCGCGCGCCACAGCCAACCCGACGATGCCACCACCGATGACGCCGGTCGTGGTCATATGGTCGCTCCTGGGTGCTCGGGGCCGGACCGCCACAGGCTAAGTCCTTGGATCACCAGGCGACAGAGAAACTCACGCGCGCGAGACACCGCCTGGGTGTTAACGTCGCGGCGATCGTGATCTATCGGCAGGAGGTGAGTCCCGTGTACGCAGCGTCCACAGTGGGTGCTCCCCCGCAGTCCACGATCGCGCGGCCGAGCTAGTCGTCGCCGGGAGCGCCACAACAGCCCGAAAGGCGACTCCCATGAGCACAACATCTTCTTCACAGCCGCGCGCCGGTGAGCGCGCACTC
>NZ_JBOHDN010000240.1:0-2278 GCF_050699375.1 Nocardioides sp. | reverse complement strand
CGGCCGCAGCACCCGCCTCGCCCACCCGATCCAGCACCGGGCACTACGACTACGGGACAAGGGCTGCCAAGCAGAAGACTGCGACGCCCCAGCCGCCTGGACCGAAGCCCACCACCTCAAACCCTGGGCCAAAGGCGGCTCCACCAACCTCAACGACATGGTGCTGCTCTGTCCCAGCGACCATCGCCGGATCCACAGCCCCGACTACACCTACGAACGACTGCCCGACGGACGGATCAGGTTCGCCCGCCGTAGATAGCGACGCGCCCAGAATTTCCTGGGCCCTTCGCGGCGCCTTGCGATGCACATGCTCCGCGACAACGGTAGGTATTACCGATCGGTGACGGATGCGCAGAGTGCTGTCACCGGGCGCCGAGCGCTGGCACAGTGAGTCCCATGTTGGACATTGGATCGGCGCCTCGCGCCGACGTCGGCGTCATCGGCGGGACAGGGTTGTACGAGTTCTTGAGCGACGCCGAGGAGGTCGTGGTCGAGACGCCGTACGGCGCGCCGTCGGCCCCGGTGACCGTGGGCACGGTCGCCGGCAGGTCGGTGGCGTTCGTCCCCCGGCATGGCCGCTCCCACGAGTATCCGCCGCACGCCATCCCCTACCGCGCCAACCTGTGGGCGCTGCGCTCGCTCGGCGTGACCCAGGTGCTCTCCCCGAGCGCGGTCGGCGGGCTGCGGCCCGACGCCGTCTCCACCGGCGACCTGGTCACCCCCGACCAGCTCGTCGACCGGACCTGGCGCCGGATCCCGAGCTTCGTGGAGACGGGTGCCACCCACGTACCGCTGGCCGATCCTTACTGTGCGCGGATCGCCCAGACGTACGCGGCCTCCGACCCACAGGTGAAGACCGGGGGCACGCTGATCATCATCGAGGGCCCGCGGTTCTCGACCCGGGCGGAGTCGATCCACCACGCCGCCCAGGGCTGGACGCTGGTCGGCATGACCGGTGCTCCGGAGGCGGCGCTCGCCCGGGAGCTGCGGATGTGTTACGCGCCGTTGTGCCTGGTCACCGACATGGACGCCGGCGCGGCCGAGGGTGAGGGGGTCGACGAGGACGACGTCTACGCGCTCTTCGCGGCCAATCTGGAGCGGATGCGGACCATCCTCGCCGACACGATCGAGGGCCTGCCCGACCCGGCCGGATGCTCCTGCTCGACCTGGGCCGAGGGCAAGACCCTCGCCTACGAGATCCCATGAGGGTCCTGCTGACCGGGTCGGCCGGTTTCATCGGCACCGCGATCGGCCGGGTGCTGGAGGATGCCGGTCACGAGGTCGTACGCGTCGACGTGCTGTTGCCGATGGCTCACGGTGAGGCGGCGGAGGCGTCGCCCGGGACGAACCTCCTCGACGTACGCGACGCCGGCGGCTGGGGCGACCTGTTGGACGGCATCGACGCAGTGTGCCACCAGGCCGCGGTCGTCGGCGCCGGAGTGACCGTGGACGACCTCCCGCTGTACGCCGCGCACAACGACCTCGGGACCGCCGCGCTCCTGGCCGCGATGAGCGCGCATGGGGTCTCCCGGCTGGTGCTCGCCTCCTCGATGGTCGTCTACGGCGAGGGCCGCTACGTCTGCGCGGCTCACGGCGACCGGGTCCCGCCGCCGCGCTCGCGGGCCGCGCTCGACTCCGGTGACTTCGAGAACCACTGCGACCTCTGCGGCGGCGCACTGACCTGGGCGGCAGTGGCTGAGTCCGCCCGGCTCGACCCGCGCAGCTCGTACGCAGCCAGCAAGGTCGCCCAGGAGCACTACGCCTCCGCGTGGGCACGTCAGGCCGACGCGACGGCGATCGCGCTGCGCTACCACAACGTCTACGGGCCGCACATGCCCGCGGACACGCCCTACTCCGGGGTCGCCGCCATCTTCCGGTCCTCCCTGGAGCGGGGCGAGGCGCCGCAGGTCTTCGAGGACGGCGGCCAGCAGCGCGACTTCGTCCACGTCGACGACGTCGCGCGCGCCAACCTGGCGGCCCTGGAGGCGACCTCCGAGCGGCCGGTCGGGTCGCTGGCCGCGTACAACATCGCGTCCGGTCACCCGGTCACGATCAGCGAGGTGGCGGAGCTGGTCGCGAAGGGCGCCGGTCGCGAGGTGGCGCCCGTGGTCACCGGGCGCTACCGGATCGGGGACGTACGCCATGTCGTCGCCTCCCCGCAGCTGGCGGAGAAGGAGCTCGGCTTCCGCGCCGAGGTGCTGCCAGAGGTTGGTCTGACCGCCTTCGCCACCGCGCCCCTGCGGCTCTAGACGCAGCGTCGAGTCGGCTCGTTATAACG
>NZ_JBOHDN010000239.1:0-20084 GCF_050699375.1 Nocardioides sp. | reverse complement strand
CTGGAAGTGGGGGAGCGAGGAGCAGAAGCAGGAGTGGCTACCGCGGATGGCGGCCGGTGAAGCGATCGGGTGTTTCGGGCTGACCGAGCCCGACTTCGGCTCCAACCCTGGCGGGATGCGGACGCGTGCGCGGCGGGACGGCGACGACTGGGTGCTCACCGGCACCAAGATGTGGATCACCAACGCCCCTGTCGCCGATGTCGCGGTCGTCTGGGCGCAGACCGACGAGGCGGCCGACGGCAAGGGGATTCGCGGCTTCGTGGTCCCGACCAACACCCCGGGATTCTCGGCACCGGTTATCAAGCAGAAGCTGTCCCTGCGCGCCTCGGTCACCGGCGAGATCGTCCTGGACGACGTACGTCTCCCGGCATCCGCCGCCTTCCCCGAGGTCAGAGGCCTCAAGGGCCCCCTGTCCTGCCTGAACGAGGCCCGCTTCGGCATCGTCTTCGGCGCCGTCGGCGCGGCCCGCGACTGCCTCGAGTCCACCATCGCGTACGCCGCGTCCCGCGAGATCTACGACAAGCCCCTCTCGGGCTTCCAGATCACCCAGACCAAGCTCGCCGACATGACCCTCGAGGTTGGCAAGGCGATGCTCCTGGCCCTGCACCTAGGTCGCTTGAAGGATGCCGGCACCCTTCGTCCCGAGCAGATCTCGCTCGGCAAGCTCAACAACGTCCGCGAGGCGATCGCCGTCGCCCGCGAGTGCCGCACCATCCTCGCCGCCGCCGGCGTCACGCTCGAGTTCCCGATCATGCGCCACGCCAACAACCTCGAGTCCGTCCTCACCTACGAGGGCACCAGCGAGGTCCACCAGCTCATCATCGGTCAGGCGCTGACGGGGGAGTCCGCCTTCCGCTGACGAGTCTCCGTTCCGGGCCGCGGGCGCCGGTCCGCGCGGCGAACGAAAATTCGTTCGCCGCGAGGACCACGTTCTGCCGCGCGGCCGCGGGGCTCTGAACACGCGCCCCGACCGTCCACCCGATCAGCTCCGCGGCACCAGGAACGACGCCCGCCAGAGCTTGCGGTCCTTGTCCGAGACCATCCCGTGCTCGGTGAGGTACGGCATCATCTTCTCGCCCATCCAGGCCAGGGTCGCGCGGTAGTGCTCGTTGCCGAGCGCCTCACGACGGGCTTCCATCGGGTCGAGGCCGACGGCCGCGTAGCAGTCCGGGTGGACGAGGGAGCGGGCCATCACGTAGGCGGTGCGGGCGGTCAGGTTCTGGTGGAGCCGGAGCTGCGTGCGTCCGATCTTCTGTGACATCGCGGTGGCGAGCTCCTCGCGGGCGAAGGTGACGTGGCGGGCTTCCTCGGTGACGTGGATCCGCGAGGCCATCCGGGTCAGCGGCTGGCAGCGCTCGTCCTTCATCAGCTCACGCTGCCAGCGGTCGAGCGGCTCCTCGCCGACCAGGGTCGCGGAGAAGACACTGGGTCCGTGCAGCAGCGGGGCGAGCTTGCCGATGCGCAGGACGGCGGGGCGGGGGCCGTACGGCGGCGCGCCCATGGCCGCGATCGCCCGGCCGAACATGACCGAGTGCCGGGTCTCGTCACCGATCTCGGTGAGCGCGTACTGCGTCCGGGCCGTGCGGGGATCGGCGCCATAGACCTCGCGGAGCAGCAGCTGCATCAGCAGCACCTCGAACCACAGCCCGACGCTCATCATGCTCGCCACCTCGTGGCGGGAGAGCTCGATCTGCTGCTCCTCGCTGAGCCGGCCCCAGGTCGGGGTGCCGTAGAGGGAGACGCGTTCGGGCTGCATCCACCACAGGCCCTCTACGGGCGCGGCGTCCCAGTCGAGGTCGACCTCGGGGTCGTAGGACTGGCGAGCGGTGGAGCGCAGGAGCCGGTCGGAGGTCGGGTCGGTGATGGTCATTCTTCCACCTAAGTGTTACTAAGAGTTACAGGTAGTTGCTAGAGTGCAGCACATGACACGGAAGGTCAAGGACGACGGCCGCTCCTCGCGCTGGGACTCGCATCGAGAGGCGAGACGCGCCGAGCTGGTCGCAGCAGCCGTTCGAGCGGTCGACTCGGCCGGCGTCGACGTCTCGATCGCCGACATCGCCGCGGAGGCCGGGGTCAGCAAGCCGGTGCTCTATCGCTACTTCGCGGACCGGGCCGAGCTGCACGGTGCTGTCGGGATGTGGGCCGCGCAGCAGATCCTCGACGCGGTGGTCACCGCCGTGCTCGCTCCGGCGCCGACCCGCGATCGGGTGAGAGCCGGGGTCGCTGCGTACGTGGAGACGATCGCCGAGCACCCCAACATCTATCTGCTCCTGGTCCGCCAGCACACCGGCGGCAGCGACCCGCTCGCCGACGGCAAGCAGCTCATCGCCGCGACCTTCGCCCGCCTGCTCGGCGACGCCTTCCATCGCCTCGGCGTCGACGCGGCCGGCGCCGAGCCGTGGGCGCACAGCCTGGTCGGCATCGGTGAGTCCGCGGGGCAATGGTGGCTGGACCGGCGCACCATGTCGCGCGCAGCGTTCACCCGCTACCTCAGCGAGTTCGTCTGGCACGCGCTGGAGGGCACCACCGCCGAGTACGGCGTAGACCTGAGCGCCCTGGACCGCCCCGAGATCATCACCCCACTCCGAAAGAGCCCCCGATGAACGAGCCCCTGTTGAACGAACCCCCGATGAACGAGAACAGCACGACCGTCGAGCACGAACCCCAGCACCTGTACGACGGGCCCGCCCGCCTCGATTCCGAGGACGGAACCTGGCAGGCCGAGGTCACGCTGCGTGGTGCGTTCCAGCCGATCGACGGTCACTTCCATTGGTACGGCCGGGTCGCCACGGCACCGGACGGCGTACGAAACGGCCAGAGCGTCACGGTCCACACCGCCCACGGCCGGGCCGAAGGACGCCTCTCCGATGTCGACCCCTGGGGCAGGTTCCGCGTCTCCGGCACGGGCAAGCCTCCGTTCTGACCCGGAGGACATGCGGCCGGCCGACGGTCAGCGTACGAGCATGAGGATCGCCGCGCTGATGCCGACGACGACGATCAGCGAGCGCAGGAGTGTGGCCGGCAGGCGGCGGCCGATGCGTGCCCCGACGTACCCGCCCACCACCGATCCTCCGGCGAGCAGTGCGACGGCCCGCCAGTCGAGGTCGGCGATGGCCACGAAGATCACGGTCGCGACCACGTTCGAGGCCATCACGGCGAAGGTCTTGAGCGCGTTGACCGTGCGGAACTCCAGGTCGGTCCCGAGTCCGAGCACCGCCATCATCATGACTCCCGAGCCGGCGCCGAAGTAGCCGCCGTAGGCGCCGGTAAGCGTCGCGAACACTCCGGTGAGCCCGGACATCCGGACCCGAGGCTCGTCATCGGTGGCGTGCTGACGCAGGAAGCGGCTCAGCCGAGGCTGCACGCCCACCAGCACGCAGGTGCCCAGGATCAGCCACGGGATCACCGCCTCGAACACGGACCCGGGCAGCCGGAGCAGCAGCAGCGAGCCCGCGACGCTGCCCGCTCCCGCGGTGATCAGCACGGCGATGGTCATCCGCGGATGCTCAGCCAGCTCACGCCGATAGCCGAAGGAGCCGCTGAGCCCGGCCGGGGCCATCCCGACCGTGTTGGACGTGTTGGCCACGACCGGCGGGAGGCCTACCGCGACCAGGACGGGAAAGCTGAGCAGCGAGGCGACCCCGACGGTCGAGGTGAGGATCCCCGCGCCCAGGCCCGCGGCGAGCACCGCGAGCTGATCGGCCCAGGTCATGCCGCCGCCTCCGTGGAGGAGAGCGAAGCATACGGAACCGGCGGCCTGAGGCTCACTGCCGCTCGCTTGCGCTCGCTCATCCTTCGCGGAGCAGCGCGACGTCGCTGACGAGCATGACGTGGCCGTGCATAGCGGTGGCGGCGCCATCGCCGTCACCCCGGGCGATCGCCTCGGCGATCTTCCGGTGTCCGGCGAGCGAGGTCTTGGGGCGGTCGGGCTGGGAGAGCGACTCGATGCGGGTCTCGCGGATCAGCTCGCTGATCTCCGACATCATCTGAGCGAGCAAGGGGGAGTGGGCGGCGTCGGTGACCGCGCGGTGGAAGAGCTCGTCGCCCTGCACGCCGCGTCCGCCGCCGGCGATGTCCTCCTCCATCGAGGTGAGGGCACCTTCGATCCGGTCCAGGTCCTCCTCCGTACGCCGCACAGCGGCCAACGCGGCGATCTTCGTCTCCAGCGCGTCGCGTGCCTCGATGACATCGGGGATCCGCTCCGCGTGCGCCCGGATCGCGTCGGTGATCCGCTCGACCTTCGGCTTGTCGGTCAGGACCGTCCCGTCCCCGTGGCGCACCGCGACCACGCCGATCACCTCGAGGGCGACCAGAGCCTGGCTGAGGGTCGCGCGGCTCACCCCGAGGCTGGTGGCGAGCTTTCTCTCCGGCGGCAACCGGTCACCTGCCTTCAGGTCGTTCTCCGAGATCCAGCCCGTGATCTGCTCGGCGACCTGCTCGTAGAGGCGGGTTCGCTGCAAGGGGCGTGGAAAGCGTGACGACTCACTCATGGCTACAGGGTATTGACGTTCGGTCGATTGTCCTATTGGCTAGGCCACTGAGCCGTCTGTGATACCTGTCACACCTGCGACGGCGCGCGGGGACGACAGAAGGGAAGCCCGATGGGACCGGAATGGGTGGCGATCATCGCGTTGGTCGCCTTGTTCGTGGCAGGCACGTTGCTGCCGATCAACATGGGAGCGCTGGCGTACGTCGCGGCGTGGCTTGTCGGCATGTTCGCGCTGAACCTCGACGAGAAGGAGATCCTGGCCGGAGTCAGCGCCGACCTGATCCTGACGTTGATAGGTGTCACCTATCTGTTCGCGATCGCTCGCAACAACGGCACCGTCGATCTGATCGTCAGTAGTGCCGTACGTGCGGTCGGCGGGAGGGTCGCCCTGATTCCTTGGGTCATGTTTGGTGTGACCGCGCTGCTGACCGCGATGGGTGCGGCCAGCCCGGCGGCCTGCGCGATCATCGGGCCGGTGGCGCTCGGGTTCGCGGCGCGCTACAAGATCAACCCGCTGATGATGGGCATGTTCGTCGTGCACGGAGCCCAGGGCGGTGGCTTCTCGCCGATCAGCATCTACGGCACGATCACCAACTCGGTCATGGTCGACAACGGCCTTCCCTCCAGCGAGATGACGGTCTTCCTCACCAGCCTGGCGGTCAACCTGATCATGGCGACGATCCTGTTCGTCGCCCTCGGCGGACGAGCGCTGATGAGCACGAGGCTCGATCCCGACGAGGCATCCAGAGCCGCCGCCGGCGTACCCGGCGAGCTCAACGAGGGCGGCGTGACCGTCCCGGCCCGCGGCTACGGCACCGTCGCCCCGACCGGGACCAAGCCCGGCATCCGCACCGAGCAGGTCCTGACCCTCGCCGCCTTCGTGATCGTCGCCGCCATCGCGCTCTTCTTCGACAAGAACATCGGCTTCGCCTCGATCACCGCGGCGACCGTGCTCGCGGCGCTCTCTCCGAGCCAGCACAAGGACGCCATCCGCCAGATCGCCTGGCCGACCGTCCTTCTGGTCGCCGGCGTCTCGACGTACGCCACGATCCTGAACACCGCCGGATCGCCCGAGTTCGTGGGTGGCTGGGCGGCCGGATTGGGCGTCGCGGCGATCGGCGCGCTGGTCCTCTGCTACGTCGGCGGGGTCGTCTCCGCGTTCGCCTCCTCGACGGCGCTGTTGCCGATCATCATCCCGATCGCGGTGCCGCTGATCGCTGAGGGCGGCATCTCCGCGGCCATGTTCGTGGCCGCGCTCGCGATCTCCTCGACGATCGTCGACGTGAGCCCGTTCTCCACCAACGGCGCGCTGATGCTGGCCAACCGGCCCGAGACGATCACCGAGGAGCGCTACTACAAGCAGATCCTCGGCTACAGCGTCATCGTCGTGCTCGTCGGTCCCCTCCTGGTCTGGGCCACCATGGTCCTCCCGGGATGGTGACGCGCATGCGTGGACCACTCGACGACGTCGTCGTCCTCGACCTCTCCCGTGCTCTGGCCGGGCCGCACGCAGCGATGATGATGGGCGATCTCGGCGCTCGCGTCGTCAAGGTGGAGGCGCCCGGACACGGCGACGACACCCGGGGCTGGGGACCGCCGTTCGTGGGGGAGGAGGGGCAGCGGGAGGCGACGTACTTCCTCTCGGCCAACCGCAACAAGGAGTCGATCACGCTCGATCTCAAGGACGCCGACGACAAGGATGTGCTGCTGCGTCTGGTCGACCGCGCCGATGTGCTGATCGAGAACTTCCGCACCGGTGTCCTGGACCGGCTCGGACTCGGCATCGACGAGCTCCAGGCCCGCAACCCACGCCTCGTCGTCCTCTCGATCACCGGGTTCGGCCACGACGGACCCGAAGGTGGTCGCTCGGGTTATGACCAGATCGCGCAGGGTGAGGCCGGGCTGATGTCGATCACCGGCTCGAGCCCCGAGGACCCCCAGCGGGTCGGCACCCCCATAGCCGACCTGCTGGCCGGGATGTACGGCGCCTACGGTGTGCTCGCCGCTCTCCACGAGCGCGAGCGCACCGGCCGAGGAACGGTCGTCCGAACCTCGCTGCTCTCCGCCGTCGTCGGTGTCCACGGGTTCCAGGGCACTCGCTGGACGGTCGCGGGCGAGGTCGGTCGCGCTCAGGGCAACCATCACCCGAGCATCTCGCCTTACGGCCTGTTCCGCTGTGCCGACGGCACCGTGCAGATCGCGGTCGGGAGCGAGGGACTGTGGCGGCGCTTCTGCGCCGCGTTCGACATCTCACCCGATCTCGACGGGATGGCCACCAACCCCGAGCGCGCGGCCAACCGGGAGAAGGTGGTCGAGCTCGTGGAGGAGCTGTTCTCCTCCTGGCCGGCCGAGGAGCTGCTCACCAAGCTCGCCGAGGCCGGTGTCCCGGCCGGCAAGGTGCGCTCCCTGGACGAGGTCTACGCCTGGGACCAGACCGCCAGCCAGGGTCTCCTGATCGACGTCGACCACACCACCCTGGGCGAGCTCACCCTCCCCGGTCCGCCGCTGCGGTTCTTCGCCGAGGGCGCCGAGGTCACCCCGACCGGCCACGCCGCCCCACCCACCCTCGACCAGCACGGGGGAGACCTGCGTACGTGGGTCGCGGATTCTCCGGGGGAGGGAGCCTGAACGCGGGGAAGGAACGCGGCTGACTGGGATACTGCTCGCAATGCCTCTCTGCCTCCGAGGGAAATGAGCACGATCATGGACGACATCCGGCGGTCCCCGCGGGTCGGCGGGGGCGTGGAATGACCGTCCCTCCCAGCGACAGCGCTCACCTCCGGCTGAAAAGTGGCCGCGGCCGTCTCGTGCTGGCGACAACGGTGCTCGGCTCCGGCCTGGCGATGCTCGACGCGACCGTCGTCAACGTCGCGCTCGGCCGGATCGGTGAGGATCTCGACGCGGGCTTCTCCGGTCTGCAGTGGACGGTCAACGCCTACACACTGAGCCTCGCGGCGCTGATCCTCCTCGGCGGGTCACTGGGCGATCGCTTCGGTCGGCGCCGCGTGTTCATCATCGGCGTGGTGTGGTTCGCCGGCGCGTCGCTGATGTGCGGACTGGCGCCCGACATCCACCTGCTGATCGCGGCGCGCGGGCTGCAAGGAGTCGGAGGCGCGCTCCTGACACCGGGGAGCCTGGCGATCATCGCCGCGTCGTTCCATGCCGAGGACCGGTCCGCAGCCGTCGGCGCCTGGTCGGGTCTCAGCGGCATCGCAGCCGCGATCGGGCCACTCGTCGGCGGCTGGCTGGTCGAGCTGGACTGGCGGCTGGTCTTCCTCATCAACGTCCCCGTCGCGGTGCTCATCGTCATCGTCGCCACCCGCTACGTCCCGGAGAGCCGCGACCCGGAAGCCGGCGGACGGCTCGACGTGACCGGCACGCTGCTCGCCGCGACCGGGCTCGGGGGCCTCACCTTCGGGCTGACCCGGGCGGGCGAGATCGGTCTCGCCGGGTCTGTGGCGGCGACCATCGCCGTCGGAGTCGCCTGCCTGGCCGCCTTCGTGGTCGTCGAGGCCCGCACGACCCACCCGTTGGTCCCGCTCGAGCTGTTCCGCAACCCCCAGTTCAGCGCGGCCAACGCCGTCACCCTGCTCGTGTACGCAGCACTCGGCGTGATCTTCGTCCTCCTCGTCCTCCAGCTCCAGGTCGTCAGCGGCTGGACGCCCCTCGCCGCGGGTTCTGCACTGCTACCGGTGACCGTGGTGATGCTGCTCTTCTCCGCCCGTGCGGGCGCACTGGCGCAGCGCATCGGCCCGCGCCTTCCGATGACCCTGGGACCGCTGCTCGCGGCCGCCGGCGCACTCTGGATGGGGCGGATCGGCCCGCAGGCCTCGTACGTCCTCGACGTGCTCGCGCCGGTCGTGCTCTTTGCCGCAGGGCTCACGCTGCTGGTCTCGCCGCTGACCGCGACCGTGCTGGATGCCGCCGACGACCGGCATGCCGGGATCGCGTCGGGGGTGAACAACGCGGTGTCCAGGACCGCCGGCCTGCTGGCCGTGGCGGTCGTCCCGGCAGCAGTCGGGATCGCCGGCGACGACTACACGAACCCGCGGACCTTCGACGACGGCTACGGCATGGCGATGGTGATCAACGCCGTCCTGCTGCTCCTCGGCGCGGCCCTCGCGGCGGCGTTCGTCCGGCGCCCCCTATACGCCGAACCCGAGCCCGACGATCACCGGGTGCACATCGAGACCTGTGCGCACTGTGGTGTCACCGGGACGCAGCTCCACCCAGCCGACCACGACCGCTGAGGTCGCGCGCTGGTCGCCGTCGATAGTCACGCGTCGCACCGCCTCGGGTCCCGTACGCTGACCGTCGACCGGAACCCCGGATCCGAGACGAGGGAGTCATCCGATGGCGACCATCGGCATCATCGCCTGCGCCGCCGGCGGCGTGGAGCAGCTCTGCGACGACCTGGTCGGGCCGCTCGTCGATGCCGGTCATCAGGTCCCGGTGACCCTGACCCCCACGGCCTTCTCCTGGCTCAGTGCGAACGGAGAGGCCGAACGGATCGAGACCGCGACCGGCTATCCGGTACGCGGGACGAGCCGGCTCCCGTGGGAGCCGCGTCCCCACCCCGACCCCGACGTGATCGTCGCGGCGCCCGCGACCTTCAACAGCACCGCGAAGATCGCCCTGGGGCTGGCTGACAACCAGGCGCTCACGGTCGTGACCGAGAGCCTCACGACCGTGCCTGTCGTGCTCTTTCCGCTGATCAACGCCGCACACGCCGAGCACCCGGCCTGGCCATCACACCTCGCGGCCCTACGCAGCGCCGGCGTCGACGTGATCGAAGGCCCCGACCTCTGGCCGCTCCACCCACCTCGCCAGATGCCCTCGGACCAGCAGCTGCCCTGGGGAGCGATCATCGAGGCTGCCGGTCGCGCGGCTGCTCGCCACTAACCTTTGAGCATGGCACTGACCCATGAGTACGCGGTCGCGGTGGAGTGGACGGGCAACCGCGGCACCGGCACGAGCGGCTACCGCGACTACGCCCGCGACCATGTCGTACGCATCGAGGGGCTGCCCGACATCCTCGGCTCAGCCGACCCGACCTTCCGCGGCGACCCGAGCCGACACAACCCCGAGCAGCTGCTGTTGGCCTCGCTCGCGCAGTGCCACCTGATGTCCTACCTGCACCAGGCGGTGAAGACAGGCGTTGTCGTGCTCGACTACCACGACACCGCGACCGCGACGATGCAGACGCAGGGGACCGGCGGCCGGTTCACCCGGGCGGTGCTGCACCCTGTCGTCACCGTCGCCGACGCCGCGATGGCCGAGGCCGCCACCTCCGCGCATCACCAGGCCCACCTGGACTGCTTCATCGCGAACAGCGTGAACTTCCCGGTCGAGATCGAGCCGACCATCCGGGTGAACGGATAGACACCCCACCTGTTCCTGGCCGGCTCAGAGGCCGAGCAGCGCGACGCTCCGTTCCCGCATGTCGATCTTGCGGACCTTGCCGGTCACGGTCATCGGGAACTCGTCGACGAGCAGCACATAGCGGGGCGTCTTGTAGTGCGCGAGCTTGCCGGCCGCGAAGGCTCGCACCGCTTCGGCGTCCAACGGCTCGGCGCCGGGACGCATCCGGATCCAGGCGCAGAGCTCCTCGCCGTACCTCTCGTCCGGAACGCCCACGACCTGGGCCTCGGCGATGTCGGGGTGGGTGAAGAGGAACTCCTCGATCTCGCGCGGGTAGATGTTCTCGCCGCCGCGGATGACCATGTCCTTGATCCGGCCCACGACCACGCAGTAGCCGTCCTCACGCATGACGGCCAGGTCGCCGGTGTGCATCCAGCCGTCGGAGTCGATCGCTTCTGCCGTCTTCGTCGAACCCTCGTCATCGTGCAGAGGCCAGTAGCCGAGCATCACCGAGTAGCCGCGGGTGCAGAACTCACCCGCGGTGCCGCGGGGGACCACCTCGCCGGTGGCGGGGTCGACGATCTTGACCTCGACGTGCGGAGCGGCCCGGCCGATGGTCTCGGTACGCCGCTCGAGGTCGTCGTCGGTCTGGGTCTGGCAGGAGACCGGCGAGGTCTCGGTCATGCCGTACGCGATCGCGACCTCGCTCATGTGCATCTCGCTGACGCACCGCTTCATGACCTCGATCGGGCACAGCGCGCCGGCCATGATCCCGGTCCTGAGAGTCGAGAGGTCGTACGAGGCGAAGCCCGGGTCGTCCTGCATCGCGATGAACATCGTCGGCACGCCGTACAGGGCCGTGCACTTCTCGTCCTGGACCGTCCGCAGCGTCGTAGCCGGGTCGAAGCCCGGTCCTGGGATCACCATGGTCGCGCCGTGGGTGGTGCAGCCGAGGTTGGCCATCACCATGCCGAAGCAGTGGTAGAAGGGCACCGGGATGCAGAGCCGGTCCTGCTCGGTGAAATGGATCGTCTCGGTGACGAAGAAGCCGTTGTTCAAGATGTTGCGATGCGACAGCGTCGCGCCCTTCGGGAACCCCGTCGTCCCGGAGGTGTACTGGATGTTGATCGCGTCGTTCGGGTCGAGGGTGTAGTCGACGTGGTCGGTCAGCCGCTCACCGCGGCCTGCCGCGAGCAGCGCATCCCACTCCGGCGTACCCAGGAAGATCGTCTTCTCCAGCGCGCCGCAGTCGCCCTCCACCTCGCCGACGAGCGAGACGTAGTCGCTGGTCTTGAACGAGGTCGCGCTGAGCAGCAGGCGTACGCCGGACTGGTTGAGGGCGTAGCCGAGCTCGTGGGTCCGGTAGGCCGGGTTGATGTTGACCAGGATCGCGCCGATCTTCGCGGTCGCGAACTGGACCATCGTCCACTCGGCGCAGTTCGGAGCCCAGATCCCGACCCGGTCACCCTTGCCGATGCCGGCCAGGCGGAGGCCGACCGCGAGCGCGTCGACGTCCGCGTCGAGCTCGGCGTACGTCCAGCGGCGCCCGGTCGCGATCTCGACGAGCGCCTCGCGGTCGCCGTGGCGGGCCACGGTGCGCTCGAAGTTCGCCCCGATGGTCTCCTCGAGCAGGGGAACGTCGACGCCGCCGCGGGTCGACGATGCGGTGGTGAGTGAGGTCTCGGTCATGCGGCGAGCATGACCGAGACCGAGGTGCCCGCTCCACCCCCGAAAGTGGGTGAAGGACACCGTGCGGGTGCCGGAGCGACGATCAGGCGAGCGCCGGCTCCGCGTCGAGCTCCACGCGGCTGGTCTCCTTCGCGACCAGCAGGCAGCCGATGCTCAGCATCGCCAGAGCGGTGAGGAAGTACGCGATGCCGTTGGTGCCCCACCGGGCCAGCAGGTCCTCGGCGATGACCAGCGGGACGGCGCCACCGAGGATGCCCGCGATGTTGTAGCCCAGGCCTGCTCCCGTGTAGCGATACCTCGCCTGGAACATCTCGGGCAGGAACGCCGCGATCGGACCGTAGTTGAGGCCGAGCACGCACAGCATCAGGCTGTTGCCGAGGGCGAAGCTCGCGAAGCTGCCGGGCTCCATGATGGCGAAGGACAGTGGACCGGCGACGAGGCCGACCGCGGCTCCCAGGAGCAGGACCACCCGGCGGCCGAGAACGTCGGAGAGCCACGCGGAGACGATGACCGTCACGCTCATCGCGAGCGCCGCGACGATGACGCCGAGCAGGGCCTGGCTCATGCTCAGGCCGAGGGTGCCGACGGCGTGAGCGACCATGAAGCTGGCGCCGGTGTAGAAGGCGCCGAAGACGACCGCCATGATGCCGCCGCTGAGCAGCACCTGCCGCCACTGGTCACGGAGGCAGCCGACGAACGGCAACGTGCTGCGGGTGCCTGCCGACTGGACCTTCTTGAAGGACGGTGTCTCGGCGATCTTCAGCCGGACCCAGAGACCGACCGCGACAAGGACGGCGCTGGCCAGGAACGGGATCCGCCAGCCCCAGGCCGAGAACGCGGCGGGCTCCATCAGCCGGAACGTCGTGAGCATCGCGCCGGCCGCGATGACCAGGCCCAGGCTGGGGCCGAGCTGCGGGAACATGCTGTAGCGGCCGCGCTTCCCGTGGGCGGCGTACTCCGTGGTGAGGAGCGCGGCGCCGGCCCACTCGCCACCGAGCGCGATCCCCTGCAGCGCGCGCAGCAGCACGAGGATCACCACCGCGCCCTTCCCGATCGACTCCACGCTCGGGAGGAGGCCGATCGCGAACGTCGAGGTGCCCATGATCATCAGCGTCGTGATCAGGGTGGCCTTGCGACCGATCCGGTCGCCGTAGTGACCGAAGAGGATCGCGCCCAGCGGACGGAAGACGAACGCGACCCCGAAGGTCGCGATCGACGCCAGGGTGCCCTCGGGGCCGCCCATGGACGGGAAGAAGACGGCGTTGAACACCAGGGCTGCCGCGAGCCCGTAGATGAGGAAGTCGTAGAACTCGATGGTGGTGCCGGTCAGCGAAGCCGTAGCGACGCGACGCATCGTGCGCCCGTCGACCTCGGCTCGGGTAGCCGTGATTTGGGCCATGATCGTGCCTCCTACTCGGATTGGTGAACCGAGTGTGGGGCTGTCGCAAGCCGTCCGATACCCCCGGAAGAGTGCCCCCGAAAGAGGGGGTCGGACTCTTGTTGTCTGTGACGGGCGTCACCTACGCTCAGGGCCATGAGCACCATCGGGATCAGCGCAGAGGCGCCGTACGACGGGTCCCGGATCGGCCAGACGCTGGCATCATTCCGGGCCGCATCCGGCCTCGACCTTGCCTTCGGGGGCCCTGTCCGCGCAGATGGAACGGCCATCGACATCACCGCGACCTGCGGTGCGAAGGGTGGTGCGCTGCGAGGTCTCCGCGTCGTCAGCGGGCAGGGCCTGGGCGGGAAGACCCTGCAGACCCGCCAGCCCGGCGCGGTCGACAACTACTACACGGCGCGAGGCATCACCCACCTCTATGACACCGTCGTCCGCCAGGAGCATCTGGAGACCGTCGCCGCGCTGCCGATCCTGGTCGGCCGGACCCCTCGCATGCTCGTCTACCTGGGCTCACGCTCGCAGCGGGGCCTCGGCACCGTCTGGTTCGACGCACTGCGACCGTTGGTCCGTGCCCTCGAGCGCGAGATCCTGATCGACGACGAAGTCCGAAGTCGGCTCTCTCGCCTGGCTCCGGCGCCGGCTCCGTCGGCGAACCCGTCCGAGCCTGTGGCGAGGCGCGACCGGGCCGAACGCCAGGAGATGGCCGACGAGCTCACCGACCTGGCCGGCCTGGTCATCGACCCCTCGGTTCGCAGCCGCCTCGAGGCGATGGTCCTCCGGCTCACCGGCGCAGCGGGGGAGTCGGGCCCGGCTCAGCTGGCACCGGTGGTCCGCCTGGCCTCCCGCGAGCTCGACGTCCTGCGCCAGGTGGCGCTCGGGAACAGCAACCGGGAGGCTGCCGAGTCGCTCGGGATCGTGGAGAGCACCGTCAAGTCCTACCTGAAGAGCGCCACCCGCAAGCTCAACGCCAACAACCGCGTCCACGCCGTCCGGCTCGCGCGCGAGGCGGGCCTGATCGACTGACGCTCAGGCACTTCGATCCGCGCCAAGTCTGGTATCCCAGACAATAGGCGGGCTGAAGCACTGGTCAGACCATCCAACACTGCGTTTGATGGACACATGGATCGACAGAGCACGAGCTCGCAGCTCGCCGCCGGGGCGATCCTCCCAGTCGCTGAGTCCGTGATCGGAGCTTGCCATGAATGAGCGCTCGACCAACCCCCGTCTTCCCATCCACGCCGCACGCGGCACCGAGCTGACCGCGAAGTCGTGGCAGACGGAGGCTGCGCTGAGGATGCTGATGAACAACCTGGATCCGGAGAACGCGGAGCGTCCCGAGGACCTCGTCGTCTACGGCGGAACCGGCAGGGCCGCACGGAGCTGGGAGGCGTACGACGCGCTCGTACGCACCCTTCGCACGCTCGAGGACGACGAGACGATGCTGGTGCAGTCGGGCAAGCCGGTCGGCGTGATGCGTACGCACGAGTGGGCGCCCCGGGTCCTGATCGCGAACTCCAACCTGGTCGGTGACTGGGCGAACTGGGAGGAGTTCCGGCGGCTCGAGGACCTCGGGCTGACGATGTACGGCCAGATGACGGCCGGTTCGTGGATCTACATCGGGACACAGGGGATCCTGCAGGGGACGTACGAGACGTTCGCGGCGGTCGCCGACAAGCTCGCTGCCTCTGGCAGGCCTGGCCACGGTGACGGGACGCTCGCCGGGACCATCACCCTGACCGCGGGCCTGGGTGGGATGGGTGGTGCCCAGCCGCTGGCGGTGACGATGAACGACGGCGTGGCGATCTGTATCGAGTGCGACCAGTCGCGGATCACCCGGCGGATCGAGCACCGCTTCCTCGACGTCCAGGCCGACTCGCTGGAACACGCGGTCGAGCTGGCGGTCGAGGCACGCGACGCCCGGCGCCCGCTGTCCATCGGCGTGCTGGGCAACGCCGCCGAGATGGTGCCGGCACTGCTCGAGTCGGATGCGCCGATCGATGTGGTGACCGACCAGACCAGTGCCCACGACCCGCTGTTCTATCTGCCGGCCGGGACGGCGTTCGAGGACTGGGAGCGCGAGCGCAACGAGGACCCGGTCGGATTCACCAAGCGCGCCCAGCAGTCGATGGCCACCCATGTCCGCGCGATGGTGGAGTTCCAGGACAAGGGCGCGGAGGTGTTCGACTACGGCAACTCCATCCGGGACGAGGCCCGCAAGGCCGGCTATGACCGAGCCTTCGAGTTCCCCGGGTTCGTGCCGGCGTACATCCGGCCACTTTTCTGCGAGGGCAAGGGCCCGTTCCGCTGGGCCGCGCTGTCCGGGGACCCCGCCGACATCGCCGCCACGGACAAGGCCATCCTCGAGCTCTTCCCCGAGAACGAGCGGCTGCGGAAGTGGATCACGATGGCGCAGGAGAGGGTGCACTTCCAGGGCCTGCCCGCACGGATCTGTTGGCTCGGCTACGGCGAACGCCAGCTGGCCGGCCTGAAGTTCAACGAGATGGTGAAGAGCGGCGAGCTCAAGGCGCCGGTCGTGATCGGCCGCGACCACCTCGACTGTGGCTCGGTCGCCTCGCCGTACCGGGAGACCGAGGCGATGCTCGACGGCTCCGACGCCATCGCGGACTGGGCGCTGCTCAACGCGTTGGTGAACACCTCCTCGGGTGCGTCCTGGGTCTCGATCCACCACGGGGGCGGAGTGGGGATGGGTCGTTCGATCCACGCCGGGCAGGTGTGCGTCGCCGACGGCACCGCGTTGGCGGCCGAGAAGATCGAGCGGGTGCTGACCAACGACCCCGGTATGGGTGTGATCAGGCATGTCGACGCCGGCTACGACCTGGCCGGCGAGGTCGCGACCGAGCGCGGGGTCCGCATCCCGATGACCGAGGGCTGAGCGAAGGCTGACCGGAAGCGACGAGAACGAGAGGCCTGAACTGTGAGCTTCGAGGAGATGTGGCGCGACCTGGCTCCGCTGGGGCGGTCGACCGCCTCCGGCGGCTACTTCCGCCAGCCGTTCGCCACCGCTGAGCGGGAGTGCGCCGACTGGTTCGCCCAGGAGGCCCGCGCCCGTGGACTGCGGCTGGAGTACGACGGCTTCGGCAACGCGGTCGCCTGGTGGGAGGTCTCCCCGGGGTCGGCCGCCGAAGGCGGCGACCTGCTCACCGGCTCCCACCTGGACTCGGTGCTCGACGGCGGTGCCTTCGACGGTCCGCTCGGGGTGGTCTCCTCGTTCGCGGCGCTCGACCTGATGCGTGAGCGTGGCTTCACGCCGGGCAGGCGGATCGGGATCGGTGCCTTCGTCGAGGAGGAGGGCTCCCGGTTCGGCCTGGCCTGTCTCGGCTCACGGCTCGCGGTCGGTGCGATGACGCTCCAGCAGGCCGAGGCGCTCACCGACCGTGATGGCGTACGTCTGGGCGACGCCTGGGCCACGGCCGGCGTCGACCCGTCGCAGGGCTCCGACCTGCTGGCCGGGGTGGGCACCTTCGTCGAGCTCCACGTCGAGCAGGGGCGCGACCTCATCGACCGGGAGGCAGCGGTCGGGGTGGCCAGCGAGTTCTGGCCGCACGGCCGCTACCGCTTCGACTTCACCGGTCAGGCCAACCATGCCGGGACCACCCGGATGGAGGACCGCCGCGACCCGATGCTCACCTACGCGATGACCGCGGTCGCGGCCAACGCGCAGGCTCGGCTGGCCGGGGAGCGGGCCACCTTTGGTCGGATCACGGTCGAGCCGAACGGCACCAATGCCGTGCCGTCCCAGGTCACCGCCTGGCTGGACGCCCGCTGCGCCACCGACGACGGACTCGCCCGGTTGGTCGAGGCGATCACCGCCCAGGCGGCCGAGCGGGCCGGCCAGGACGGCACCGGCCTCGAGGTCACCCCGGAGTCGGTCTCGGCGTCGGTGGGCTTCGACGCCGACCTCGCCCGGCGCATCGCCGAACCCCGCGGCTGGCCGGTGATCCCGACCCAGGCCGGCCACGACGCCGGGATCCTCTCGGCAGCCGGAATCCCGACCGCGATGCTGTTCGTACGCAACCCGACCGGCATCTCGCACTCGCCCGAGGAGCACGCCGACATGGCCGACTGCCTCGCCGGGGTCGAGGCGCTCGCCGACACGCTCCAGGGGCTGGCCGGATGAGCGAGCGTTATCTGCTGGAGCGGGCGGTCCTGCCCGATGGAGTCGCCGATGACGTGCTGGTCACCGTCGCCGACGGCCGCTTCGCCGCCGTGGTCCCCGGGTTCACCGGCCCGGCCGAGGCGGCGACGCGGCTGCCCGGGCTCACCGTTCCGGGCCTGGCCAACTGCCACAGCCACGCCTTCCACCGCGCCCTGCGGGGGCGCACCCAGCGCGGCCGCGGATCCTTCTGGACCTGGCGAGAGCAGATGTATGCCGTCGCGGAGCGCCTCGACCCGGACAGCTACTTCGCTCTTGCCCGGGCGGTCTACCGCGAGATGGCGGCCACCGGCATCACCTGCGTGGGCGAGTTCCACTACCTGCACCACCAGCCCGACGGCACGCCGTACGCCGATCCCAACGCGATGGGCCACGCACTGACCGAGGCGGCGCGCGAGGCCGGGATCCGGATCACCCTCCTCGACACCCTGTATCTCGCCTCCGGCATCGGGACCCCGCCCGAAGGCGTACAGCGCAGGTTCTCCGACGGCGACGCCGACACCTGGGCCGGGCGGGTCGCCGGACTTGAGGACCGGGCCGGCGTGCTGGTCGGCGCGGCGATGCACTCGGTGCGCGCGGTCCCGCGCGACCAGCTCCGCCCCGCGGCGGGCAAACCGCTCCACGTCCACCTCTCCGAGCAGCCTGCCGAGAACGAGCAGTGCCTGGAGGCGTACGGAATGACGCCGACGCAGCTGCTCGCCGAGCAGGGTCTGCTCGGCGCACACACCACCGCGGTGCACGCCACCCACCTGACCGACACCGACATCCGGCTCCTGGGCGAGGCCTCGGCGTACGCCGACTTCTGCCCGACCACCGAGCGCGACCTCGGCGACGGCATCGGCCCGAGCCGTGCGCTGCACGACGCGGGGGCCCGGCTGACCCTGGGCAGCGACAGCCATGCCGTGATCGACCTCTTCGAGGAGATGCGGGCTGTCGAGCTGGACGAGCGGCTGGCCACCGAGCAGCGCGGGCACTGGACGGCCGCCGAGCTGCTCCAGGCGGCCACGGTGACCGGCCACGAGAGCCTGGGCTGGGCCGACGCCGGCCGCATCGCCGTCGGGCAGCGTGCCGACCTGGTCACCCTGGCGACGAGCAGCCCGCGTACGGCGGGAACCGGCAGCGACGAGAGCTCAGTGGTCTTCGCCGCGACCGGGGAAGATGTCAACCATGTGGTCGCCGACGGGAAGATCGTGATCCGTCCCGGCGACCGGCAAGACGTCGGCCAGGAGCTGGCCGAGGCGATCGGGGCGGTGTGGGCATGAGCAGTGTTGTGATGACCGGGATCAGCGAGCTGGCCACCCAGGGGGAGCAGGGTCTTCTGACGGACGCCGCCCTGGTGGTCGAGGGAGAGCGCCTGGCGTGGGTCGGCCCGGTCACCCGGGCCCCGGACGCCGACGAACGGGTCGACCTCGGTGGTCGGGCGGTGATCCCCGGCTTCGTGGACAGCCACTCCCATCTCGTCTTCGCCGGCGACCGATCCGCCGAGTTCGAGGCACGGATGACCGGGGCGCCGTACGCCGCCGGCGGGATCCGTACCACCGTCGCTGCCACCCGCCAGGCCGGCGACGAGCAGCTGGCGGCCAACGTCGTCCGACTGGTCGCGGAGATGCATCGTCAGGGCACCACCCATATCGAGATCAAGAGCGGTTACGGCCTCACTGTCGCCGATGAGGCCCGCAGCCTGGCCATCGCCCGCCGGTTCACCGAGGACACCACCTTCCTCGGCGCGCACGTCGTCCCGCAGGGATCGGACGCGGCGGCGTACGTCGACCTGGTGACCGGGCCGATGCTCGAGGCGGCAGCGCCTCACGCACGCTGGATCGACGTGTTCTGCGAGCGCGGCGCCTTCGACGCCGACCAGGCGCGCACCATCTTGAAGGCGGGGCACGACAAGGGGCTGAAGGGTCGACTGCACGCCAACCAGCTCGGCGACGGCCCGGGCGTCCAGCTGGCCTGCGAGCTGGGCCTGGCTGCCGTCGATCACTGCACCTTCCTCTCCGCTGCCGACGTCGATGCGCTGGCCCAGTCCGGCACCGTCGCCACCTTGCTGCCGGGCGTGGAGTTCTCGACGCGGCAGCCATGGCCGGATGCGCGTCGACTGTTGGACGCCGGTGTGACCGTGGCGCTGGCCAGCGACTGCAACCCTGGCTCCAGCTACACCAGCTCGCTGCCGTTCTGCATCGCCATGGCCGTACGCGACATGGGCATGTCACCGGCCGAGGCCCTGTGGGCGGCGACGGCCGGCGGTGCTCGAGCGCTCGACCGCTCCGATGTCGGGACCCTGGACGTCGGCCGCCGCGCGGACTTCGCGGTCCTCGACGCACCGTCGTACGTCCATCTGGCCTACCGCCCGGGAGTCCCGCTCGTCGCTCAGACGTGGGTCGGTGGCCGTCGTGCCGTCTGACTGACGGAGATCTGAAACCACTACGATCCAAGCATGGCCGTCGTGCCCGCAGCCGAGCAGACGCTCGCCATCCTCCGCTACCTCGCCGGTCAGGCGAGTCCCGTGACCGCGTCTGCGCTCTCGCGGGATCTGAAGCTGCCCAAGTCCACGACGTACCACCTGCTCAGCACGTTGCTCGCCTCGAACTTCGTCGTGCACTATCCCGAGCAGAAGGTGTACGGACTCGGCGTCGCGGCCTACGAGCTGGGCACTGGATACACCCGGCAGGCGCCGCTCCAACGGCTGGCGCGGCGGCTGGTCGCCGATCTGCGCGACCGCTCCGGCAACGGCGTCCACCTCTCGGTGCTGCAAGGCCGCGAGGTGGTCTATCTCCTCGAGGAGCGCGCCCCGGGGCGCCCGCTGCTGATCACCGATGTCGGGGTACGGCTGCCCGCCCACACCACGGCCAGCGGCCGAGCGATGCTCGCCGCGTTGCCGGCGACTCAGGTCCGGGCGCTCTATCCCGACGCGGACGCCTTCGCCTCGGGGGCAGGCCCGCGTTCGCTGAGTGCGCTACGCCGGCTGCTGA